>NZ_ACPC01000021.1:0-2634 GCF_000175075.1 Bacillus sp. m3-13
TCGTGGAAGAGGTAATGGCAGAGGAGGGTATGGTACAGTCTTATAATGTAGATTTTGGCAGAGTGGATTTCCCGACAAAAATGTACGGAAAATTTATCTATCCTGCAGGAGATTATGAAGCAATCCTGATCACACTTGGAGAAGGCACTGGAGCGAACTGGTGGTGCGTATTGTTCCCGCCATTATGTTTTCTGGACTTTTCAAACGGAGAAGCAACGGCAAGCCCTTTTGAGGAAGAAGAAGCCGAAGAGAAACCAGTTGAAGAAACAGCAACTGTCACTGCAACGACTGCAAAAACTGATGCCAAAGCGAATACACAGGACTTTCTGGTGAATGAAGAACCGGAAGAAATGGAAGTGGAATTCTTCCTAGTAGAGATTCTATCATCTCTATGGAATAAAATTACGGCTTAAGGTTCTACTTTTTCATCACTCTCAATAGAGTAGTAATAGAAAACTACTAGATGAGGTGAAGAAAATGAAAGTATTGCGATCAGCAACACAAGATGACCTTTGGGCATTGCAGGTATTTTTAAGAAGAGCAAATATCAGTATTGTGGATTTGGAAGATAAAATAGAGGATTTCATCATTCTAGAAGAAGAGAATGAGGGGATTTGCGGAACCATTGGAATAGAAGAGTACGGAAATGCAGGACTCCTGCGCTCACTTGTAATTGGTCCGTCCGTTAAGCAGTTTCAATTGCTGCAAATGTTTGAGCATACTCAACAGCATGCACGGAAAAAAGGATTAGAGCAGCTCTACCTCGTTACCAACAAAAATAACTTCATCCAATTTTTCGAACTGCTCAACTTTTATCCACAGCCTATACACACTGCACCACAAACCATGCTCGCATCCGACTTCTTCCAAGAAATCACCCAACAAGAAGGATGCACACTGATGGTATGTGAGCTAAGGGGTCAGACCCCTTAGCAGTGAGGTAACGCATTAACGCGGAGCGGGCCAGACCCCTTATCAACAAGTTAACGCATCACCGCAGTGAGGGTCAGACCCCCTTTTTTGCTCTTTTTTGTGTTAAATCCACATTACCCACAGAGTTATCCACGGTTTGGTGAGGCTTTATCCACAGTTTGTGGATAAGGCTTGTGTTATTTGTGGAAGTTATTTATACTTTCAGGAGAAATGCTTACATATTCACATGTTAATAGATTGTAGAATGAGGGATTGTAAATGTATACGAAATTATGGGCTGTGGATAAGGAAGAACCAATTAAACATAGTTATCCACAGATTATGGAAGCGGCCGGTTTGTTGAAAGAAAATGAAGTGGTGGCCTTTCCGACCGAAACGGTATATGGTCTTGGAGCTAATGCCTTGTCAGATCAAGCTGTATTAAAGATTTTTGAAGCGAAGGGACGTCCTAGTGACAACCCACTTATTGTGCATATATCGAAGTTGGAACAGCTAGCAGAACTTGTGGATAACGTGCCAGAGTCTGCCCATAAACTGATGGAAGCTTTCTGGCCTGGCCCGCTTACGCTTGTTCTTACAAAGAAAGAAGGAGTCTCACAATATGTGACGGCAGGGCTTGAAACGCTTGCAGTCCGCATGCCTGACCATTCTGTAGCGCGGGCGCTTATAGAGATTTCAGGATTGCCGCTTGCCGCCCCAAGCGCGAACCTTTCAGGCAAGCCAAGTCCGACAACGGCGAAGCATGTAGAAGAAGATTTAATCCACAGGATCGCCGGAATTGTGGATGGCGGTGCAACGGGAGTGGGCCTTGAGTCTACGGTTGTGGATTGCACGGCAGAGACACCGATGATCCTGCGTCCGGGCGGTGTGACAAAGGAAGAGCTGGAGAAAGTGGTTGGTAAAGTAGACGTAGATCCTGCTTTATTTTCGCAGGAAGAACTTCATAAACCTAAATCGCCAGGAATGAAATACACGCATTATGCGCCAATTGCACCTGTGTATCTGGTGGAAGGAAGTGCAAGTTTCATGGAGCAAACGATCAAAGGCGCTCAGCTTAAAGGCCATAAGGTAGGACTTCTCGCAACGGAAGAGACGATAGCCCAAATACAAGCCACAGAGATTACTGCCATTTCCTGTGGCACCAAAAATGACCTCGCAACCGTGGCGAGCCAGTTATACGATGGCCTTCGCGCTTTCAATGCGACGGATGTGGACGTCATTTTCAGCGAAACGTTCCCGAGAACGGGAGTGGGTGCGGCGATTATGAACCGGCTTGAAAAAGCTGCTGGACATAAGTTTATAAAAGAATAATATAAAGGACCTCGACAACCCGGGGTCCTTTTTTGCGTCGTTTTCCTTCTATTACCGAAGGCTTGTGCATATCTTGAAGTAGACAAGTCCTAAGGGGAGGCAGAGCATGGGGATTACGTTTGGGGAATTCATGACACTATTATTGATGGCAATTGCGCTTGGGATGGATGCTTTTTCGGTTGGGCTTGGGATGGGCATGATCAAGCTGAGATTGCGCCAGATCTTTTACATAGGGGTTACTATTGGGGTTTTCCATATTTTCATGCCGCTTGGTGGAATGGCAGTCGGCAAGGTGCTGTCACAGGAATTTGGTTCGATTGCGACACTTATTGGTGGGCTGCTCCTGGTGATGCTCTTCTAAGCGTTGTTTTAGCAGGTCATAGTCATGAA
>NZ_ACPC01000020.1:0-349563 GCF_000175075.1 Bacillus sp. m3-13
ACGGGTATGATACAGCCTCCGCCGCGGGTCTATTAGGTATGGAGGTACAAGGTGCCACAGCGATATTCGCTGTCAACCTAAAGAGAATACTAAAACTAATAAATGAAAAAACAGTAAAGTACAACGTTTATAGGGCAACTTTTTCTCCTTTTCGGAGAAAAAGTTGCCCTTTTTTGTGAATTTCATTTCTGAATGTTTTTCATTCAAAAATAATTATAGTTTTTCAGTGGCCTCCTTCGTTGCGGGGTCTCAAGCTACCGTTACTCCCCCGCTGGAGTCTCCGTCATTTGCTCCAACCCACAGCTGAAAATTACGTAAAAGATACGTTCATGCTTATTCGGTTTTATCGGTTAGATGCTTTTTCATAAACCCTTAAATGAATGAAGTCCCCTTGTTGATTGGAGTGGAAGGCGCGCAGACGCCCGCGGGAGGAAGGAACAGGGAAGACCCCACAGGGCGAATGCCCGAGGAGGCTTCCGGACCGCCCGCAGGCAAGCGAAGCGCCTGGAACGGAAATCAACAGGAAATTAAACTTTCTTATCTTTCTTTTCACTAAAAAACTGACTCCAATCAGTAGAGTCAGTTCACAAAAGATTTTTTCAAATAGTTATCAAATACAAAATTCCCGAATGGGATAAAAGCAACAACTACAGCCCCTGCTGCCCATTTTAGAGACCATCTTATTTTCAACGTGATATATGCAATGAATAAACAATAAGTGATGAATAAGAAGCCGTGTAAAGCTCCTACAACACTTACCGCTTCCGGAATGTCAAACCAATATTTCAATGGCATTGCTAAGAAAAGAAGGACAAGTAATGATCCGCCTTCTATTAAACCCATCATTCGAAATCTTCCCATAGTGTTTGTCATTTTCTATCAGCCTTTCTTAATCAAACATGATTTCTTCTATTATAAATCACTTCGACAGTTTCTCTCGCTCATACCCATGACAATCCTGTGAATATCAATAAAGACAATGCCGTCGACACAGTCTTAATGAATTTTATACACTTTCGCTATTTTGCTTATATTCCTTAAGCACCCGGATACCTTCATCCAAGTAGGATAAAAAGCTCACTTCTATATCTTTGTCCAGCATTCCCACCATGTTTTCCTGAATTTTTTCAAAATTATAGATTATCATATCGGTTTTCAACCCTCTACTTACGAGTACACTGTTAAGCCACATCACATAGTCCAAAAAGGTTTGGGTATCATTGAGCTTATAAGCGGTGTGAAGATACAAAAAATGATAAAAAATTGTCTTCAATGGTTCTCTCTTTTCCTCTCTCCCCAAACTTCTCTTCTAGAAAAGGAAAATCATTGTACATTGTTACCACGACTTTTTCCACAATTGGTCCTACATCCAAGTCCCCGATATCTGCTTTTATTTTTTTTACGGTTGAAGAATGTGGTGGCATAATCATGTTGCCACCACATTGAATTTTGTTATAGTAGGAATAATAGATGCCAGTTCTTGGTCTGGATATTTCTTTTCGAGTTCATGAATTTTTTTATAATCCTCACTTCTAACCCATGAGATAAAATCTTCTTTGCAATCCCACTCCATGAAAACGGTAAGTTCCCCTGCTTTATTTTCATTTTGTAAAAGAAGAAAGCGCTGAAAACCTTTCGCCTTTTCTACTATTCTAGAACGGTTGTGGTATATAGAAATAACTTCATCTGCTTTTTCAGATGGTACTATGAAAGTGGAATGAACAATGTACATACTTTATGTCTCCTTTTAAATGTAATCATAAAGAAAAAAGATGTTGACTACTAACATCACATCTCTTTTCATTCTCTTTTATATTATCGTTCTTTTCATTATTATTAATTGGATACAGGTATATCTATTTTTCTCCGCTTCATTTCATCAAGAATCAGCTTCAAGAACTCTTCGTTCAAGTCGTTTATTATAGCTGCTTCGTAAACTTCCATCAAAGATTCATCACTCAACAAATCCATTGTAACCCCTCCCATATAAAGGATATTTTAAGTATCGGATGTTTGCCACTTATTTAATTTTCAAAACGATTCGATTAATTTTGTGTTTTCTTTAAATAAGATAGCCTTTCATCATCTTTTTAAAATTTCCCATCTTTTATAGGTGAAATAAAGGATTTGTCAATTATTAAAGATATCTTTATTTAGCATTTTAACGAAATTCATTCCTCTTTGTCCAATTTTTCTTATACCTTTGAGCATTTCATTATTGCTTTTCGGTGCACTACTTTGCCATTTCAACCGTTAAGATTCAACATTTAAGAACATTATTGGAATTTTTATGAAAAATGAAATATTGCAAAAAAAAGGAAAGCTCAAACCACGAAGTTCTCAAGGTTAAGATTTCGTGATTTGAGCCAATAGCTCCTGTACTTCATTTATTTTCAATTTAGAAATATGGGCATATTTCTCATGATTGGTGAAGTAGGCAAAATAGGTTTCATTTTTAGGTGTGATGTGTGACAACATTCTTAGATTAACAATATAAGATCGATGTGTCCGATAAAAATTCTGATCCAACTGTTTATAGATATCACTGATATTTTCATAGGTTTCAATGGCCTGGTTGGTTGTATAAATGATGCATTTCTTCCCAGATTTTTCTATAAAAATGATATCTTCAAAAGGTATGTAGTAGAAGGAACTATTTGATCGGATGGATAATCTTTTATTCGAGTTTCTTTCTTCCGAATCCGCAACCTCAGCAAGTAACTGGGCTTTGGCACGTTCCAACGCTTTGTATAATCTGATTTTCTCAATCGGCTTTACAATATAGTCGACTGCCGAAATGGCAAATGCCTCCACTGCAAATTCGTTATAACCTGTCACAAATATAAACTTTAGTTTAGGAGAGAATTCAAGGCATTCTTTTATTGCATCCAAGCCACTTTTCTTTGGCATATTTATGTCCGCAATAACAAGATCCACCTTGTTTATCATCACACTATCAATCAGTTTCTCTCCGCTATTACAAGTATCAATAATTTGAAATTCCTTCAGCTCTCCTATAAAAAACTCCAATATTTCAAGAGAATTCTGATTGTCATCAACAATTACTACATTTATTGGTTTCAATCGAAGAAAACCCCTTTCTTTCGATGTATTATATCGGTACCTTCACCCAGAAGGTACTCCCTGTTCCCTCTATGCTAGAAACGCCAACGGTTCCTTTCATTTCTAAGACATTCTGTTTTACAAGAGTCAAGCCTATGCCTGTCCCTTCCACTCCTGGAATGGCATGATTCACCCTGTAAAAGGGCTCAAAGATGTTATCATGGTGACTTTGTGGGATGCCAATTCCCGTATCTTTCACAAATATAGCCAAGTACCTGCCATCCACCCTCCAATAAAGCGTGACAGTTCCATTCTCTTTGTTGTATTTAATCGCATTGTTTAATAGATTGACCAATACTTGTTGAAAACGTATAGGGTCGATTTCTATCGTAATATCCTCCACATCTTTTTCAATGTAAAGGGATATCCCTTTTTCCTTTGCATTATTGCTAACGGCATGCAAGCTATCCCAAACAGCATCTTTTATTCGGATTGGTTTTACATTTGTTTTAATAGTTTCTGGATTTGTATCTATACGAATTAGCTCTAAAATGTTATTAATGAGTTGCAGAAGATGCCTGCTTGAACTTAGTATTTTGGCAAGTCTTGATTTTTGCTTGTCTGTGAGTGGATCTTTTTGATCACTCTCTAAAACTTGACTGTATCCTATAATAGAATTTAACGGCGTTCTTAACTCATGACTGATCATTGCCAGAAAATTCGTCTTAGTTTTACTTTCTCTCTCTACTTCATTTTTTTCAATGATAAGCCGTAATTTTCTCTCGTTTTCCTTAAGATGCAGGTTTGCTACTTCCAATGTTTCTGTGTTTTGGGTCAACTCGTCTACTTTTGTCATTCTATCCAGCACAATAGTTACCTGGTGGCAAATAGAATGGATTAAATCAAGTTCTTCTGATGTAAAAGTGGAACGTTTTTTGGAACCGAAAGAAATGGTACCGACAAGTTCCCCAAATGATAGTAACGGTTCACAAACGTATGATTTGACTCCAAGTGGACGAATCAGGTCCAAAATTTTATCCCCTCTGCCATCCAAATGCTCAAAAACCATTCTTCTTTTATTTTGTGCAACAGTACCACACACAGCCGTTCCCTTTTCAAGGTACATAAAGGTCTCCAGCTCTTCATTGCAAATTCCATGATGGTTGGTTAACACAAGTCGATTCAGCTCCTTGTCCCAACTATAATTAAGATAGATATCAAGGTCCAACACTTGTGAAAGTTTATGAAATAATGAATCTAGCAGTTCTTTTGGATTTTTGATAGAGGTCAACATGGCAGCAGATTCATTTAGAACATTAAGCTTTTCTGTCTGTCTGTAAAGCGCTGCTTCCGTCTCTTTTTGTTTATTAATATCCAAAAAAACCATAGAGAAGTGATTTGCATCAATAGGATAAATGATCACGTTAACCCATTGATCTGGATTTTCAAAAAGTTTCATTTCATGTTGTACAAAAATGCCTTCTTGTATTACACTGTATGTATATTTAAGTAATATATTAAATGCATCTTTATTTAAAAGATCTGAGAGTAGCTTCCCCTTCACCGATTGTTTGGTGTGTCCAAGGATCCTCATGGCTCCACCATCAATAGAACTGACTTTGAGGTCAGAATGAAACAGGATAAATCCTTTAGATACATGGAGAGGTTCTCTTTCACGTTGTATTAAACTATTAACCACGATGATTTCCAACCTCCTTTTTTACAAGGAAATAGCACATTAGAACTTGTACTATATGCATTATAGCTTTTATACTCAAGTATTTGAACCTTATGTTTCTTCTATTCGATATGTATGCTTTGCTATTTTACATCTAAACACTATTGAACAACCACTCAAAATAGCACTTTTCATGCAGCTTTTACCCTCCTTTCACACCGAATAAACCTTATTTCACAAGCTTTTTTCTACTTTTTGATAAAAACAAAAAACAACATTACCCTTTATTGAAATAATGTTATCCCGTGAAAACTTAACAATATTTACCGCGATTTACATACAAAAAAAGAGAAGCAAAAGCCCCCCTACTGGTTTTCTTTTAGACTTATTAGAAATTGCATAAAAACGGTTGCTCCTATTCCCATATATTCTATATAAGGGTTCATATCCCATTTAAGGTTCTCATGTAAGACATTCATATTTTATCCCTCCCACTCTATGAATCTGCTGGTTCTGACCGTTCATGCAACCAATTATCCAGATATCCAGGTAGTGTTCCATTTTCTACAGATGTACCTGTATGTCCCCCTGATAAAATGTGAGATGTCTTATCGACACTACCCACCTCATCCATAATTGGCAGAATGTGATCAAGCGGTACAAGTCGATCTCCCTCTGTGCCTACTACAAGTAGATTCGCACTAATATTAGATAGCTTGACATCTTGGCCATTTATTTTACTTTCATTATTAATAAGCTTGTTATCTTTTGTAAAATCACCAATGATTTGCTTGGCAACACCACTGGTTAAAGGAATGTGTCCTTTTGTCCACGTATTAAACTTGTGCCATTTTTCTACATAAGCTTTATTATCCCGATTTAACAAAAGAGATAGATAAGGAGTAAAATATATAGGTGATGTAACCATACGTATCCCCGCTTCCACGTGAGAGGCTGGAATAATTCCAAACTCATCCATATAACGAGAGCTGTCCCAATTATCTTCTCTCAAAGCTTTTACCCATTTATCAAAATAACTAGGAGTGCTGAAATCAACAGGCGTGACAAACAAGACTAGATTTTTTATTGGTTCCTTTGCTATAGAAGCATACATAGCCGCAAGTGTCCCACCAAGACAATAACCAAAGATGGTCATTTCTTTCGCACCGGAATGCTTGATTGCCTCCTTAACCCCACGTTGAATATACTCTGTAATAAAGTTATCTAGTGTCATGTCCCTATCTTCAAGCCCTGGCTTTCCAAAATCAATCATATAAACATCAAAGCCCTTTTTCACAAGTGCTTCAATAGTACTCCCACCCGGTATCATGTCCAGGATGAATGGCTGATTAATTAAAGAATAGATGATAAAAATTGGCACGTTGTATTTTCTTACAGGTGCTTGGTAATACCAAAGGGTAGCTTTGTTTTTTCTCCAAATAGATTGTCTGGCCGTTACTCCATCCTTGAATGGTGTTTCATTATAATGCATCATTTCCTTTTTCCATGCATCCAGCTTCATATCATTCATCAAGATCACTTACTATAGAACGAACAATCTTTTCATCATGTCCAGGCAATGAAGATACGATTGCTTGGCGTTTGGCCATGTCTTCCAAAATTACTTTTGCCATACTTCTTTCCGGGTTTTGCCCCGAGGAGGTAGTTCCTTCCTGTAACTGCCCTTCAAGCCGGTCAATTTTATCTTCAATTTGAATAAGCAGCTTAGCAATATTGGCAACGTCGTTTTTAGTAGGAAAGTTATATTTTAAAGAAAGCACTTCTACTTGTTCTCGCATCTTTCTTAACTTTTCTGCTTCTAATTCGCTTTCAAGCCCTACAATGCGAAATACCGACTCTTTGTTCAGACCTGACTTTATCGCTTCATTCCACTCATTCTCCAATTTTATTGCTTTAACTTTTAATTTTTTGTTCCTTTCCTCTTTATTATTGCTTGAATGCAACATCATTGGTTCACCCTTTCCTTCCAATTCAACCTCATATTAAGGAGGTCATCCCTCCATCTACCACCAAGATGTGTCCTGCACAGTAATCTGATGCGTGAGAAGACAAAAACACCACCGCTCCCTTTAAATCATGTTCGCCTCCGAAACGTTTTGCAGGTATTTGTTCTTTTAACATTGGAGCAGAGTGCTCTATTATTTTTTCGGTGATTTTAGTAGGAAACATTCCAGGTGCGATGGCATTCACTTGTATATTATAAGGAGCAAGTTTTACAGCAAGATCTTTTGTAAACGTGATGACCCCTCCTTTGCTTGTATTATAAGCAATTGTGTCCATTAGTTTTGGATCTGTCCCACCCATTCCAGAAACAGAAGCAATATTGATTATTTTTCCGTTACCTTGCTTCTGCATGATTCTTGCCGCTTTTTGGCTAAATAAAAACAATCCTTTTAAATTCACGTTCATCACTTTATCCCACTTGTCAGCTGGCAAATCCAATGTTGGCGCCATCCAAGAGGTCCCACTGTTGTTTACAAGGATATCCAACGTTCCGAAGTGCTTAACCGTTTCCTCAATGACAGATTGAATTTCTTCCTCTTTTGTTACATCACACGCAAATGCCAATGATTTTACACCTAATTGTTTCAATTCCTCGCTTACTTTTTGGCAAGATGTAAGATCACGTGAACATACAACAACGTTCGCCCCCGCTTCAGCAAGAGCCTTTGCCATTTGTGCCCCAAGCCCTTTTCCTCCCCCAGTCACAATTGCCGTCTTGTTCATTAGATTGAACAAATCTTTTACTTCCATAATGTGTCCCCCTCTTTGATTGCTAGTTTCCTTTTTCAGTCTAGTAACAATTAATAGATTCCATATAGTATAGTAGGGAACTACTCAAGGTGTGAGTAAAATGATGAATTGGTGGAGGCGGAAAATACTATTACTAATAAAGGTATGAGAAACCTGACAAATACTCCTCAATCCTTTTAGTGTTTGGTCATACGCCGCTGTTGATTTCCGCAAATGGCTTCGCTTTCCTAGGGGCGCTGCTGGAGCCTCCTCGGCTTCGCCTGCGGGGTCTCCACCTAGCGCTATCTCCCTCAGGAGTCTTCGCCTTTTGCTCCAATCAACAGCTAGAGATTACAAGAACTATAAGGTATTATTTTCAAGTTACTCAAATACCTCTTCATAAACCCAAAGTTGAATGAAGAAACTATGTTGATTGGAGTGGAAGGCGCGCAGACGCCCGCGGGAGGAAGGGACAGGTGAGACCCCGCATGAGGCTCACGGACCGCCCGCAGGCAAGCGAAGCGCCTGGAACGGAAATCAACCGGATTTTTTACTCTCTTATCTTTAAAAAAAGCACAAAAAAAAGACCCTCCAGATGGAGAGCCTTTTTTTCTCAACTTTATGTCAAAATTACTTTTGAACGTTAGTTGCTTGAGGTCCACGAGCGCCTTGCTCGATTTCGAAAGTTACTGTTTGACCTTCTTCTAAAGATTTGAAACCTTCGCCTTGAATAGCGGAGAAATGTACGAATACATCGTCTTGTCCGTCTACTTCGATGAAACCGAATCCTTTTTCAGCGTTGAACCATTTTACTTTACCTTCTAACATAATGTTTCCTCCTACAGTGGAACTTTTCCACAATTGTATTACCATTCTTGCTCTGCATAATCTTTCTAGACGAAAAACATTGAAGTAAATTCCTTCTATCAGCCTTACCGAACAAAAACAATTAACTTAATCATAGAGGTTCTGTATCAAAAAATCAAGTTTTATTTGGTTTTGCTAGTAACTTCCATTAAAAAAGTGTACTTTGTTACGGGTGAAGACATACAAGATTTGCTGCAACGATGGTGATTTTCTGTAGTAGTGTACCCATTTCTCAACTTTGTATAAACCTATATTCCAAAAAATTTTTCTATACCACTGCTTCATAGTTAAAGTAAACGGTCACTGGAAAATACTTTTTTTAAAAATAAACCATTTAGTACTTTTCTTTTTCCAATTGTTTTTGTAAGATAGTACAATATTCAAAAACAATAGACAAATGTATTTTCAGGGAGGACACTGGACACCATGAGAAAATTCGGACTTTTACCTAGAATTATCCTTGCCATTGTTTTGGGTGTAACTGTTGGAAGTTTTGCACCTGAATGGTTCGTTAAAATATTTGTTACGTTTAACGAGATCTTTGGAAACTTTTTTAGGATTTGCAATTCCATTAATCATTATTGCATTTATTGCGCCTGGTATAGGGGAAATTGGGGAAAGGGGCAGGGAAGTTTCTTGGTTTGACTGCTTCCATCGCCTATCTGTCTACCATTGCAGCAGGCGTCTTAGCCTATTTCGCTGCAAGTACGTTATACCCTTCCTTATTAAAAGAACGCTAGCCTGACAGGAGCAATGGAAAAACCCGGAAGAAGCATTACTAAAGCCATTCTTAGAACTTGAAATTCCAGCACCCTTTGAGGTGATGACTGCACTGATTATTGCATTTACACTTGGACTTGGAATGTCCGCAATTAAAGGGGAAACATTAAAAAACCGCTATGATCGAGTTTAGAAGCATTATTGAACTAGTCATTTCCAAAGTGATTATTCCGCTTTTACCTATTCATATTCTTGGTATATTCGCAAACATGACTTACGGTGGGCAAGTTCAAACGATTATCAATGTATTTGCAAAGGTATTTGTATTGATTATTTTATTACATTTAACCATGCTAATCATTCAATATTCCGTAAGCGGTGCTATGTCTAGAAAGAATCCTTTTGCCATGCTTAAATCTATGATGGCTGCGTATTTTACAGCTCTTGGAACTCAGTCTTCCGCTTCGACCATTCCAGTTACTCTTGAGCGGACTAAGAAGATGGGGGTAAGAGAAAAGACAGCAGATTTTACCGTTCCATTACTTGCAAACATTCATCTGTCAGGTAGTACTATAACGATCGTTTCATGTGCGATGGCAATTATGTTTATCAATGGAATGGATTATTCCATATTCATAGTACTACCATTTATTATGATGCTTGGCGTTACGATGATCGCTGCCCCAGGCGTACCGGGCGGGGCTGTAATGGCTGCCATCGGTCTGTTACAGACAATGCTTGGGTTTGATGCAACGATGGTATCCTTGATGATCGCTCTATATCTTGCTCAAGATAGTTTTGGAACAGCATGTAATGTTACAGGTGACGGTGCCATTGCTAACGCTGTTGACAGACTTACTGCGTCTAAATAATTAAGTAAAGGTGGTGCCCAATTACCTCAATTGTGGCGCCACCTTTTTTTGCAGAATATTTATTTTAGCGCACAAGCTACCCTATCGTAGCCAAATTGCTCTAAGAATTCGTTATAGGCTTCTATTTTACCAAGGATGATGTCATGGTCTAAATCTCCCGGATTAGTCGCCTCCATCTCCTTGCAATACTCCTTTATCCTTGATTCCACATAAGAAATAATCGCTGTTTCATTAAAAGAAGTCATTTCCTATCACCTCACTTACTGATAGTAGATAAATACCCTCCTTCTAAATACAACAAACAACAGCAAGCACATCCACAAATATAATAAATTAGTTAATGGTTCATTGCCGCTGTTCCTTTCCGCAAATGGCTTCGCTTTCCGCGGGACGGTGCCTTGAGCCTCCTCACTTCGTTGCGGGGTCTCAACCTACCGTTATCCCCCCGCTAGAGTCTACGCCATTTGCTCCAATTCACAGCTTAAAATTACATAAACGATACGGTAATGCATATTCAGTTAATACAGTTAGATCTCTTTTACACCCTTCGCTTAATGATGTCACTTTGTTGATTTGAGTGGAAGGCGCGCAGACGCCCGCGGGAGGAAGGGACAGGTGAGACCCCGGAAGGCGAAGCCTGAGGAGGCTCACTGACCGCCCGCAGGCAAGCGAAGCGCCTGGAACGGAAATCAACCGGATTAGATAATTTCTTAACTAAAAAGAGACTCAGTTCTGAGTCCCATTGTGGTTATTCTCCTAATTCTACTAGATCGGAAACAGCAACTTGTGTACGTTCTTCTCCCGGGCCGCGAAGATGAATTGTCGCAGTTTTTCCATCTTCACTTAAAGAGTCAATCCACACCTCTGTCCCTTCAAAGGTCACCTCTATTGTTGCGGAAGAGGATAGTATTTGTCTTGCACGTGTTTCATCCATTCTCGTCACTCCCTAATCTATTATTCATTCATCACATGATTCATACTTATTCTTCCAATATCAGGCCATTTTATCCCTTTGAAGTTTAAGTTTCAAGGTATTTTGTCAACACTGAAAGAAGAGGTGAATGAGATGAAGTTAAGGAAGGAAGAAAAAGAACAACTGAGCGAAGCTATTGATCAGATGAATGAAAGTCTAGACAGGTTTATTGAATTTTATAATGAGTCAGAAGACGACAAACCTATCATTTCATTCAATGATGAGGTAATACAGCTGATAGAAGCAGGAAAACAAAAATATGGGGAAGAAGCATTAACACAAAAGATTAATTCCATTGTGAAAGAAGTACTCTCTTTTATTTCCGCTGAGGATGAACGGTAGATGGATAGAATCAAGGAACAGACTTCCCTTATTTTCAGGTTTATACATTGGCCTTTAATAGCAAGGATATTAGTCATTATTTTTGTCATAAATATTACTTTCGGATTTCTCATTCATTTCATAGAACCAGCTGAATTCCCCACTATTTTTGATGGAATATGGTGGGCGATTGTCACTACCGCAACTTTAGGCTATGGAGATTATGTTCCGGTTACTGTTACCGGAAGATCGTTAGCTATTATTCTCATATTATTTGGTACAGGTTTTGTCACTACATATTTTGTATCATTGGCCGCTAGCGCCATCGCAACACAAAATGATTACCTGGAGGGCAAAGTGGATTATCGAGGATCTGAACATATTATCGTCATTGGTTGGAATGAGCGGGTAAGAGAAACGTTACGGCAAATCAATTCTATGAGCAATAAACCATTATCTATCGTTTTAATTGATTCAACACTTGAGAAAAACCCTCTACATGATCAAAACGTTCATTTTATTAAAGGAAACCCCTGTTATGATCAAACATTGCTCTCGGCCAATGTAAAGAGTGCCGGATTTGTTGTCATTTCGGCAGATCAAAGCAAGGATGAAGTTCAAGCAGACATGAACTCTGTGTTAACGCTGCTTGCTGTAAAAGGGTTAAATCCAGATGTGTATACAATCGCGGAAATCTTGACGTCTTCACAAGTGATAAATGCTCAGCGTGCAGGGGCCGACGAAGTGATTCAAACCAATATGTTTACTAGTTATGTAATGACTAACAGTATGATGTCAAATGGTATGTCCAATACATTGTTAACGATGTTAGATCAACTGAAGGGAAGCAAACTGAAGTATCTTGAGGTGGAAAAAGATATGATAGGAACAACATTTGAAAAGTTGAGTAACCAGATGCTTCAGAAAAAAATCCTTCTCATCGGGATAAAAAGAAGAGGGGACACCATGGTCAACCCTCCTCTTTATACGTTAATTCAAGCTGATGACTGTCTGCTTGTCATTAAAGATTAATCTCTTCCAAGCACTGCTTCTAATTCATGTACAAGTGTATGACCTAGTTCGATAAATTCTTTTGGAAAAGAGGCATCTGGATCTTCCGGTTCTGAGAACTGGTCAAATGAAGCCGTTCTGTTCCATACATGTACGTTGTCGTCTATTCCAATCTGGTATTTGTGTGATAGTAAGAATGGTCTGCCAAGCTCCACTGTGGTCCCTTGTGAATCCAATTGGCCGTCCACAGATTGGAATGGGACTCTCAAGAATTGATATCCGACTTCATCATCTATTTTGTAGTCGAAATAGCCGTGGTCATAGTCCCAGTTTCCTCCGATGGAATAGCCAATGGGTTTTAGTTCTTGTTCTAATTTATACAATTGAAACTCCGCACCTTCGATTTTTGAAGGAATAGGAATCATAGCAATCCCTCCTTTTATATGGGTAGGTTTCCCCATGGAGGGGTTTTCATGCATATTGAAAAAGGGGTAGTCCTTACAACCTGATGGTCGGTCGTAGGAACTATCCCTTTTTTAAAAGTTAGGTTAGATGCCGCTGTTGCTTTCCGCAAATGGCTTCGCTTTCCTACGGGCGGTGCGCTGAGCCTCCTCACTTCGTTGCGGGGTCTCAAACTACCGCTATTTCCCTCAGGACAAGGAAGGCTCCGGCAGCGATACATCGCACGAAGAAAATGCGTAGTATTTTCGAGGAGTCTTCGCCTTTTGTTCCAAGCAACAGCTATGGTGTCCATAATCCAATATTATATTAGCTTATTTTAAGCGTTTTTCTAGTTCTGCTTTGACTTCTTCGAATCCTGGTTTGCCTAGAAGGGCGAACATGTTTACTTTGTATGCTTCCACTCCCGGTTGGTCAAATGGATTTACTCCCAGAAGGTATCCGCTCATAGCGCATGCTTTTTCAAAGAAGTAAACAAGGTATCCGAATGTGTATGCGTCCATTGCAGGGATGTTTACCACAAGGTTTGGCACTCCACCATCTGTATGGGCAAGGAGTGTTCCTTCATATGCTTTCGTGTTTACAAAATCAACTGTTTCCCCAGCAAGGTAGTTTAGGCCATCCAAATCAGCCGCTTCTTCCTCTATTGTCAATTCATGACGAGGAGTGTCAACTTTGATAATTGTTTCGAAAAGATCTCGACGCCCTTCTTGTACATATTGACCCATTGAATGAAGGTCTGTTGAGAAGTTGGCAGACGCTGGGAAGATACCTTTTTGGTCTTTCCCTTCGCTCTCACCGAATAGTTGCTTCCACCATTCAGAGAAGTATTGAAGCCCTGGTTCATAGTTGATCAGCATTTCAATCGTTTTTCCTTTGTTGTAGAGAACATTACGAACAGCTGCATATTGATAAGCTGGGTTTTCTTCCAACTCTGACTTAGAGAAGTCACGGCTTGCATCTGCAGCACCTTTCATCATTGCTTCAATATCCGCTCCTGACACCGCAATCGGCAATAACCCTACTGCTGTAAGTACAGAATAGCGTCCTCCTACATCATCAGGAATGACAAAGGACTCATAACCTTCCTCAGTAGCCAATGTTTTAAGAGCTCCGCGCGCTTTGTCTGTTGTAGCGTAGATACGCTTGCGGGCTTCTTCCTTCCCGTATTTTTCTTCTAAGATTTTACGGAAGATACGGAAAGCCAATGCCGGCTCTGTCGTAGTACCAGATTTGGAAATCACGTTTATAGAGAAGTCTTTTCCTTCTAGAAGATCCATTAGATCTCTCATATAAGTGGAACTAATGTTATTCCCAACAAACACAACTTGAGGAGTTTTTCGTTGCTCCTTTGTAAGAGCGTTGTAGAAAGAATGATTCAACATTTCCAAGGCAGCTCGGGCACCAAGGTATGATCCGCCGATACCTACTACTAATAAAATGTCTGAATCGTTTTTGATTTTCTCTGCACTTTTTACAATTCGTGCGAACTCTTCTTTGTCGTAATCTGTAGGCAGGTCAATCCAACCAAGGTAATCATTTCCCGCGCCAGTTTTTTCATGTAATGAATGATGGGCAACCTTTACCGCATCACGTAAGTATGTAATTTCATGTTCGCCAAAAAAAGATAATGCCTTCTTATAATCAAAGCGAATATGTGTCATATATAATAACCTCCATAAAAACATATTTGCATGCCAATTTTCACTTTACATAATACTGTCCGATAATTCAAGGATTCCCCTGTGCTGTAAGCGGATACATATAAAATATTTCTTTTCCATCGCTTACTCTCACAAGAAAACGGCTATACATAGTGTATAACCGCTCTCCTTTTTCGCTTTGTCTTCACCATTAAGTCGGTTCGACTTCGACTTCTTCATTTCCCTTTTTCGCCACGACAATTCGGATGTATTCCCGTGGCTTAAATGGTTGGATGACATTCGAGCTTCCCTGTTGATTAGATCCAATAAGTACAATAGAAGGATCTCCATTGTAATACTGGTCCACATAATCCCTTTTTTGCTCAACACTCAACCACCATGCACCAGCAAATAAAGTAGAAAATATGGATAGTGCAACAGCTGCTTTTCTTTTCACCATATCTACCACCACCTATGACTAGGATGGCTAAAATATCGACATTTTATGCAATTGGAAAAAAAAATTTAGACCTGTTTTGACTAGTTTCTATCATATTTAATATGCAGGACAAAATCGGTCCATACTAACAAACAGTAAGGATGCAAGCGGTTATGATTTAGTATATAATTTGATTTAGTAATTTTTCTTTACAAATAATAATTCCTTTTTACACGTAACAAGGCAGGTACCAAACGGATAGAGTGACACTATCTTAGAGAAAAATGGTATTTGGCGTTGTTTTCTTATGTTCAGAAGGGAATACTATTATTTATAGAAGAAACAGAGGAGGTTTGTGTCTTGTCACTGATTCATTTAGTGATTTTATCGCCTTTCTTGTTGGCGATTCTTGTGCCTTTTGCGCATAAGTATTTCAAAAGCATACATACTGGGTGGTTTGTATTTGTATTACCACTCGTTTTGTTCATTTACTTTCTCCAATTCTTAAGCACCACCATGAACGGGGAAACATACACAAGCACCATGAAGTGGATTCCTTCCATCGGGATAGATTTCGCTGTTTACTTAGATGGCCTTGGACTGCTCTTTGCCTTGCTAATTACAGGTATCGGTGCCTTGGTCGTTCTTTACTCCATTTATTATCTATCTAAAGAAAAAGAAGCGTTAAATACTTTTTATGTATACCTACTCATGTTTATGGGTGCAATGCTAGGGGTTGTTCTTTCGGACAATCTACTTGTTATGTATTCCTTCTGGGAATTGACTAGTATTTCTTCCTTCCTGTTAATCAGTTATTGGTACCATCGCGAAAAATCCCGCTATGGTGCACAGAAGTCTATGCTGATTACAGTGTTTGGCGGACTGGCCATGCTCGCTGGAATCATCCTCTTATATTTAATGACTGGGTCGTTCAGCATTCGAGAAAACATCGCGAATGTGGATGTTATCACCAGTCATGAACTATTTGTACCGGCACTTCTTTTATTTTTGCTTGGTGCCTTCACAAAATCAGCCCAATTCCCATTTCATATTTGGTTGCCAGACGCAATGGAAGCACCGACACCTGTCAGTGCCTACTTACATTCCGCTACCATGGTTAAAGCGGGTATCTATCTTGTAGCTCGTATGAGTCCTGTCTTTGCAGGTGCTCCGGAATGGTTCTGGCTTGTATCTGGATTCGGTATTGTGACCTTATTCTGGGGATCATTTTCTGCCGTTAAACAAACGGATTTGAAAGCAATATTGGCTTTCTCAACTGTCAGTCAACTAGGATTGATTATGTCCTTGCTGGGTATTGGGAGTGCAGCTGCACATTATGACTACATTGGGGAAAATGCTTATACGATTGCAACCCTTGCAGCGGTATTCCATTTAATCAATCACGCAACCTTTAAAGGAAGCTTGTTCATGGTTGTCGGGATTGTCGATCACGAAACCGGGACTCGTGATATACGAAAGCTAGGCGGATTAATGAATTTGATGCCTATTACTTTTACTCTGGCTATAATCGGGGCCTTCTCGATGGCTGGCTTGCCTCCTTTTAACGGATTCTTGAGTAAAGAGATGTTCTTTACCGGAATGTTGCAAGCAACAGAGATAGGTGCTTGGAATATGGAAACGCTCGGTATGATTTTCCCAGTGCTCGCCTGGATTGCAAGTGTATTCACATTTATCTATAGCATGGTTCTAGTTTTCAAAACCTTTACAGGGAAATACCAGCCTGAGAAGCTGGAATAAAAAACCGCATGAGGCACCAATTGGCATGCTTATCCCGCCAATTATCTTGGCTTCATTAGTTGTTATTTTCGGTTTCTTCCCAATGCTGTTAAAAAGGGGTCATCGAGCCTGCACTATATTCTATTCTTCCATCAAATGTTCTATCTGTGGAAGTGAAAATTTATCATTGGCACGGCTTTAATACAGAGTTGTTTATGACGATTGGAGTAATTCTTGTAGGTGTTCTTCTCTATCTTACAGTTGCGAAATGGGGAAAAATCTACGACTGGTTCCCACAAAGGCTCACACTTAACAAATTGTATGATGGTGGGTTAGTGGCGTTGGATAGGGGTTCATCCGCATTCACAAGATTTCACATGACAGGGTTTATCCGTGACTACCTTGTCTTGATTTTCGGGTTCATGATCGTGTTGCTAGGAGTTCTTCTATTCTCCACCGATGCATTTAATGTGAATCTAACTAATGTGGCGCCTGCGGGGATCTATGAAGTGATTTTAGCACTTGTGATGGTTATTTCAGCTGTAACCATTCTATTTGTAAGATCTAGACTAGCAGCTATCATTGCTCTTGGTGCAGTCGGTTATTCCATTTCCCTGTTCTTTGTATTGTTTAGAGCACCGGATTTGGCATTGACCCAACTTATTGTCGAAACAGTTTCCGTCGCGCTGTTCTTATTGTGTTTCTATCACCTGCCAGAGCTATCAAAAAAGGTGGACAGACTTCGCTTTAAAGTGACGAATTTCATCATTTCCATAGGTGTTGGTCTTGTTGTCATCTTTATCGGACTTTCCGTTAACAGTTCAAAACTGTTTGAATCAATTTCAAGTTATTTTGAAGCTGCATCCTATAAAGAGGCTGGCGGAAAAAACATGGTAAACGTAATACTGGTTGACTTCCGTGGCTTTGATACATTATTTGAAATTGCGGTACTTACCATAGCTGCCTTCGGTATTTACGCTATGATTAAGCTAAGACTTGCAGATAAGAAGGGAGGAGTAAAAGGTGAAAGTAAATGATTTAATCTTACAAACCACCACTACCCTTTTAACGTTTATCATCTTAATCTTCTCGGTCTATCTTTTCTTTGCCGGACACTACACTCCAGGCGGAGGATTTATCGGTGGGTTGATGACATCCGCTGCTCTCGTATTGCTTTTACTTGCTTTTGATAAAAAAACGATACAAAAAGCTCTCCCATTCAATTATCTATCGATTGCAGCAGTGGGATTAATGATATCCATCATTACAGGGGTCATTGCTCTTTTCTTTGATGTACCTTTTCTAACCCATACCTTTGGTTATGTGGAGTTGCCCTTACTCGGGGAAACTGCACTAACTTCTACTTTACCGTTTGATTTGGGTGTTTATTTAGTAGTGGTAGGGATTGCAATGACCATTATTCAAACGATTGGAGAGAGTGAATAATGGAGATTATTATGACAATCGTGGCGGGTATACTTGTTGCAACCGCTACTTATCTAATGTTATCCCGAAGCATTTTACGAATTATTATAGGAACAGCACTATTATCCCACGGAGCCCATTTGTTGTTATTAACCATGGGGGGATTAAAAAGAGGGGCTGCACCTTTACTTGGCCAAGAAGCAGATGCTTATACCGACCCATTGCCACAAGCTTTAATCTTGACGGCAATCGTTATTGCATTCGGTGTCACTTCCTTTATATTAGTTCTTGCCTATCGAGCTTACCAAGAACTAAAAACAGATGATATGGATCAATTAAGGGGAAATGAAAATCATGAATAACTTAGTTATATTACCGATACTGATCCCTTTAATCACCGCAACACTATTATTGCTCATACCTAAAAAGGTGAGGCTTCAAAAAGTGATCAGCGTCATTTCGTTAACAGCTACAACCATTGCAGCAATGGTTCTTGTCCATACTGTATATCTTAATGGCATTCAAACATTGGAAATAGGAAGTTGGAGGCCGCCGTTTGGCATCGTGCTCGTAGCAGACATGTTTGCCGCACTCCTTGTATTAACTGGAGTGATTGTTAGTTTCACTTGCGTCCTCTTTTCTTTTCGTAATATCGGCAAGGAAAGAGAAAAGTTTTTCTTCTATGCCTTTACACAATTTTTGATTACAGGGGTTATGGGAGCATTTCTTACAGGCGACCTGTTTAACCTGTTCGTATTCTTTGAGGTAATGCTAATGTCCTCCTATGCTTTGATAGTATTAGGTGGAACTAGAATTCAACTTAGAGAGTCTATCAAGTATCTTTTAGTCAACATTATCTCCTCTGCCTTATTCGTAATAGCCCTAGCGTATTTATACGGATTAGTAGGGACACTGAATATGGCAGATGTGTCGAGTAAGATTGCACAGTCCGGTCAAACGGATATTGTGACAGTAGTGGCCATTCTTTTCTTAATCGTATTCGGATTAAAAGGTGGAATTTTCCCTTTATACTTTTGGCTGCCTGGATCCTATCAGGCGCCACCATATGCCATTACTGCTATTTTTGGTGCTTTGTTAACAAAAGTCGGTGTGTATTCCATCTATAGAATATTCACGTTGATTTTTTATCACGAGCCGCAAATTACTCATCAAATTATTGCAGCTTTAGCCATCATCACCATTTTAATTGGTGCTATCGGAGCAATCGCATACTGGGATGTTAAAAAAATATTGATTTATAATATTGTTACCGCAGTGGGAGTCATCATTTACGGAATCGCCATTGCTACTGAAACAGGTTATGCAGGAGGGATTTATTATCTTGTTCATGATATGGTCATAAAAGGCGCCCTGTTTTTATTGGCAGGAGCGATGTTTACCATAACAGGGACGGATAATATAAACAAAATGGGTGGAATGATTAAACGTCATCCCCTATTAGGATGGATGTTCTTCACCGCATGCCTGGCGCTTGCCGGCATTCCTCCTCTAAGCGGATTTGTTGGAAAAATCCTACTAGCTCAAGGCGGTTTAGAACAGGAACATTATATCTTCGTAGGAGTCATGCTTTTCAGTAGTTTGCTGGTATTGTATTCCGTAATGAAGATATTCATGAACTGTTTCTTTAGGGAAGAAGTATTAAGTCCAAAAGAAGAAAAAGGTACAACCAAGGGCCTTGTTTATCCTTCAGTCATTTTAATCGCACTCTCTGCTTTCCTTGGTCTAGGAGCAGAATTCGTATATCCATACGTTTTTGAGGCGGCAGAAACATTGATGGATCCATCCATCTATATCCAAGCAGTTTTAAAGGAGTAGTTTCGCATGGCTTTTCAAATTTTGATAAATGTAGTTATTGCATTCAGTTGGATGTTTCTTAAAAACCAATGGGCCTTCCCAGACTTCATCATTGGATACTTTTGGGGCCTTGTTATCTTATTTTTAATGAGAAGGTTTCTTCCCGGGAGGTTTTATTTTGACCGGGTGCTGGCAGCTGGAAGACTATTTTTCCTGTTTTTACGGGAACTTGTTCTTGCAAATGTACAAGTAATTCGTGATATTCTGCGACCTAAACTAAAAATTGAACCGGGAATTTTCGCGATGCCGACAGAGCTGAAAAGTGAATGGGAAATCACGTTGCTTTCTCTGTTAATAACTTTAACTCCTGGTACATTGGTAATGGATATTTCTGATGATAATAAGATTCTCTATATTCATGCCATGAATATCCCAGATGCAGATCAGGCAGTAGCAGAGATAAAAAACACCTTTGAAAAAGCTATCATGGAGGTGACCCGTTAATGATTGAAAGCACGTTTGACTTATTGCTATCCATCAGCTTAATTATCATTTCCATCGCAACTTTAGGACTTGTGTATCGAGTTATCAAGGGTCCTTCCATACCGGACCGTGTAATGGCGTTAGATTCTATAGGAATCAACCTAATTGCCATCACAGCCATCACCTCTATCATGTTAAAGAACAGATGCCTTCTTAGAAGTAATCCTTTTATTAGGGGTCATTGCTTTTGTAGGCACCGTCGCGTTTTCTAAATTTCTGCAAAAAAGGAGAGATAATTGAGTATGACAGAGACAATTAACATTTTCATTGGCATTGTCGTACTGCTAGGCTCTCTTCTTAGCTTAGTAACGACCATTGGGTTGATTAGACTACCGGATGTCTATACACGCAGTCACGCAGCCTCCAAGAGCGCCACGCTTGGTGTCTTATTGATTCTAGTTGGTGCTTTACTATATTTCTGGTTTGCAGACAATTATTTTAGTGCACGATTGGTACTTGGAATAGTGTTTGTCTTTATTACAGCTCCTGTGGCAGGGCATCTCATCTCAAGAGCAGCCTATTACACAGACGTTCCTCTTTGGGGAGAGACAGTTCAGGACGATTTAAAGACAAAAGAGCGACCTAAAACAAAGAAGGAAGTAGAAAAAAGACAAAAGGTCCATACTGAGGCATAAACAAAAAGCAGGCAAAACCGTATCCGGTTCTGCCTGCTTTTTAATTTTATAAAGATGCTTTCAAAATGGAAGTGACATCTTCATGTGAAAGTGATTTAAAATTCCCTACAGTTCCTTGTGACATTACATGGTCAGCCATTTTATCAATATTTTTATCATCAATATCATAGTCAGCTAAACGTGTAGGAGCGCCAAGGCTTGACCAAAATTCACGAAGTCTGCGAATACCCTCAAGTGCTATTTCCTCGTCTGTTGAACCATTATCTTGAACGCCAAACACTCTAACAGCGAGCTGTTTGAATCGACTTAAGTTTGCACCCATGACATGTTCCATCCAATTCGGGAACAAGATAGCCAATCCACCCGCATGCGGGATGTCATAGATGGCAGAAACAGCATGCTCAATGCCATGAGTCGCCCAGTCGCCACGATACCCCATCTGCAGCATACCGTTAAGCGCGATTGTACCATTGTAAAGAATCGTCTCGCGGTGTTCATAGCTCTCCAGGTCTTCTAAAAGCTTGGGAGCCGTTTCCATCACAGTCGTTAGAACAGCCTCGCACATACGATCTTGTAGCGGGGTGTTTGTTGTCTGATGGAAATACTGCTCTAACACATGTGACATCATATCTACAATCCCGTAAACCGTGTGATCTTTTGGCACAGTAAAGGTGTTGACCGGGTCTAGAATGGAGAATTTCGGAAACGTCACAGGACTGCCCCAACCGTATTTTTCATTCGTTTCCCAATTTGTAATAACAGATCCTGCATTCATTTCAGATCCAGTTGCAGCAAGTGTCAATACCGTTCCAAATGGCAGAGCCTCTGTTGCAATTTGCTTTTTAAGTACAATATCCCAAACGTCACCATCATATTTGGCACCTGCAGCGATTGCTTTGGTACAATCAATTACACTGCCTCCACCAACAGCCAAAAGGAAGTCAATTTGATTTTCTTTACAAAGCTCGACACCTTTTCTAACTGTAGATAATCTCGGGTTAGGTTCCACCCCAGCAAGCTCCGTAACCGTTGCCCCTGCTTTATGTAAAGTGTTAATCACATCATCATAAAGCCCGCTTCTCTTAATACTTCCACCACCATAAACAAGGAGAACGTTCTTACCGTAAGCTTCCATTTCCTGTGGCAGCGTTTCTAATTGCCCTTTACCGAATATTAGTTTTGTTGGATTATAAAAAGTAAAATTATCCATTACTATTACCTCCCTTTTGCCATGATTATGGATTATTTCTTCCTTGCATGCAAAGAATTAGCTTCACGGATGAGACTGCTCACTTTTATCATGCTTCTACAAAAAAAATTTATAAATGAATAATTTCTGGCCAGTTACAAAATATATGGAGGAAAGCACTTATATTCTCAAGGAGGGAATGTTATGAGTACTATTCAACGTATCGCACTAGTACTGACTATTGTCGGAGCTATTAACTGGGGATTGATTGGTTTCTTCCAATTCGATCTTGTAGCAGCTATTTTTGGCGGCCAAAGCGCAGCCTTATCCCGTATCATATACGGTCTGGTTGGAATCGCCGGGCTAATCAACCTTGGACTTCTTTTCGTCCCATCTGAGCAGCACGAAAGAGAAATCGAGCCAAGAACAACTCGATAAACCACAAAAAAACCGCCTCTTAAGCAGAGGCGGTTTTCTTTTTTTAGAAAAAATGTGGCGCAGGTGAGTGGGTTGTTACTTTTCGGAGGTTGATTGTAACTAATTTGCTAGGCAGTGTAACTTATTCGGCTTTGATTGTGACTTTTTTATGGGTTATTGTGATAATTCGGAAAACGAAAGAATTGGACATTACAAGAATAACCGATAGTTGTTTGATTATTCACCACTGTTTCTTTCCGCAAATGGCTGCGCTTTCCGCGGGACGGTGCTTGAGCCTCCTCACTTCGTTGCGGGGTCTCAACCTACCGTTACTCCCCCGCTGGAGTCTACGCCATTTGCTCCAATACACAGCTAGAAATTACGTTAAGAATTGTTAATGCTTTTTCAGGTAACTCGGTTAGACGCCTTTTGATAAAGACTAAGGTGAAAAGGTGAAAGAAGTCACCTTGTTGATTGGAGTGGAAGGCGCGCAGACGCCCGCGGGAGGAAGGGACAGGTGAGACCCCACAGGCGAAAGCCGAGGAGGCTCACGGACCGCCTGCAGGCAAGGGAAGCGCCTGGAACGGAGATCAACCGTATATTACCTACCTCCTGTTAATAATAAAAAAAAGACACCCCTCACAGGATGTCTCTCTCACTTAATCAAGATTACTTCTTGATTAGGTCGTTACGGTTGGATTGCTCGATCCACTCTTCTAGTTTGTCTTTAAGCGTGTTGAAACCGCCAGGAGCCGCTTCTGTGTGGTTTTTCACTACAGTAGCTTGACGCTTCTTAGGCTTTCTTGGTGCAGCTGCTGGAGCTTCAGCAGGAGCTTCTTGAGTAGCTTTGATGGACAAGCTGATTTTGTTAGACTTTTCGTCAACAGAAAGAACCTTTACTTGAACCTCATCGCCCATTTTCAAATGTTCGTTTACATCTTTCACATAACCGTGCGTAATTTCAGAAATATGAACAAGACCTTGAGTTTCTTCGTCAAGCGCAACGAACGCTCCGTAAGGTTGAATACCCGTTACTTTCCCAGTTAATACACTTCCAATTTCGAATTTATCAGACATGAAAACACTCCTAAATAATTTAATTTTTATACACATTGAACGCAATAAAAGATTATACCACAAATTTGATATTTAATCAAAAATACTTTTCTTGCTTACTTGGAGTCCTTTTATTATTTGTGCATTTTGTTGCTAATATCCTCTGAATTTAGAAAATAACCTTATGTTCATGAATTACTTTAAAACTATATAAACTAATAAAGAAAGAGTAATAATATGTTCAAACTTTCTCTAGATTAAACATGGTATGATAAAAGTAAGAAATTGCTTACATTGGAGGTAATCGAAATGAGAAATATTGGGGAAAACATCCGCTTTTATCGGGAACGGGCAAAAATGACCGCAGCCGAGCTTGCTTTGAAGATCCGTGTCGGAACCGGCACCATTGAAAAATATGAAGCCGGCCTGCAAACACCTGACATGCAAACCATTCTTAAGATTTCAACGGTTTTAGATGTACCTGCTTCCGAACTGTTAGAGTCCTTTACTTCCAAGAATTCTACAGGTCTAGATCCTGAACTGGAGGAATTGATTAAAGAAGTAGGGATTAAAAGAGCCAAGTTAATTCTCAGGAAAGCTAAAGATTACACAGATGAAGACTTCTTAAATGTAATGCAAATATTGTACGAAAAAAAATATAGCACTCAATAAAGAATTTTCTAAAAATCAGGTTTTAAAAATAAAAATCATGGGAATACTTATACCATCAAGGCTTTCTAGTATTCCCCCTTTTGTTAGGACCAAATCCACGTTGGATTTGGTCCCTTTTTTGTTCTATTGAAATTGTTTTACAAATCGCTCCATCCTTTTTATCGCTTCCTGTAATTGTTCCAATGACGAAGCGTAGGAGCATCTAACATATCCTTCTCCACTTTCTCCGAACACATTGCCGGGTACGACCGCCACCTTTTCCTCTAACAATAATCTTTCTGCGAATTCTTGTGAGCTAAGTCCGGTCTCTTTTACAGAAGGAAAAGCATAAAAAGCTCCTCCAGGATTATGACAGTCCAGCCCTATCTCGTTAAGTGAAGCCACAAAATAATTCCGTCTTCTGCGATAGCTTTTTTTCATTGCTTCAATATCTTGACGGCCATTCTTTAACGCTTCAATCGCACCATACTGTGCCATGGTAGAAGCGCACATCATGGCATACTGATGGATTTTCAGCATTGCTTCTATAATGTCCGTCGGGCCGGCTACAAAACCCAAGCGCCAACCCGTCATAGCAAATCCTTTTGAAAAACCAGAAATCAGGATGGTTCTTTCCTTCATTCCAGAAAGAGTGGCAAAGCTTGTAAACTTCTCGTCAAAACTTAGCTCTGCATAAATTTCATCCGACAAAACCAACAAGTCATGTTTTTCTACAAGACGACTCACTTGGATGAGTTCTTCCTTTGAAAGCATGGTACCAGTCGGGTTATTTGGAAAACACAGAAGTATCGCTTTCGTTCTCTCTGTAATGGCGCTTTCCAATACATCAAAGTCGATGCTAAACCCTCTCTGTGTATCTGCTCCCACTTTAACAGCAGTACCACCAACCAGTTCAATAAGGGGAGCATAGGAAACGAAGCACGGTTCAATCACTATCACTTCATCACCCGGGTCCACAATTGCACGGATGGAGAGATCCAACGCCTGGCTTGCCCCCACTGTGACAATCACGTCGGTTTCAGGTCTATACTCTACTTCAAATTGCTCGACTAAGTAACGGCTAATTTCTTTTCTTAATTCCAGCAACCCTGCATTTGCTGTATAAGATGTATGACCATTATGTAAAGAAGCAATGCAAGCTTCCCTCACTCCCCATGATGTTACGAAGTCCGGTTCGCCCACCCCTAAGGAGATAACACCTTCCATATTCGCAGCTAAATCAAAGAAACGGCGAATTCCAGAAGGCTGAAGCTGTTGTACATGTTGAGCTACTCTGTTTCTCATGGGGACACCACAATTCGGCGATCATCTTCTCCCTGATCAAAGATGGTTCCATCATGCTTATATTTCTTTAAAATAAAATGGGTGGTCGTAGAGATTACCGAGTCCAGGGTGGAAAGCTTTTCAGATACAAAATTTGCAACCTGAGAGAGAGATTTCCCTTCAATTACGACTGATAAGTCATACGCTCCCGACATTAAATATACAGATTTTACTTCAGGGAACCGATAAATATTTTTAGCTATCTCATCGAAACCTACTTCACGCTTTGGTGTCACCTTCACATCAATCATTGCGGTCACACCTTCAAAATTGTCGACTTTGCGCCAATCAATCACCGCTCCATATTCAACGATGATGCGTTTTTCCTCCAACCTTTGCAGCATATTTTCCGTTTCCACTTCGGTCAGTTCAACCATTTTGGAAAGTACATCTATATTCATTCTTCCGTTTTCTTCAATAATCTGCAGCAAATCTAATTCTTTTTCTGTTAATTGCATACGCTCATCCCATCTCCTTCAAATAAACATTGACTCATTATAGCAAATATTCCGCCTTAATGTATTACGATTATTTTACAGAACACATTCAAAAAAATACACAGGTTTGAAATAGCAAAGAGAGGATAAAATACCTATAACTATTCAAACTCAGGAGGGAAAGAGATGCAAACCAATCAATTTACGACCAGTATTGCAGGAATCAATGTGTTTTATGAATTTCACCATGACTCTAACTCTCCCTTTATTCATAAACCGACACTTGTCCTTATTCATGGGTTTCTTTCTTCCTCGTTCAGTTTTCGTCGCTTGATTCCACTGCTGACAAAAGAATATACCGTACTCGCCATTGACCTCCCGCCATTTGGTAAAAGTGGGAAATCCAAAAATTTTGTTTATTCTTATGAAAATATGGCGAAAGTGGTGATTGCCCTTCTTGAAAAGCTGGGAATAAGCCGCACTGTTTTAATAGGTCATTCAATGGGTGGACAGATTTCCTTAAATATCAGCAAGCAAAAACCCGAACTCGTAGAAAAAGTCGTCCTTTTGTGCAGTTCTGGTTATTTAAAAAGGATGAGCCGTTCCATCATTTACTCATCTCGAATTCCATACTTCTATGTTTGGTTGAAATATTGGCTGGCAAGACAAGGCCCTATCCAGAATTTATTGAACGTGGTATACGATCACTCTTTAATTGATGATGAGATGATTGCCGGATACACGGAGCCGTTTTATGATGATCAAATATTCGTTGCCTTGACTAGGATGATTCGAGATCGTGAAGGTGATCTTGCTGCAGAGATTTTAAGGACGATTGAAACACCGAGTCTTTTGATTTGGGGGGAAGAAGATAAAGTTGTTCCTCTAGAGGTCGGTAAGAGACTCCATAGAGATTTGCCAAATTCAAGGTTGATCACCTATAAAAAAACGGGACATCTTCTACCGGAGGAAAAGCCGCAAGATGTGCATGATAACATTCTGGATTTTCTGCAAACTTCACCATAAAAAAAGGAGAAAAGCTCTCAATGGCTTTTCTCCTTTTTATGACGAAGCTAACTTTCAAGACAATTATGATTCCATGGCGTATTATAGAGAACAAGAATCCTCTTCATTTTTTATTACCATTAGTTCTTTCGCTTTCTCCATGCATTTGGATAAGGGAATAAACTGCTCAAAAGAGAATTCATAAATAGCTTGAATTTTCTTTGCTAATTTTTCTATATCATCAAGTTCATGTACAGCTTGAACTACATCCACACATTCCGTATCATAGGCATCAACACCATACCCAAGTGGATCCCATTGCAATAAGTTTTCCATTAACCTAACATTTACACTGGCTTTTATCACGATACTTCACCTTACTTTCAAGAACATTTACTGCATATTATACCTTGTTTTCACCAAATTGTTTAGCAGACTTGATTCAAACGATTGGAGGCGACGAACAACTATGAAATCCTATGATTTCAATGAAAATATCAATAGAAAAAATACTTCTAGCGTCAAATGGGATGAAACTGCCCGTGTTTTCGGAAGCAGTGATGTATTGCCGATGTGGGTAGCAGATATGGACTTCAAGGCACCACAGGAAGTAACCAAAGCAATTATAGATAAGGCAGAGCATGGAATCTACGGCTACACGGCCATTTCCACCTCCGTCCACGATGCCGTTACAAGCTGGTTTCAAAAACAACACGGCTGGGAGCTAAAACAAGAGTGGCTCACTTATATTTCAGGTGTGGTTCCAGCACTGAGCGCGACCATCCAAACCTTTTCAAATCCAGGTGACAAGGTCATTGTTTTTTCCCCTGTCTATTACCCTTTTTATGACATGGTTACATATAATGATCGTAAACTGATTACTAGTCCGATGGAATATAGAAATGGCCGTTATTACATGGATCTTCAGGATTTTGAATCGAAACTAGATGACGAGGTGAAACTCCTTTTATTATGTAATCCGCATAACCCTGGTGGAACAGTATGGACTCGGGAGGAATTAGAGCAACTTGGTGAAATCTGTGTAAAGCACAATATCATCATTGTCTCTGATGACATACACGCCGATCTAGTATTCAATAATCACACGTATTATCCTCTTGCATCAATTTCTGAGGACATTGCTATGCAGACCGTTACTTGTATTGCTCCGACAAAGACCTTTAACATGGCCGGATTACAGGCTGCCGCAATGATCACTTCCAACCAAGCTCTCCTTGAGAAATTGGAGTTTTTCTTGAAAAAGCAGGGCCATTTTTTGTTGAACATGCTGGGTGTTTCTGCAATGGAAGCTGCATACAAGCATGGGAAGCCGTGGCTTGACGAAGTGTTGCAATATATAGAAGACAACATGGATTACGCAGTGAAATATATTCAGAAAGAGATTCCTAGTGTTGAGGCAAGCAAGCCGGAAGGGACCTACCTGCTCTGGATTGATTGCAGGAAGCTAGGTTTAGGAGAGGAAGAGTTAAAGCGCCGCCTCCTTCATAAAGGAAAGCTAGCCCTTGAGTCCGGAAGCAAGTTCGGAAAAGAAGGAAACGGCTTCGTTCGGATGAATGTCGCCTGCACAAAAGCCACCCTAAAAGAAGGCCTACTAAGACTAAAAACTGCGCTGAGTTAAAAGAATATGAACGTTTGAAGAAACCTTAGCTAATGATTGGAGCAAAAGGCGAAGACTCCAGCGGGGGAAGAAGCGACATTGTTGAGACCCCGCAACGAAGTGAGGAGGCTCAAGGTCGCCCCGCGGAAAGCGAAGCCTTTTGCGTAAATTATTAGCGGTTTTATAAAAAGTAAGGGTTATGCAGCACTCAGCTTGCATAACCCGATTACATATTGTATAAGTGCTCCGAACAATTCAACGAAACAACAGACAATCCCTCATCATTTTTCCTTATTATATGCATGCCTGTATCTCCTGTCGGAAACCTGACGTTCGTATGAACAGGTAATTGCAATAGCGCCCTCAATAAATTGGATATTGTCCCCCCATGCGAGATAATAGCAATCCGCACAACAGCTGAACTTTCTGATAAAATTTTGGATAAAACTGTTTCGACTCTCATGCGAAATTCAATTTCAGACTCCCCGTTTTGAATTCTTTCATGTGGTTTTCTTCCTCCCGGCGGCAGTGGATACTTTGTCGCTGCCACTTCTCTAGGTAAGCCTGCCAAAACGCCATTGTTATATTCCATCAGACTTGGTTCCTTAATTAACATGCAGCCAACTTCTTCTGCCAATATGGATGCCGTTTCTGAGGCTCTTTTTAATGTACTTGTCCATATGATATCTGGAGGACAATGCTCGTTTAATCGGCAAGCCAGCCTTTTTGCCTGCAATCTTCCAAGTTCCGTTAAGGGATAGTCGGCTCTCCCTTCATGAACCTGGAGAATATCTGCTTCTGATTGCCCATGCCTTATTAATAGTATCTCCAAAGATGCAACCCCCTTTATCTATAAATTTAAAATTATCTCAAAACTATGAACTATGTCAATATGATTACGAATATTTCTTTAATAATACAACGTAAACGTACAAAGTTAATATGTAATTCAAAAAAAAGACACGCCTCGGTTAGGGTGTCTTTGAGTGAAGTTATTTTTTCTCAGCTTCGTCCACTGGTTCTTCTACCGCTTCATTTTTTTCTAGCAACTTCTTTGGTAATAACACCGCATGCTATTCTCTCTCCAGAGTCACCTGCAGGCTGAGTCATGCCATCATCAATGTTTTCTGTGATGATAATAGCTGTTCCATCCTTGCCAAACAAAGAGGTCTTTCCTTCTTCTAATGTCGCTTGAGATGCCATTAATTCTGCGATGACCGTCCCGTCATCTTCAACGATGATATTTGGCAAATCTCCTACATGTGCTCCTTCAGGATGCATTAAGCCATGCTGTTTGTCATCAGGATTGAAGTGATTGCCTGCCGTTTTAAAATCCGGTGCATCGCATAAACCTGTTTCATGAATATGTACAGCATGTTCTCCGGGAGGAAGCCCCTCGAGATTCAATTCAATCTTCACACCATTTGGATCTTCCGACACTTTTGCAACCCCAAGGGAGTCACCAGTACCATTAAATATCTCAACATCAAGTGCCGTTATCTTGCTCTCCATACAACCTGTTAGGATAAAGCATATTAGAAAAGTCAGGGGAAATATTTTAGCTCGCATAAACTAGTTGACCTCCAATCTGTCGTTTACCAGAGTTTCCCCGAAATGGAGGAGGAATATGTTTTTCTATAACAAAAAAGGCCCACTCACCAATTTCAGTGATTGAACCTCTAGATTTTTCAATCTTTAATAACTTTTTCCCTTCGTAACTGTTCCTCTAATGCCTCCGCCTTTTGGCTTTCTCTTTTGGATACTTTAATTATATATCGAAAAACGAATATGGCAGCAATAGTGAAAATAACAAAGGTTATCCCTGCAGGAATATACTCTGTTTTATCTTCTGGAAAATATAAGAATAGTTGTAACATAAAGAAATTAAGCATCGTTACCACACGACCTTTCGCAGGTTATGAACCTATTCATTATATCAAAACTTACGGCGAGTAACCAATCTTGAAACACACTTCCTTATTTTACTACGGTCATCTTCTCGATCACGACATCTTCCACTGGCTTCTCATTTTCAGTTTCTACCGTAGCAATGGCGTCCAGCACTTCCATACCTTCCACTACTTGTCCGAATACGGTATGTCTAAAATCCAGTCCAGGTGTTCCGCCATTCTCTTCGTATAATTCAATAACTTCTTCAGGATATCCCGCTTTAATCATGGATTCCATTGTTGCCTCATCTACCTCTTTCGCATGTACAATGAAAAATTGACTTCCATTAGTACTCGGTCCAGAGTTTGCCATGGAAAGAGCACCTCTGAAGTGCAGCATTTCTCGACTGAACTCGTCTTCAAACGGTTCCCCCCATATGCTCTCTCCCCCCATACCTGTACCTTCAGGATCTCCGCCTTGGATCATGAAATCTTCAATGACACGGTGAAAAGTCAATCCATCATAATAGCCGTCTTCTGCATGTGTAACAAAGTTCTCTACCGCTTTTGGAGCTGCATCTGGATAAAGGTTTACCACCATTTTACCTTTTGTTGTTTCTATTTCTACAGTACGAATTGTCTCGCTGGAATTTGTAAACTGTTGGAACTCACCAACTTCCACTTCTTCGCCGGCTCCTTCATCTTCTGTTTCTTGTCCTGCATTTTCTTCAGTCTGTTGTTCGTTTGTTGAATTATTGCTAGTTGCATTTTCATCATTTGTACTTGACCCACAACCTGATACAATAAGAATTAGAGCAAGTAACATTATCATTGTCCATTTCTTCACGTGTTTCACACCCCATATTTTATTTACTTAACAAGATATTACTAAATATAACAAAAAAAATCATCATTTGAATACGAAAGGGGACTTATGATGGAGAAAATAGAGGTTGGCAGCATCGTAACCGGGATTTATAAAACAGGAAAATATATTGGGGAAGTAACAGATATTCGCCCTATGCACTATTTAGTTTAAAGTAAAAGCAGTATTAAAACATCCACAAACAAGGAGATCTACACGCACCTAAAGAAGCAGACGTGCCACTCTTTCATGAGCGTCGGGCACTGGCCTTCCATGAACAGACCAACATAACCAAAAAACATGGTAAAGCCCTATGAAGGGGAAGTCCTTGAATACAAAGAATCTTTGAAAATAGCTCTCCATGCAGCCACTCAAGCACTCGAAAATGATGAAAGCCTTTGGGCGAAAAGAAGCATGGAAAACTTTTCCACACTAAAAAAAGAATTATAAAATAACTTAACAAATTTAAAGCCAAATCACCTATATAAGGGATTTGGCTTTTTATAAAGCATATTTGTTTATTATCTTGGAAAGGTCGATCCGGTCTCCGATCGTAGTAGGCTCCGGTTTTGCAAGATAACTTTTATCTTTTTTCAACGAGTCGAAAGATATTAAATGTTGTCAGTGCATCATCAAGGGCCCGATGGTGTTTACCCGTTCCTTCTTTTCCATATTCTTGCACTGCCTTCCATAAATCCTGTTTGATTTTGGTCACCAAAGAACTTTTTGTATTCCATGGATAGATCCACATGCTTGCACGTCAATGGAAATGGTACTCCGTGATACTGGCAGTTGTTTCTTAGTACCTTCATGTCCATATTCCCCCATGTTACGACCGTTCCCCTCTCTTGGACGTTATATGTGTTCAAAACGTCAATCAGTTCTATAAAGCTTGCCCCGTTATGGACGTCCCTTTGAGAAATTTTCAAGAAGGATTTGCATCTGTTTGTTAAGGTTGGAAATGCGGATGGACGAATATAATTCGAGTATTGCTGGATTATCTTATCTTTTTCCACTGCGACAATTCCAGCTTCAATGATTTCGGGGAAGAAGTTTTTTGGATAATTTCTATTTTCCGGCATGGTAAATTCAAAATCGATAAAAAGGTGTATCTGTGTACCTTTCATGATTCCCCTCCTCTTTAATTTTCAGAATTTTATTACTATATTATATCATGATGAATAACATTTTTAGCACGTAATTCACTCATTTTTCCAAAAATTAAGCTTGTTTTGTTGATTTTTCCTGTGATTGCGTTATTATTTAGTTATACGAAATATTTAAAAACCGAAATTTCAGAAGAAGGTGACGATCATTTCCATATCAGGACGAAACTTGTTCATCATGTGGATTGCGAACTTTTTCGTTGCTGCTAGTGCTACTATGATTCTCCCTTTCTTATCCTTATTCATTGAGACGTTCGGGAATTACTCTGATTCCTATGTACAGCGCTGGTCAGGATTTATTTTTGGCATTACCTTTCTCACCGCGTTTTTCGTTTCACCGATTTGGGGGCGAATTGGGGATAAATATGGCTTTAAGCCGATCTTGTTATTAACAGGTACAGGAATTGCCACAAGTATCCTGTTGATGAGTGTAGTCGATTCCGTACATGGACTTTTCATTCTTCGGATGTTCATGGGATTGGCAACTGGATTCATTCCGACTTCTATGGCTTTAATCTCCTCTCAAGCACCAAAAGAGATTGCAGGGAAAACACTTGGAACCTTGCAGACGGGTACGGTTTCCGGAGGACTCCTCGGTCCATTGATTGGCGGTATGCTTGCGGATTCCTTCGGCTTTGCTTACACGTTTTTCCTTACATCCGCTCTAATCTATTTGGCTGTAATTCTAGTGGCATTTGGCATTAAAGAAAAGAAGAAAAGTTCTGCAAATCAAAAAGAAAAGAAATATTCTCGAAAAGAAGTACTGCAATACATCATACAAAAACCGCTCCTGCTTAAGATTATGTTCTTATCCATGTTCATCCAGGCGGCTAATTTCAGCATCCAGCCCTTACTTGCACTTTATGTGAATGAGTTGACAGGTGGTACCGCAACAAATATCGCCTTGCTTGCAGGGTTCGCGTTCTCTGCTACAGGCTTTGGAAATTTGTTAGCATCAAGGAACTGGGGAAAACTTGGGGATAACATCGGTCATGACAAAGTCATTGTCATTCTTATGCTCGCAAGCTCGATCCTCTTTATCCCTCAAGCACTTGCCACGTCGCTTTGGCAGCTTGTCTTGTTCCGCTTTTTATTTGGAATGGTAGTTGGCGGCTTGATTCCATGTATGACCGCTTATATTCGTAATGTAGCCCCTTTATCCATGCAGGGAGAAGTGCTTGGCTACAACGTCAGTTTCCGTTTCTTAGGGAATGTGATTGGACCGGTCATGGGTGGAATGATCGCCGGTTTATACGAGATATCTACCGTATTTTATATCACCAGTTTTATCTTTTTATGCTCAGGAGTGATGTTACTCTATAGCATTCTTCATTCGGAAAGTGCGAAGAAAACGGCAGAATCATAATAAGGCTTTGTTTCATCGCCTCCCAATTTCCTGTATTCTACAAGTAGAAGGTAGTCAGGATATGGGAGGTTTTTTTATGGAAGCCGTTACTTTAGAAAAATACCAAAATGAGTTAATCGATTTGTTTAGGTCAAACGGGAATGAATCGAACAAAAAACCGATGGAAGATTATATGCGCAACCACTTTTCCTTTTTAGGTATAAAATCACCTGAGCGAAAAGAGTTACTAAAAAGATTTTTCGCAGAACACGGGAAGCCAGAACGGGAATGGATTAAGCCGCTTGTTACGAATTTATATGCGCAACCTGAACGGGAATTCCATTATGCCGCCCTTGCGATGGTTGATGTTCATATTAAAAAGCTTGATGCCGAATGGCTCTCCTTTTTGGAAAAATTGATTACTACAAATTCATGGTGGGATACCGTGGATCATATTGCTCCACACCATGCAGGAGCCATTCTGTTGAGAGAGAAGGCAAGTATTAACGACTATCCAGATAGGTGGATTACGTCGGATAATTTCTGGCTGCAAAGATCGGCCATTCTTTTTCAGTTGAAGTATAAGGAAAAGACAGATGCTCAGAAGTTGTTTTCTTATATAGAGGCGACCAAAGGGGCTAAGGAGTTTTTTATTAGAAAGGCTATCGGCTGGGCGTTAAGGGAATATTCCAAGACCGCTCCGGATGAAGTTTTGCAGTTTATTAAGTCTACGGACCTGGCACCACTTAGCAGGCGTGAGGGCTTGAAACATATGGAGAGAAGGAAGTAGAAAAGCTGAGCAAGAACTTTTTTTCTGACACTTACTTTCCTCCGTTAAGTTTAGATGCCTCCTATGGAACGTGGGGCTATCTGTGTAACCAAAGTGATTTTTTGTTTACCCCTAGTATTAAAAATTCACATGGTGGGGTAACCAAAGTGTGCCTTTGATTACCCCTTGTGGTGAAATCTACCTTGATAGGGAACCAAAGCGTACCTTTGATTACCCCTTGTGTGAAAATTTCACGTGATAAGGTAACCAAAGTGCGCTTAAAAATGCATTACCTTTTCTTCAAAATGGCCATTGTACAACGGGAAATACAAATCAACGTGTCATTCTCATCTACAATTTTAATATCCCATACCATCGTCGTTTTTCCTCTGTGCAACGGAGTTCCTATCGCCGTCACTACCCCGTCCTTTTTTCCTTTCAGGTGGTTGGCGTTGATCTCCAGCCCTACACAGATTTCTGTTTCCTTATCGATCAAATTAAAAGTCCCGATGCTTGCAATCGTCTCAGCCAAAGCCACTGACGCTCCACCATGCAGCAATCCAAATGGTTGGTGTGTGCGACTGTCTACCGGCATGGTTGCCACTGCTCTTTCTTCCGACAGTTCCACGATTTCGATTCCTAGTAAATTTATTAGTGTGTTTTCTAGTTCCACTCCTGGTTCCTCCTTTTGTTACTGCTTATCTCTTAATAATACTACTGCAAAAAGAAAATACACAGAGAATAATACAAAAATAGGAATAAGTGCAGACCAATCTAGCATGAATCTCCCCTCCTTTTATGAACCCTTTACTGCAGTTTTGTTGAGTCCTAGCTATCTATCGCATATAATGAATGTAAAATTTGAGAGTACTAGAGGTGAAATTAGTTGAAAAAAGAAATCCCTCTACAAGACGTGTCCCTAGAAAAAATGTTTCAAAAATATGAAGCAAAATACAAAGCCGTGGCAGACAAAAAGCGACTGCACATTATGAACATTCTATGTCGCCAAGGAGCTATGTGTGTATGCGATATGGTTCCGCTGATCGGGATGCCCCAATCTAAACTTTCCTATCATTTAAAGATTTTGTTGGATGCGGAAATTATTATCAAAGAAGCACGAGGAACTTGGAGTTATTACTCATTGAACCAAAAGGAAGTAGACAACCTACTATCCGAGGAATTATGTTGCATTTTCCGCTAATGTGTTAAAAACAGACCGCCATCTTCCAACCTGGAAGACGAAACGGTCTGTTTTTTAGTATATATACTCTAGATTAACGGACGCACTAATGGTGATTTCTTGTGGTTCAATAGGTGTGCTCGCTTTTTCTTGAACCGCAAAAGAGGCATAACGTGGGCCTGCAAAGACCTGCTGTGTGACTTCTTCCACCTTGATTGGTACCTGAGAAAGGCAAACTTGTAGAGTTACAGCCATTGCATGTGCCTTTTTCGCCCCATCCACAACAGCAAGCTGCAGGACATGACGATATATTTCGTTATAATTTGAGACTTCAAAGGATACACTCTCGGAAATATTCGCTCCATTTTCAAAAGCGACATCAAGGGCGGTACCTGTTTTTGTTATATCTTTGACTTTTATTCGGAAAATATGGCGTACTTCATAAGTAGAAAGGACAGACTTACCTGACGAATCAGTTTCATATCGCGGAAAAGAAGTATAAGAGGATGTTTCAATGTCTTCTTGAGGAATGCCTGCTGCTACCAAGGCTTGAATCATACGGTTTGCTATCAATCTATTTTCTTCTTGGGCACGTTGTACATTCGGATTGGTGGTTAGCACTCCCAATTGAAGATACGCAATATCCGGCTGCACTTCCTTTTTCGCGTTTCCCTGAACAAGCATCGTTCGTTGCAAAATGACCACCATCCCCCTCCTCATTTATTCCTATTCTATGAGGGGACTTGCACATATATACATCAACGATATTTCTGGAAGATGAAAGTGGGATCGCTTTGCTTTTTATACCAGTCATAGGCAAAATAAAGGGCGATAAAAACAGACGCGGCAGCCATCAGCTCCAATTTATATATAACGAAAAGTTGCGCATGATCCCACACTATCCTCCCCATAAAAAAGAATGTCGTCACCCAAACAATTGCAGATGTATAGGCTGCTATGGCAAACTGATAGTATGGCAGTTTCATAAATCCAGCCAAAAAAGGAACGACATTTCTCAGTCCAGGCAGGAAATAGGAAATACATAATGCAAAGACATGATATTTATTCAAAAGTTCTTCACCCTTTGCAAAGGAAGCTTCAATTTTATCGTGTTTCTCAAGCTTTGAATATACCCCTTTCCCCAAAAACCGTCCTAAAAAGTAACAAGTAGTAAGACTTGCTATTACGCCTAAGTAAATTGTAAATAAAGCAGGTGTTGTCTCAAGGATTCCCTTTTGCGCGACAATCCCTACAGAGCTCACAAACACCTCATTAGGTACCGGGATACCGAACATACCTAACCAAAGCCATAAAAATAATCCTATATATCCATAGTCCTTAATAATTTCTAAGATAAAGGTCAGATCCATGTGATCCCTTCTCTCTGCACGAAGCAAAATTTGTTATTGCTTCCATATGCCAAACAAACACGATCGTTACCTTCTCGCTGTATAGTATTTATTCCTTTTATACTTATTAAGTAAACTATCAAACTCTTTACCAATTAATGCTAGCGAAATGGAGGCCATTTCCATGAAAAATAAGACTGTCATCATTACAGGTGCTTCCGGCGGTTTTGGAAGAACCTTTACCAAAGCTTTTCTAAATAGGGGATATCATGTTGTTGCAACGATCAGGGATGAAGCAAAAAAGTCCGTGCTATTGGAAGGATTGACTCCCAAGGAAGCGGGAAATATAAGTTTTGCTTTATTGGATGTAGCAGATGAAGAATCCGTGAATAATTTTGGCCGCTTTGTTCAGGGTCTAGAATGTGTGGATGTGCTCATCAATAACGCTGGATTTGCTGTGGCTGGTTTTGCTGAAGAGTTGAGCATGAAGGAGTATCAGTTCCAGTTGGAAACCAACCTTTTAGGTGTAATGAGGGTAACGAATCATGTACTTCCGAAAATGCGAAAGCAAGGAAACGGCAGAATTATCAATATTAGCTCCATTAGCGGGTTAATTGGTTTTCCCGGCCTTTCCCCTTATGTTTCCTCTAAATATGCCTTAGAAGGGTACAGTGAGAGTCTCAGGCTGGAGTTAAAGGGATTTGGTGTGGATGTGGTCCTTGTCGAACCTGGCTCGTTTCAAACGAATATATGGTCATCCGGCACCCATATGTCCTCCAAAGCTGGAGGTTCCCATTCCCCATACCTTGAGTTGTTTACTGGGATGAATAAAAGGCTTCAAAAAGATCGGGAAACGTATGGGGACCCTGTTGTAGTTGCTAAACTGGTGTTGAAGGTAGCTGACATGAAGAAAACTCCCACCCTCCGCTATACCGTCGGAAAGGGTGTTAGGCTCTCTTTACTTACCAAACGGCTATTGCCTTGGAGAGTATGGGAAAAGATTGTGTTAAGCCAAATTAGGAATAAAGACTAAATAGCAAGGTGACAACTCTCCAATCCCATTAAAATTACATATAGTACTGTACTGATGAAATAATGGAGGGTTTGTCATGCATTATTATCTACGCCCTTTCCACCGGCCTGTGTATTATCCGCGGAATGTTTATTTTCCAGTATATGCGCATTCACTGCCAAGAACATATTTCCGAGTTTATCCTGAAGTGGACCCCACCGTTTTTACTGAGTCTGCAGAATCCATGCAGCAATTGATGAAAGAGGCCAGCATCATTTTGCAAAAACTTTCTGATTCTAAAGAGTTCGCTTCGGAAGTAATGAAAGCTGCACAGGAAGGAAATAAAGAAAAAGTTTCCCAACTATTACTGTCAACAGGTGTGCATTCTGGAGTGCAAGTGGATTATACTCCGGATGGCATTAATTTGAATATGACATCGGAAATTGAAGGAAAAGATTGCTGCCATCTGACCATCAGTTTGAGATGGGGATGACAAAAAGGATTACAGGGTGGCCTGTAATCCTTTTTGTTGTTATTGATTATTCAGTTGCAGTATCTGTACCTTCAAGTTGGTCTAGGAAGGCTCTTGCGCCTTTTGCTTCTAGTTTTACCTCACGGAAATCGATGTGATGTTTTTTCTTAGAAACACCATCCATGTTACCTAACAAGAACTTAAGACCAAGTTGCGCATCTTCTGGCTGTTCCCATTCGAATTGATAGTTTTGTGGTTTTGGACCGATCTTCACTATATCCTCAAAAAACCTGTGATAGTATGGCGCTCCATTATCCACTACCACTTCAATATTTCTAGCATGATTGGATCTAGTTTCTACTTGGAGTTCATATGTTCTGCCACTTGAAAGCTCGAGATTCTCTTGGAAAAACATGATATCCCAAGGGTTTGCACCAAGGTTATCTATTGTAACAGTGGCATGTTCGTCCTTCGATTTCACGTTCGCTTTGGATGAATTGTCATCATGATCTCCTTGCACATGCAGATTCCAGTTTTCAATACTATTAGTAAGATCGCCATTTTTAAGCGGGAACAGCTTCTCTCTTTCCCCCACTACTTCCACTTTTACATTATCGATGACTACCTGGTGCTCTTCATCCGTAATTTCGTTACCTGCTACGTTTCCGAGCAGATATTTAAGACCAAGTTGCTTATCCTCATTAATCTCTACCTCAAAAGTGTGAGTAGTGGGCTCTGGAGTAAGGGAAATCACCTCTGACAGAGCGCGGCTATACGAACTGTCCTCTAACACCACTTCGATATTACGCGCTAAAGTCGAAGAAGCATCAAAAGAAACCAGATACGTATTTTCTCCCTTCATCTGCAGACCTTCCTGCATGAAGATGACATCCCATGGGTTCCACCCTACATTTTTAACCGTTGTTACCGCTTTTCCGTCTACCACCTCAAAGCTTGCGTCAGAAGGTCCATCATAAATCCCTTGAACATGGCTGTTCCAATGTTCAAGACCGAAATTGAATTTCCCATTTTTTAGTGGGAAAACTTCTTCAAAAGACAAAACATCTGCACGCAGTTTCTTCGCAAACATGGAAACATTATCTAATGTTATGGACCCTGCATTTCCACCTAAGAAAAATACTAGCTTGGCCTCTGAATCATCTACATCCTCCGGTTGAAACGTAAACGTTTTGTTCTCTCCCGTTGTAGAAAGGGCAATCGTCTCCCAGCCGGAATAATTTACACTGCCATCTTTACTTAAAACAGCAACCTGAATGTCTCTTCCTTCTACGGCACTAGCATCAAAGGAGAGTGTATACTCATTGTTACTCTTTATGGAAATACCTTTTTGAATAAGTTGGACGGCGGAGTCTGTTGCTCCATTTTCTTGTACTTCCACCTTCAATGCTCTTGTATCTTCTTCAACAAAAGCTTGTGCATTTGCTCCATCTGTTATAAAATCCCAATATGTCATCCGATCCATTCGACCCTGGTCAAAGGTCCCATTATAAATATGGTTACCATTACGTAGCGGTGGCTTCGCTGCGTCTTCGTTGTATGGATCGATGGCATCAATTTCTTCCACTTTCACATTTCCAATCCAAACAGAACTATTATTCAATCCCATATTAAATTCCAAACGGGCTTTGGCATCTGACTCCGCTTGCATTTGATACGTATATTCATAGCTTTGTAGTTCAGGAGTTAAGACTACCTCATAATTTGGTGAATATAGAGACCAGCCCCGCTCTTCTCCACCGCTTACTTTAAGATTCATATTCCTGTTAGAAGCAGCTTTCGCATCAAAGCTTATTTTGTATGTTCTGCCAACTCCTACAGGTATATTCTGAATCAATTGAATAGAATGCGGTTGTGAACCAGCTTGGGTGATATCAATCTTTGCCAATCCATCTTCAACTGAAGCGCTTCCATTTCCACCAAACTGATTTAAGTGAACAAAGTTCCATCCTTCTTCATCGAAAGCTTCTGTTCCATCCTTGATTTCGGTGAATCCATTTTCGAAAGTAGTATCATAGATATAGTTACCATTCACAGGTTCTTTTGATCCTTCCGGTAACTCTTCTTTTTCAAAAACAGGCTCTACAGGTTCACGGTACTGATCTTCGGGCAGTTCATACACTTTTACATAATCCACTTCCATCTGTCCCGGAAACTCGGTGGAATCATCTGGACCTCCACCATACCAGCCTCCAATAGCCAGGTTAAGAATTAAATAAAACTCCTGGTCAAAAGGTGCAGGATAGGCGTATTTTGTGCCATTTTCTGCATTAAAGCTTGTCCAGTTATTCAGCGTTTGAAAAAGTTCTCCATTTACATACCATCTAATTTCTCCGGGTTCCCACTCTACGGAGTAGACATTGTAATCTGTGATGTCCGAACCTTCACCAAAATGATAATCATCTGCGGTATACGTATTGTTTGGCCACTGGCTGCCGTAATGAATGGCGCCGCCTACTTTATTCAAGTTGCCTCCAGCTGCCTCCATGATATCAATCTCACCGGATGCAGCCCAGCCACCGTACTTGTCTTCTTCTGGCATCATCCAGAAAGCAGGCCAATATCCTTGTCCGGCTGGTAGTTTGATTTTCGCTTCAAACTTTCCATACTTCTGATTGAACTTCCCCTTTGTATGAATTTTTCCGGAAGTGAAGCCGTATTCTCCATGCTCATCTGAAACAGCTTCTCTTTTCCCATTAAGGACAAGCTTTCCATCCTCAATTGTTACGTTATCTTCGGAATAATATTGAAGCTCCTCATTCCCCCAGCCAGGAACATAGCTGCCGTCTGGTTGAACAAAGCCGTTGCCAGTATCATAGGACCACTTTTCTTGATCCAATCCAGACCCTTCAAAATTATCTTCCCAAACTAACTGCCAATCTTTTTCTCCATCTGCCATTGTTTGATTGCCCTCTCCTTTCCCTACATCATCATTGGAATAGACGTGAGAGTACCCCGTTGTCAGTAAGCATGCTGCCAACATGACCGTTAATCCTTTTTTTAACACATTTCTTCCTCCTCATCCTTTTGTGATTTTCTTCCTTAGAGTTAGCCCATCACCTCCTCAAAGTAATTAATTGAATACAACGGTCGTAATAGATCTTGCAGGAATAGATAGGTCCATTCCTTCCCCTTCAAGCTCTATCGACGTTTCTTTATTGGCTTCTGTTTCATTTAAAAGAACAACCGCAATGCTCTCATCTTCATTTCTGAAAGCGACAAGGGAAACATCTGCAAGTTCTGTTTCATGAGAAATTCTCTTCGCACCTGGCTTGATGAACTTACTGAAGTGTCCAATATAATAGTAAGAACTGTTAAAATGGACCTCGTCTTTTTCTGTGTCTGCTATGATTGGCGCATCGCAATAGTTGCCTACATGGTTTGGTCCACCTTGAATATCGAGCACAAGGTTCCAATCAATGAATCCTTCCAGCCAGTTGTTCATATCCCCGATGATGTTCCTTGCATAGCGTTCGCCTGTATGCCATGCTCCAAGCTTTACTCCACCTTCAATACAGCCTTCTGTGAACAATAAATGCTTGTCTGGAAATGCCTCATGTACTTTTGACAGATTCTCAAACTCCTCTGATACATACCAGTGGTTGCCTGTTCCCCATACATATTTAGCCGCTTCCGGATCGGATAACACGGTTGTCGCCCGCTCCACTATGACATCACGGTTGTGATCCCAAATGATAACTTTCTTATCACCAAGACCGTTCTTTTCCATGATCGGACCTAAGAAATTCTTTACAAAATCTCGTTCTTCCTCTGCTGTATAAATGCAAGAATCCCAGACCTGTGTTGCTTCCGGTTCGTTTTGTACAGAAATCCCCCAAATCGGAACACCTGCTGCTTCCATTGCCTTCACATATTTCACATAATAATTGGCCCATGCTTCCCTGTACTTTTCTATTAGTTTGCCACCATGATTCATCTCACCGTTTGTTTTCATCCATGCGGGCGGACTCCAAGGTGATGCAAGAATAGTCAACGTTTCATTCGCTTCTGACTCTGCTGCTTTAATAAATGGAAGAACATATTTTTGCTCTCGTTCAATATTGAAGGATTCTAAGTTCACATCCCCATCTTCCACGTATGTATAGTTACCCAGCGCAAAATCACTGCTGTGGATTGCTGTGCGACCAAGATTGTATCCGAGTCCTGTTTCTTTATTAAAATAGGCGTTAATAATGGCATCTTTGTTGGCGTCTGATAGCTGCGACCAATTAAAAGCAGCGGCTTCTGTAAAAGCTCCGCCAAAACCAAGCCATTCTTGATATTGTTTTTTTGGAAAAAGCTTTAAAGAGACCGCATTGTCACTTTTTTGTTTCCATTCGATGTTGTTTACTCGTTCCCACGGTCTTCCTGTCTCTTTTTTCGTTTGAATTACTGTTATATTTCGCATAAAATGACCTCCTTTTTTTAAGTACGTGCCGAAATGGGGCAAGTTGATGCCAAAATCGCATGAGTTCGTGCCGAAACGGGGCAAGTTGATGCCAAAACGCCCCGAGTTCGTGCCAAAACCAATTTCCCTTTCAAAAAAACCACTCAATCCTGAGTGGTTCTTTTTGTAGATTTAGTGATAAAAGATACCAAGTTAATCACAGTGAAAGGCGCGCGAAGCGCCTGGAACAGAGATTAACAGTTAAATGGAATTATATACTTCTTGAACTAATAATTTCCTGGTATCTCTTCGCGCTATCTTTCAAAATTCTTTCTTGCGTTTCAAAATCCACATACACCATGCCGAAACGCTTGTCATAACCAAACGCCCATTCAAAGTTATCAAATAAAGACCACAAGAAGTACCCTGCGATATTCATACCTTCTTCATTCAACTCAGCAACAGCTGTAATATGCTTCTCCACATAATCTTTACGCTCATGGTCATGTACACAACCGTCCACGACTACATCATCATAAGCCGCACCATTTTCTGTGATGTAGATTGGTAGATCAGTGTAGTTCTCTCGAAGTCCTCTAATTAATTCCTTGAACTCCTGTGGGGAGATATCCCAGCCCATTCCCGTTTTTGGATAATCAGAATATGCACCTTTGTTTAGCATCGGAGAACTTGGATCAAACTCCACCAGTGATCTTGCGTAATAGTTGATACCAAAGAAATCACATGGAGTTGAAATCGATTCCAAGTCTCCTTCTTGAATGAAATCAAAGTTATGAATCAACTTGGAAAACAGGTTGATCATATCCATTGGATAAGAACCTTTGAAAATTGGATCAAGGAACCATCGGTTAGCATACCCATCAGAATTATTTCTTGCAATTTGGTCATTGATTGAATCTGTTGGAGCATAAGAAGGCGCTAGATTTAGTGTAATTCCGATTGGTGTAGAAGATCCGAATTTACCTTTTAACAAATTAACCGCTTCACCATGTGAAAGTAGAATATGGTGTGCTGCTTTTACGCCTTCTTCAAGGTTTGTATGTCCAGGGGCATGATGTCCAAGGTGGTAGCTCAAGAAGCTTGCACACCATGGTTCATTGTGCGTAATCCATGAGTAAACTAAGTCATCTAACTCTTCATAACATTTCTCTGCAAACTCAAGGAACCATGAAACGGACTCGCGGTTTACCCATCCGCCTTGCTCATGTGCCCACATTGGAAGATCCCAGTGGTATAACGTAACCATTGGCTTGATGCCTGCATCGAGTAGCCCGTGAATTAACTTTTTATAAAAGTCCATTCCTTCTTGGTTATACACGCCTTGTTGTGGGAAAATTCTCGGCCAAGCGATAGATAGTCGGTAAGAATCTACACCAAGACTTTTAATAATATTGATATCTTCTTCATAACGGTGGTAATGGTCACACGCAACATCTCCTGTGTCTCCGTTCCAAACTTTCCCTGGTGTTCTTGAAAAAGTATCCCAGATAGAAGGAGTACGACCTCCTTCATCGTGTGCACCTTCTATTTGGTAGGAGGATGTTGCTGTTCCAAAAATGAAATCCTTTGAAAAATTTAACATGCCGTTCACCTCTTCTATTAATCTAGTTGCTTATTTTTATCTATTCTTTTACAGAACCTGCTGAAATACTGCTAATGATGTATTTGGATAGGAACAAGAAGATGATCATGATTGGTACAACAGATATCGCGATGCCTAAATACATAGAACCTAGATTTTCTGCTACCTTTGATCCTCTTAAGAAGCCCATCATGACAGGTAATGTGTACTTTTCCGGACTGAAAAGCACTACCAATGGAACAATGTAGTTATTCCAAGATCCGATAAAGGTGAAGATACCCATTGTAGCTACTGCCGGCATCATGATAGGTAAGCCTATCGTATGGAAAATTCTTATTTCACTTGCTCCATCCATTCTTGCAGCTTCCAATAGAGTAGGATGCAGGGTGGAGACAAGAAATTGTCGTAGGAAGAAAACAACGAATGGACTTGCTATAGCCGGAATGATTAATGGGATATAACTGTCCAATGTACCTAATGTCTTGTTTAAGTCATAGAATCCGATTAGACCTAATTGGCCCGGTACCATCATCAAAATTAAAACGGATACGAATAGAAAGTTTTTACCTTTGAAGTTATAGATTGCAAACCCATATGCCGTCAGAGCGGAAAAGTATGAGCTTAATACTGTTACACAAATTGCGATAAATACACTGTTTCCGAATCCTTGCCAAATATTAACGAAACTTATCAATCTTTCATAGTTTTCCATGATTGCGCTACCTGGTAAAAGGGTGAACCCTTTTTGCAGAATTTCCGAGTTGGATCTCGTAGCGTTGATAATCATCATATAAAATGGGATAAAGCTAATAATCGCAAGCAATATTAAAAGCCCGTAGAGGATGCTCTTTACAAAAGTCCTTTTATTCACACTAACTCACTCCTAATCCATGCTTTTGCGGTACATAGCTTTAAATGTTGCAAACGAGAAGATTAACGTAATCAAGAATAATCCGTATGCGACCGCTGCGGCGTATCCATAGTTGTTAAATTTAAATGCCTGGTTGTACATATATAAAACCATTGTGTTTAGAGATCCTTGCGGTGCACCCATACCGTCTGTTAATAACATCGGCAATTCGAAAATCTGCAATCCGCCAATTAAAGAAGTGATCATGATATATAACATAATTGGTTTTAACAATGGCAATGTAATATGGAACAATGTTTTCCAACGGTTCGCTCCATCAATAAGTGCCGCTTCATAGTAATCCTTTGAAATACCTGAAATACCTGCCATTAAAACGATAAATGTATGTCCGAACCACATCCAAGCTCCGATAAGAGCAACAGACCATTTAGCTGTAGTAGGATCGTTAAGCCAGTTGATTGGCTGCGAGATGATTCCTAAATCCATTAATAAATGATTCAATGTTCCATGATGCCAGCCTAGTAAAATACCAAACAATAAAGCTACAGATGCGATAGTTATTAAGTTTGGAAGGTACAGTACTGCTCGGAAAAAGCCTAGTCCTTTCATTTTCAAGCGAATATCTGAGAACAAAATGGCAAGCCCTAATGCTATAAGCATTTGAAAGAAGAAGTTAACTCCCCAAATGTACCAAGTGTTAAAGAACGCTTGTAAAAAGTAGCTGTCAGTAAGTAGTCTTGTATAGTTAGCCAATCCAATAACTTCAGGAACACCCATACCGGAATAGTTTGTGAAACTATAATAGAAGGTTAATAGTATTGGATAGATGCTAAATATCCCAAAGACGATGAAAAATGGTAGGATGAACAGATAGCCATAATGATCTTTTTTCTTCAAATCAATCGCCTTCTTTCTTATAACTCTGTTAATAAAAGAGATGATGTGTTATATAAATAACCTAGCTGTGGATTGGAGCACATGGCGTAGACTCCGGCGGGAGATAGCGGTAGGTTGAGACCCCGCAACGAAGTGAGGAGGCTCAAGCACACGCCCCGCGGAAAGCGAAGCCAAGTGCGCAAATCCACAGCGGCAGTTAACAGAGCTTACTTTAAATGATGGGTGGGAGCTAAATTTCCAGCTCCCACCACATCCTTTGTTGCATTATTCAGGTGTCTTAATATCCGGATATGCATTTTTCACTAAACGATAGAACTCTTCAATTGCCTCTTCTTTCGTCTTCGTTCCTTCTACATACTCCCCAACCATAGATCCAAAGAATCCGTCGATCTGTTGGTCATATCTTGTTACAGTACCTGGGTTGATGTTTGCAGCTTCTTCTAAGAAGAACGTATAGTTATTTTGTCCGCCTAAGAATGGCTCTTCGAATTCACCCTTGATTTTTTCTGTAACAGGTAAGTAGGAAAGCACATCTCCAGTTTCTGTTGCCCAATCAGTTAAGAACTCTTCATCATGTGTCATCATTTGAACGAATTTCCATGCAAGATCTTTATTTTCAGAACCTTTATAGATTCCTAACCAAGTTCCGCCCCAGAAGTATGGGTTCGGACCGTTTGTTACTGCCCAGTCTCCAACAGTTTCTTCTGTATTTGTTTTTAGAACGCTGTGAAGACCCCAAGTTGGTAGTGCATAAGCAAACACTTCTGTTTGGTCAGAACTTTCCTCGTCTACTTCTTCCCAACCTGCATTGTAGTTGATTGGCTCATCCATTGCAGCAAACCACGCTGGAGACCATTCTGGTGCAAATGCAGTTAAATCTTTATCACGTAATTCTTTCGCATAGTCGAAGTAGTTAATTCTTCCTTCTGTAAGAACAAGCTCATTATTTTCGTTTACCCATGGTTGTGGATCTTGACCTTGTGCAAACCAACGAACAGCTCCTTCATCTGGGAATAGACGATATCCAGCGGATTTCAATTCTTCTCCGACTTCAAACAAACCGTCCATTGAACTCATTCTTTCGCCGATCTCAGCAGGATCATCAGTACCTAATACTTCTTTAGCAATACTTCTTCTATAGAAGATACCGCCTGGTGTTGTTTGCCAAGATACAGCCTTAATTTTTCCTTCAGAGTCTTTTCCAAGGTCGAATACATATGGAACATAGTCATCTTCCCACTCTTGTACGTTGTATGGCTCTTGAGAAAGATCTTCCCAATAATCTTGCTCTACCCAGTCTTTAATGAATGCAAGTTCTCCAGTAAATACGTCAGGAGCTCCTTGGCCACTTTCTAAAACTGGACGTAAACGCGTTGGATAATCTTCAATCGGAATGATTGTCAAGTCAACCGTTACACCATTTTCTTCTTTAAATAAATTAATTGGTTCTTGTAGCTCGTCCGTAAAGGACCATACAGTTAAATCTGCCTTCTTAGAAGAAGACGAGTTGCTGCAAGCAGACAATAAACTAAGCGTCATTACTGCAGTAATAAGAATTAAAAGCTTCTTTTTCACAAAAATACCCCCCTGTTTTTGTTGTAAAGATTTACTAAAGCGCTTTCGATTTTGCGAATATAATACTAAAGCGCTTTCGTATTATGGATAAAAAAGAAGACTTGTTTAGTCCCCTCTTCACTCATCAGTTTTAAGTGCCTTACACGATTCCCTGATGATAAGCTCCACTGGGATCGTTACGGCTTTGTTGAGCTTTTGTTTTGTCATTGATCTGATCTAGTAACAGATCGGCTGCAGTGGAACCAAGTTGATCCATATTCTGTTTGACGGTGGTTAATGGTGGTGCTATATGTTGGGCAATATCAATATCATCATATCCGATAATAGAAATATCATTTGGTACAGATAATCCCTTTACTCTAATTGCTTTAATTGCACCAAATGCCATATTATCTCCTGCAGCATATACTGCCGTTGGAGGATCATCTAGTGATAACAATTCTTGCATCGCTTGCTCTCCACTTTCCATGGAGAAGAATCCACCATTCACAATGTAAGATTTGGGAATATCTAAGTTATGCTTTTTAAGCGCTTTTATAAAACCCTTTAATCTTTCCGTACCTGCGTACGTTTCTTGATGTCCGTAAATATGTGCAATCTTTCTGTGGCCAAGCGAATACAGGTGGTCAACAGCCAACACACTTCCATAGCTATTATCACTATATACAACACTTGACTTGGAGCTATGCATATCAATGATTACGGTAGGTAATGGAGACTCCATCAGTTTCTTCACTTCCGGATCATCGGATATGGAACAAACCACCACTACTCCGTCCACTCCTCTATGTCGGAAATGGTCCAGATAGCTTTTTTTCTCATTGGTGATGTTTCTTGAAACAAAAAGCATGTCATAGCCAAACTGCTCTGCTCTTTGCTTAAAACTTTCAATCACGGCATTGAAAAAGGGATGTTTAATACCAACACCTAAGTTTTCCATGAAAACCACACCAATCGTCCAAGATTTTTTGGTCATCAAGGAGCGGGCATGGGAATTTGGGTAATACCCCATTTCATCTACAGCTTTTAGTATCTTCTTTTTGGTTTTCTCACTTACATCTGTATAATTGTTTAATACTTTTGATACAGTTGTAATGGAAAAACCCGTCTTTTTCGCAATATCATAAATAGTTGTCATTGTTTTCCCTCTCTCGAACCGAAAGCGCTTTCGAAAGTAATTATAAAATAGAATGTAAACGCCGTCAATGACTTTTTACAAAGAAATTTCAGAAATATTGCAGAATGTTGCAGGTAAATATCCCCTTCTCCAAATTTCCTCCCAGACTTTAAACCTTTTCCCATCTATTTCGTTATAATTAGTGAAGGATTTAATAATAAATGTAGTTCTCCTTGAGATTGGAGTGCAAGGTGTGAGACTCCAGCGGGGGAGTAACGGTAGGTTGAGACCCCACAGGCGAAGCCGAGGAGGCTCAAGCACCGTCCTCTGGATAAGCGAACACCTGGAACGTAAATCTCAAGAAGTTAAATGTAGTTTAATAGAAAGTAGGATTCACCATGATCGAAATTCGCAATCTATCAAAAACATATAAACAACAAACAGTTCTCTCTTCCATTAACATGCGAATCTCTACAGGAATATTCGGTCTGTTAGGTCCTAACGGCGCAGGAAAATCAACACTGATGCGAATCATGGCCACCTTAATGAAACCATCTGCCGGTGACATTCACATCGACTCGATTTCCATCCTTTCACACCCCGAAAAAGTCCGGAGATTGATAGGATACCTGCCCCAGCACTTCCATGTCTATCCACAAATGTCCCCAAAGGAGATATTGGATTTTGTTGGAGTGATGAAAGGCGTTACTAACAAGAAAGAACGCATGGAGCAAATAGAACACTGGTTACACGAGGTGAACCTCACTTCCAAAGCCAATGAAAAGATTAAAAATTTTTCCCATGGAATGAAGCAACGTGTGGGCATTGCCCAGGCGTTTATGGGAAATCCGAAATTGGTTATTTTAGATGAGCCTACTGTAGGATTAGATCCAGAAGAGAAGCTGCGATTTAGAAATCTTTTATCCAAAGAAGGCCTTAACAAAAGTATCCTTCTCTCTACCCACGTTGTCACAGATATTGAAAGCAGTTGTTATGAAATAGCGGTATTGAAGAAAGGCGAGCTTCTTTTAGATGCTACGGTTGAAGAGTTGAAAGAGTTAGCTTGCGGCAAAGTGTGGGAAGGAACGGTTCCATCAGGTTATTTAGAAAATATGGCAGAAGATACCATTTTATGTTCAGAACACCGTGGCAGCCATGTACATGCACGGGTCCTGGCAGATGAAAAGCCATTTTACGGAGCAAAAATGCTAGAGCCGAGTTTAGAGGATGGTTATCTCGCACTGTTAGGAGGGCCTTCCTCATGAGATTTTTAAAACAATTGCAACTAGAGAACCGTTTCCTACTTAAGAATTGGTTCTTCCTTTTGGCTCCACTTGTGTATGGAGTTAGTATGAGCTTATGGATGTCCAATCAAAACCAAGACGCTGCAAGCATTATCGGTCAATATACATCCGGCTTTTATAAAGCTAATAATGAGTTTCTTGCTATCGGCCACACCCTTTCCCTTGGAGTATTATTTTTAGCAAGTGTCCTTTCGATCCGGAGAGAAAAACAGACTGTCTTATTAGATTGGACAAATTCCTTGCCGAATTCCTTTTTATCCATTATTCTAGCAAAATTTCTATCCCTTTTTATTTATAGCAGTCTTTTTACTTTAGTTTATTTCATGATCTTTGTGTGGCAAGGTTCTTTCTTTGGCAAGAATATCTCTTATTTGCTAGAACACGGCTTGTCATTCTCTATTCAAAGCCAATTGTCTTACGTTGTCACTATTTCGTTAGGGATGGTATTAGCGGTTCTGATCACCAATAGGATTGTTTATATCATTGTATTTTGCGCATGGATGTTTGGCACTTTCTTTATGGAAGGATACATTATTCAACGATATCAATTGTATTTTTTAAAGACGTTTCATCTAAATCAGTTTTTCATGGATGTCTCTCATTCTGAAGATTGGGGATATCGTTTATCTAGAAAAGAAACCTTATATTCGCAGCTATTTGTCATGTTTTTCAGTCTTTTTTTACTGGCTATTACGATTATGAAGTCATCCACCAATCGAATCTCATCTTTTGAAAAAAGGAAATGGACTTTCTTTGGAATAGTAACCGCCCTTACGATTGCTTCGTTTTTTCCTTACAGCTATTTATGGGCAAACCGCTTAGAGCATTATAGCTATTTAAAAGCAGGTGCGGTGAAGCAGTTTGATTCTGAGGATGGTACTCTCTTGGACACAGTAGGAGATTTTTATAATGTAGATCGTTATTCCATTAAGTTGGAGCGGAACCGAAAAAAATTCATTTCACGTTAAGGCAGAATTGATTATTCCTACTCTAAAGGAAGAGACTCCATTAAATTTCAGTCTGTATCCCTCTTTTGAAGTGGAATCGGTATCTTGGAACGGAGTGAAAACTGACTTTAAAAAGGAGCATCACCTCATCACAATCCCTAATATAGGTCAACAAGAATCAAATCGGTTAGAGGTAGAATATACCGGCAGCCTAAATGAATGGGGACATGTTTACGGAAGGGAAAGGAATTTTGCCTTCTTTAAAAAGGAAGATATGTACATCCCCTCCTATATTGGTTGGTACCCTTTACCGGGGGATTATCCTATTTATACTCTTACTGATGTAGATATGGAGGATTATATTCATACGATCGGGTTTAACAGGCAGATCGAACTGCATCAAGAACTTCCCACTTCTGATTTTCAGGTGGAATTGACTAACTTTGATCATCACGTTTTCAGTACTGCCCATTCTAGAAAAAAAACTGCTGACGGGGTGCAAATTTTCACCAGTGAGAATGCTAAAGGGCTAACACTTTTATCAAATAAAGAACTTGTAGAAAATAAGGGGAATCTCCCTTTTTCCGTTATTGCTCATAAGGAAAACAATGAGATACTACATCAGAAGCTTGGCGATATGGCAGAAATAAAAAAATACTATCAAGGCTGGTTAGGTGAGGAATTTCAAACAGACATGAAGCTCGTCTATATCCCTTCTCTTGACTATGTTGGAACAGAAACATATAACAGCAACCATTTTGACGAAGCACTCTTCTTTGATGATAGTGTTCAAACATACGTACAGGTTGATGATGGTGAAGTTATTAATAACACGATGATTGATTTGAAAACCAGGTTAACCTCATTTTGGCTGTTCGGACACGAATCTCTAACTCATTATTACGAGATTTCACAAGACTCCGTGATAGAGGGGCTTATAGAGACCTATCTACTTGTTTTATATAAAGATTATTATGATTTCAATTGGATTGATTTCGAGCAATTCAACGGTACAAATTTCTATTATTTCCCGACCGTCTCTCATATTAACTGGATGAGCTCCTCCACTGATATGACTACCATAGAAAAGTTTGATGAGCTAATTCAATCATACAAGCTTCAATATAATAATCAGGTTGTATTGATGGTCGCAAAGGAATGGGAGAAGGGGAATGAAGAAGAAATAAAAAGATTACTTAAAGAGATTTATCAAGATATAAAGACCAATAATAAAGATTCTTTCACCTATGAAGAATGGATGTTCTATTGGAATCGTACGTTTGAAAGCGGGGGAATGCGGTGATAAGCGATGAAAGACTCCTTGAACAGATGGCTGAGGGTGACCAGGCGGCATTTGAAGCATTTGTTCACAGGTATCATGTACCGATACATCAATATACAGAAAGACTGTTGAAGGATTCAAAAAAAGCAGAGGATGTTGTTCAAGAAACATTCATCCGCCTACTAAAACAACTAAAGTCAAAGCAAATACCAACATATCCGAAGGCCTGGCTCTACCGAGTCGCATCTAACATCTGCAAGGACTACTGGCGAAGTGCTCAATATCGTTCAGAAGATACGGCAAAAGAAGAAATGCCGGTCACGGTGGATCAACAAGCCTCTGTCATTGAAATTTACGAACGACAGGAAACCAGAAAAGAAATGTTAGCTTCCCTAAAAAATTTGTCAGAGTCCCAACAACAAATCGTTACATTGAGATTTTATCAGGATATGAAATTAAAGGAAATTGCAGACATTCTTGATCTACCTTTAGGAACAGTTAAATCCAATTTGTTTCATGCTTTAAAGAAACTTAAAGGGGTATTATCTAAAGAAGCGGAAAAGGAGGCGGGGAATAATGAAGGAACAACACAATCAAGACCAAGAGCTGTATCAACTAGAAGATGAAATGAAAGATATGTTTTCTTCCTATGTTGTTAAATCGCCATCCAGTCAGGATACAAAAGCACTTCTGGCAGCCTTGCAACCTACATTCAATGAAATTGCAAGTTCGCCTGAAGAAGAATTTAGACAAGAATCTATTCAACCACCAAGCTTTCTTTCTCAATTAAAAGCACAAATCTCATTTTATCAATGGCACTTTTGGGTAACCAGTACGCTCATTTTTATCATGCTGACGTTATTTTCATCCAATGTATATGTAACAGAAGCAACACAATTTTATCAGTTTGCCATTCCTTTATCGATGTTAGTAGGTGTGTTCTATACGTACCAAACGTGGAATAAACAAATGCGTATAATTGAGAGCATCACACCATTTCCACCTGCATTATTATTGTTAAGTCGAATGGTAATCATATTAGCGATGAATATTCTTATGGGGATTATAGGCTCCTTTTACCTTAGCTTTAAGGTTCAACACTTTGAGCTGCTTCCCTTTTTGTTAGATTGGATTGCCCCCGCTATGCTGATTTATGGAATGATCGCATATGTAATGATGCGAAAAGGAGTAAAATTCGGTCTTGGATTTGGTATCGCAGCATGGATTGTTCTTATGGTTGCTGGCGCTATCTATCAGACACATGGCTATGCACTAATCCAGTTTTCACACAGTCAAGTCGCAGGCATACAGACTTTCTTGGTTACGCTTGGCCTGTTCCTTCTATTTTTAGCTTACAAAAAAAGCCTGAAACTGCAAACGATGTTTCGTTAATTGAGGCGATAATAAATGATAAGATTAAATAACATTTACTGGAAATACAAACACTTCACCTTAGAAATCGATGAATTAACCCTTCAACCTGGAATAACGATTCTTGTAGGTAACAACGGGTCTGGAAAGTCTACCCTTCTGCATCTCCTGGCAACCGCAACTAGAGCGCCGCGGGGGACAATTTATTATCATGATGATACCATGGATACAGACCTTCCTTTAGTTAGAAGTAAAATAGGATTTGTGCCAACAGGAGTGGAACTATATCCTGATTTCACTCCTGTGAAATTATTGATGTATATGGCCCAGCTTAAAGGTCTTGGCAAAGACTATTCCATCCGCCAAATTGAGGAACTGATGAGTGTTTTTCATCTCCAAGATGTTAAAAAGAAGAAAATCAAAAAACTGTCCCAAGGGATGCAGCAACGATTGGCGCTAGCACAAGCCTTTCTAGGGAAACCTAGCTACATTTTTTTGGACGAACCTCTTAACTTTCTCGATATTCATGAGAGGAAAAGTTTATTAAATTATGTAGCAAAACTTTCCCCCCACTGTGTCATACTTGTAGCAACACATGAATTAAATGAATGGGGGCCTGTGTGCAATAGAGTCCTATGGATGTATCAAGGAAGAGTAATCTATTCTGGGAGCAAACTAATGTGGAAACAGCATCTCCCCTTAAAAATTTGGACCGGTGAGCTACAGGATAACTTATACGAAAACTTTTCATCCCAACACCTTATAGTTTATGCAGGACGAGTTAAAGATAAACTGTCCATCAGATGTGCAAGCAACACAAAACCCGTACTTGGTTTTGTAGAAGCAAAACCAACCATGGAAGATGCTTTCTTTATTAGAAAATACACAAAAGAAGCTAAAGAAAGATAGCTTCTTTTGTGTGTAAAAAAAGTTCAAAATCAGGAAAGTTCTCCAGTTGATCGCAGTGGAAGGAGCGAAGACTCCTGCGGGAGGAAAGGACATGGAAGACCCCGCAGGGCATAGCCCGAGGAGGCTTCCGGACTGCCCGCGGAAAGCGAAGCTCCTGCAATGAAGATTAACTGTTCCAACAGATACCCTAACTAACTTATAGTTTGTTAACAATCTGAAAGAAGCTAAAGAAAGATAGCTTCTTTTTTTTCATTAAACTCTGTTAAACGCCGCTGTTACACAAGTTTCACATATTCCCAATATCTTTGTAACAGTGTGGTATTGTATAATAATATTGGGGGAATATTTTCTTTGTGAAACCAGCCTTTTTAAAGGAGTATTAGAGAATGATAAATTTTTTCAAAAAACTTGATTGGTTACTGTTAACAGCTATCGTGTTGTTATGTATATACGGTTTAATTATGATTTACAGTGCCGGGATGTTGCTGGGCTATGAACTTCATGAGGACTACGCTTATTTCTTTAATCGCCAGAAAACTTGGCTTTATTTAGGAATACCCGTTTTTATAGCTGCTATCATCACTCCTTATAAGCTATACGACAGATTGACTCCTCTATTAGTTGCATTATCAATTCTCTCATTATTACTAGTATTAGTACCGTTTATCGGAAATGAAGTGAATGGCGCTAGGAGTTGGTTTCAATTAGGCAGTATCAGTGTGCAACCCGCTGAAATTGCAAAATTGGTCATGATCATCTATTTCGCAAGGGTCTATGCAAGAAAACAGCCTTACATCCATCAATTTGGAAAAGGAGTTGCACCTCCTCTGGCTGTTCTTATATTGATATTATTTTTAATCATACTTCAGCCAGATGTTGGGACCGGCTCTATGATTACCATCGCCTGCGGAGCTATCCTTATTTGTTCAGGAGCTAGATGGAAGCATATTCTATTACTTGGCTCTGTTGCAGCTTTAGCGATTTTTATTCTTGCAAAGACTGCCAGCTACCGTTGGGCAAGGATTACATCATTTGTTGACCCTTTTGGAGATGCCTCAGATACAGGCTTTCAGCTCGTAGAATCGTTCATTGCCATTGGAAATGGCGGCCTTTTGGGAAGAGGATTGGCGCAAGGAGTACATAAACTTGGCTATCTGCCAGAAGCACACACAGATTTTATCCTTGCCGTTATTTCGGAAGAACTTGGGATTTTTGGGATTCTGACACTTTTCTTACTTTATGGAATTGTACTAGTAAGAGGCGTTAGAGTCGGGGTTTCTCTAAAAGATCCCTTTGGCAAATTACTTGCTTTCGGAATCACTTTCCAAATCAGCAGTCAGGTGTTCATTAATGCTGGAGCAGTAAGTGGATTAGTTCCGATTACCGGTATCACACTTCCTTTCATCAGTTATGGAGGGTCTTCCCTGCTTATCACTATTTTTGCAGCAGGCATTCTAGTTCACCTATCGAAACACGCCACCATTGCGAGAGAAGCTAGAGAGGAGACAGAATCAACATGGGGACAGAAAATAACAAGCTAGAGTATAGTCGAATAGATTATACTTTGTTATTTCTGCTGTTTTTACTATTTATTATCAGTTTAATAGCTGTTTATAGTGCATCGGGTCAGTACTTCGTCAATGACCCGTATTATTTCGTGAAACGGCAGATTATTTGGTACATAATCGGGGTAGGAATTATGTTTTCCATCATGTTCTTTGACTACGAACTATTGGAAAACCTAGCCTTACCCTTTTACTTTCTCGGTCTTAGTCTTTTAGTTGCCGTTCATTTATTCGGGACTGTAAGAAATGGATCACAACGTTGGATTAACCTTGGTGGTTTTATGTTACAACCTTCAGAGTTCATGAAGATATTCCTGCTAATTGTGCTTGCAGGAGTCATTTACAAATGGGCCAAAGAGAAACATGAATTGGATACGAAGACCCCTATCAGTGTCGTAGTGAAAATTATGGTTTATTCTCTTCCACCTTTTGGTTTGATTCTTCTACAGCCTGACTTAGGAACAGCCCTTGTTATTGGAGCTATCATGGTAACCATGATTTTTATCAGCGGGACTTCGTGGAAGGTACTTACCTTGCTTGCAGGATCTATTACTGCTGGATTAACAACACTGGTCTATTTGCATAACAATCATTTTGAATTATTTTCAAAGTTCATCAAGCCTCACCAACTTGAACGGATTTACGGCTGGTTGAGTCGTGAAGAATATGCCTCGTCCTATGGTTTTCAGCTAACAGAAGCTTTGAAAGGAATAGGTTCAGGGCAAGTATCCGGACGAGGATTATTAGATGGGGTTCAGTCCCAGAGCGGTCGGATACCAGAGGTTCAGACGGACTTCATATTCGCCCTTATTGGAGAGGAATTCGGGTTTGTAGGAGCAACTCTTGTAATCTCTATTTATTTCATTATGATCTACCGTTTGATTATCATTGCCATAAGCTGTGATAACCCTTATGGCACCTACTTGGTGACCGGCGTCATTGGCCTGCTGGCATTTCAGATATTCCAAAACATTGCCATGACCATCGGTTTAATGCCAATCACCGGTCTTGCCCTTCCGTTTATGAGTTACGGCGGAAGTGCCTTGTTAACAAATATGATAGCCATGGGAATAGTCATGAGTGTCAAATACAGAACAAAAAGGTTTATGTTTAACTGATATAAAGCATCTCATCTTTCATTAGATGAGGTGTTTTTACATTTCCCTGACCCATTGAACGAGTTTTAAAGATAATTGTGTCGCATCCTCCGAACTATTGAATGCAGACTGAAACTCGTCCTCCAGCCTCCTCGTCAAACTCGTATTATTTTCCTCATAAGGAATAATAGTAGACCATTTAATAGAGGGAATAGCGACTAATGTCTGCTCCTTCTTTTTTATTCTCATGTATATACACACTAACAGTATCCATTTCTAAGTTGGCTTTTCTTATCTTCATATTTAAACCTCCTCGTAATCTTTATAGTTCATATTTTAACGAGACTTACATAAATAATCAATTAACCGCTTCATTTGTTAACCTGTAAAAGAATGATGTTGACAACTATTAAACTTTTAGATTATTATTTTATTGTCAACTACATACAACAAAGGGGTTTACATTATGAAACGTTCATTGTCAACATTGGATATCACCTATGCGGCCATGTTTGTTGCCTTGATGGCAATTGGCGCCAACATCGTATCTTGGATGCCATTTCTTCAAGTTGGTGGTGTTCCACTATCCATGCAGCCATTTTTCTGTGTTTTAGCTGGAATTTTATTAGGCTCAAGACTTGGAGCCCTTTCCATGATTGTGTATCTACTAGTAGGTATTGCAGGTGCACCAGTTTTTGCTCAGTTTAGTTCAGGATTTGCAACAATTATCGGCCCGACTGGAGGATTCCTATTATCCTATGTGGTCACCGCTTTTGTAGCTGGACTGATTGTAGAAAAGAAAGCTCAGCCGAAACTAGGCACATTTATGCTTGCCTCTTTCATTGGCATCATTCTTATCTATTTTATCGGAACCAATTATATGTTTGTGATTCTTAACTACGTTTTAGAAATAAGCACACCATATATTGCGGCATGGACAACAATGGCTCTTTTCGCTTTAAAAGACGTTGTGTTTACAATTCTTTGCGCATTGCTTGCTGCTAGATTATACTATGTCGTAAACAAAACAACCAAAGCACCTTACACACGTAAAGTCGCTTAATAAGACAAACCGGGCAAAGCCGCCCGGTTTTTTTTATAGTAAAAACTTTAGTGATTAGTTATTCTCCGCTGTTACTTTCCGCAAATAGCTTTCTTTCCGCGGGACGGCGCTTGAGCCTCCTCACTTCGTTGCGGGGTCTCAACCTACCGTTACTCCCCCGCTGGAGTCTTCGCTATTTGCTCCAATCCACAGCTAGATATTACGTTGAAATTTTCTGTTTTCAGACAACTTGAAAAAGTGATTTTTCATTACCTTAGTTAATTGAAGTAACCCAGTTGATTGCAGTGAAAGGCGCGCAGACGCCCGCGGGAGGAAGGGACAGGTGAGACCCCGGAAGGTGCAGCCTGAGGGAGGCTCACGGACCGCCCGCAGGCAAGCGAAGCGCCTGGAACGGAAATCAACCGTACTATATACTTTCTTATTCTTTGACAAAAAGCCAGGCTGCAAAACGCGCAGCCTGGCTTTTTTGTGTGGTTTATAAGATTACCGCAGCAATACAGCCGAAAATAATCAGTGGGATATTGTAGTGTAGGAAAGTAGGTACACATGTATCCCAAATGTGGTTATGCTGACCATCCGCATTCAAACCTGAAGTCGGTCCAAGCGTACTGTCAGAAGCAGGTGACCCAGCATCCCCTAGAGCAGCAGCCGTACCAACAATAGCGATGGTCGCCATCGCACTGAACCCAAGCTCCGCACATAACGGTACAAATATCGCCGCAATAATAGGGATGGTGGAAAAAGAAGATCCGATTCCCATTGTGATGAGTAGTCCGACTATCAACATGGCGAATGCTGCAAGCAACTGATTAGATCCAATCCACTCTGCAGAAGAAGCAACCAATGTTTCAATATGACCAGTCTCTCTTAAGACGCTAGCAAACCCAGACGCTGCAATCATAACAAATCCGATAAATGCCATCATACGCATACCTGAAGTAAGGATAACATCAGTTTCATTGGATTTCATTACTCCGCCTACATACAGGATGATAATACCTACAAGTGAACCATAAATCATTCCTTGTACATTCAGCACCTCGCTTAGGTAGACTTGCGTGGCAAGCGAGATAACCACAGCCACTAAAGCAATGATGATAGATTTCTTTGTATATGGCTCTGTTTCTTGGCCGCCTATAGTTTTTTGTTCATACGTTCTCGGCTTTCTATAGCTGAAGAAAACCGCAATTAGAAGTCCCACTATCATTCCAGAAACCGGAATTACCATTGCAGTTGGGATGGAGGATAAGCTGATATCCAAACCGCTTTCTTTCATATTCGTTCTTAAAATGTCATGAAAAATCCCACCAAATCCTACAGGTAACAGAATGTATGGCGCCGTTAGACCGAATGTGATGATGGTCGCTGTCAGCCTTCTGTCAATATTCAGTTCATTAAGGATCTTAAGTAATGGCGGAATTAAGATCGGAATGAACGCAATGTGAACAGGAACCACATTTTGTGACATGATTGAAACTGTTAAAAGGATAAGTAAAATAAGTACTTTGGACAACGCTTTTTTGCGAGTATCTTCTTTTGTTCCAACTATCTTAATAGCACCTTCTACAAGTGCATCGGGAAGTCCTGTTTTGGAAAGTGCCACTGCAAAAGCACCCAAGAGTGCATAACTTAAGGCGACCGCTGCATTTCCTCCCAGACCTTCTGTAAAAGTATTGATTGTGGTTTCAACGCCTAAACCTCCAACCATTCCACCGATAAAAGCACCTGAAACCAGCGCAAGTACAACATTTATTCTAAGTAAACTTAATGTAAGCATAACCAGTACGGCTATGAGAACTGCATTCATAATAAAGACTTCCTTTCTATCTGTATATCATGTTGTTTTACTTTAGTTAATTAAATCATTAGAGAATTAGAGCGAAAAAGCATAAAGATAAATTAACATAGATTTAGAATGACTGTCAACGGAAAAGTAAGGAAGAAGTACTATATGACAAAGCGCAAAAAAATCGAGCACCCCTCCGATCCTGTTAAGTTGCTTGTTTTGCTCCGCTGTTCCTTTCCGCAAATAGCTTCGCTTTCCGCGGGACGGTGCTTGAGCCTCCTCGCTGCGCTGTGGGGTCTCAAGCTACCGTTACTCCCCCGCTGGAGTCTCAACCATTTGCTCCAATCCACAGCTAGAATTTACATTAAGATATGTTAGTGCTATTTTATATAACTTGATTAGATGGTTTGTAAACTAAGGTAAATGAAGTCACCCTGTTGATTGTAGTGGAAGGCGCGTAGACGCCCGCGGGAGGAAGGGACAGGGGAGACCCCACAGGCGAAGCCGAGGAGGCTCCCGGACCGCCCGCAGGCAAGCGAAGCGCCTGGAACGGTAGTCAAAAGAATTTATACTGGGCTTCATATTGGCGATGAGGACCTTTCTTCTCCTGATTTCTCGTCACTGATGTCTTCATAACACCGATGAGGACCTTTCTTCTCCTGATTTCTCGTCACTGATGTCTTCATAACACCGATGAGGACTTCTCTTCTCCTAATTTTCCGTCACTGATGTCTTCATAACACCGATGAGGACCTCTCTCCTCCTAATTTCCCGTCACTGATGTCTTCATAACACCGATGAGGATCTCTCTCCTCCTAATTTCCCTTCACTGATGTCTTCATAACACCGATGAGGACTTCTCTTCTCCTAATTTTCCGTCACTGATGTCTTCATAACACCGATAAGGACCTCTCTCCTCCTAATTTCCCTTCACTGATGTCTTCATAACACCGATGAGGACCTCTCTCCTCCTAATCTCTTGTCACCACTGAGGTCTTCATCCCAACGTCAAAAATTACTCTGAAGACTATCCACAATTCAATTATTTTTATAATTTCCTATAGAAAAAACGCATCCCATTGTAGGATGCGCATTAATTAAAGCAATTAATTTTCTTCTGTTTGTCCAAAACGTTCTACTAATGTTACGAGGGTTCGAACCATCGCTCCGGTTCCACCGCTTGGTCCAAGGTCATGAGCAGACTTGGAAGTGGCTGTACCTGCGATATCCAAGTGTACCCATGGTGTACCTTCTGCAAATTCTCCGATGAACGCTCCTGCAAAAATGGCGTGGCCGTCACGACCCGGCGAATTGTTCATATCGGCTACTTTGCTGCTGCGAACCCTTTCTTTTGCATGATCAAAAATCGGAAGTCTCCACATTTCTTCTCCCGCTTCATGGGATGCTTCAAGTACTTGTTCAAACCACGCTTCATCATTGGTCATTGCGCCTGTAGTGTGATGACCTAATGCAATAATGACTCCTCCTGTAAGAGTTGCCACGTCAACAAGGTAGTTAGCTCCATGCTGTTTTGCATAGGTTACCGCATCCGCTAAAACAAGACGCCCTTCCGCATCTGTGTTTAATATCTCAATCGTTTTTCCGCTCATGGATGTGATCACATCATCCGGTTTAAAGGCTTCTCCGCTAATCATATTGTCTGTAGAGGCAATAACTGCTAGCACGTTTTGCTCCGGCTTCAGCTCACCAATCGCTTCCATAGCTCCAAGCACAGTTGCCGCTCCACCCATATCTGTTTTCATCCCGACAATGCCATCTTTCGGTTTGATGGAGTACCCTCCAGTATCAAAAGTGATTCCTTTTCCAACTAAACCAATAACATCTGTCCACTCTTCTTTTCCTTGATATTTCAACACGATCATCTTAGGAGGTTCCACGGACCCTTTGTTAACAGCTAACAATGCACCCATTCCAAGCTTCTCCATCTCTTCTTTTTCAAGAATTTCAAGTTCAAAGCCATACTTCTCCGCTAGTCCGGCAGCATGGTTTGCAAGATCTGTCGCGGTCAGCATATTTCCTGGCAGGTTAACAAGAGTACGAGCAGTATTTGTACCTTTTGCAAACACATACCCTACATGTGCACTTGCTCCCACTTCTTCTTTATCATGTTCTGTCAGTAGAACAACCTGCTCCAAGTTCACTTCCGGCTCATTGGATTTTTGCTTAAATCCATCGTACTTATAGGTCGATAGTAGAATGGATTCTCCTAAAGCATGTGCAGCATCCAATACATCCACATCTTCCGTTACAAAGCTATCTAATGCAAACACCACACTGTTAAGTTTAGATTCTTGAAGAGTTTTACCCACTTTACCAAAAACCTTGCGTAATTCAACGAAAGTAAGTTTCTCTTCACGGCCTGTCCCCACTACAAAGATTCTTTTGTAGGAAGTTTTGCCAAATGTATATATTCTTGCTAACTTTCCTTTTTTTGCAGATATGTCTTCGTCTTTTAATAATTGCGTCAGATGTCCTTCCAACTGGGAGTCTAGTTCTCCCAACAATCCATCGAATTTGCTATGTTTCTCAGAAAGGCCTACTACCAACGCCTCCTGTTGATTTGGAAAATCTGCTTCATTATGTACGACAAACATATTCGAACACCTCCATTTTATTGTAAGTTTATTATACCGAACTTAAGGAAATAAGGGTATAGTAATAGTAACAACTGCAGAGAAAGGGCGATACTATCAAATGGAGTTATTTTCTAATTTTCCTCTATGGGCTGCACTTGCAGCAATCGGATTTGCACAATTTGTAAAGGTTCCTATTCAATATATTGCTTCAAGAAGGATTGATTGGTCCCTGATCACAAGTACAGGCGGCATGCCAAGCTCACACTCCGCTGCGGTTACAGCATTAGCTACAGGCGTTGCCTTTGAAACTGGCTTGGATTCCCCCATTTTTGCCGTTGCGACCGTCTTTGCCATCATCGTGATGTTTGATGCAACCGGGGTGAGAAGACACGCGGGCGAGCAAGCAATTGTGTTAAACAAACTAGTGGGCGATTTCAACCGTTTTGTGGAAGAGACCAAGAAATGGCCGAAAATGAATGAGCAAGAAAAAGTGAAAGATTTGAAGGAACTACTTGGCCATAAACCGATCGAAGTATTTTTTGGAGCAATTACAGGGATTTTGCTGACCATCGTTTTGCATTACATTGTACACGGCTTGTAAAGGAGGGGATGTGGATGAGACTGGTATCCATCTGTCCGAGCAATACGGAGTTGCTTCACTATCTTGGATTGACAAGCAAACTAGTGGGAGTGGACGATTTCTCCGATTGGCCAAAAGAAGTTTTAGACCTTCCAAAGCTTGGACCAGACTTAAATATCAATATGGAAAAACTTGAAGCCTTAGAACCTGACTTAGTTTTGGCCAGCTTAAGTGTCCCTGGAATGGAGCGGAACATTGAAGAGTTGGAAAAGCGCTCCATTCCACATATTATATTAAATCCACAATCACTCGAGGATATCGCCGGTGACTTGTTGAAGGTAGGAGAATATACAAATCTTTCATCCAAGGCACACAAGGTTGCTTCCTCCATGATGGAAATAATTCAGACATACAGACAGTGCGCAACAACATGTGAAGATAAACCCTCTTTGTATTGGGAGTGGTGGCCAAAACCCATTTTCACTCCCGGTAAGATCAATTGGCTGACGGAAATAAGTGACTTGGCAGGGGCAGTCAATATCTTTTCCGATAAAAAAGTGGCAAGTTACCAGACAGAATGGGCAGAAGTGGTGAAGAAGAATCCTGATACAATTTGTATGATTTGGGTTGGGGTAAAGGAGTCAAAAATGAACCCTAAGCATGTGATGAAACGGGAAAACGCCGAGACTATCGACGCTGTTCTAAACTCCCAAATCTATGTACTAGAGGAGAGCCTCTATTGCAGACCTTCTCCAAGGCTTATCTTAGGATTACAAAAACTTGCTTCCATTCTTCACCCTACTAGCTATCCCACATACACCGGAGACGACCCTTTATTGAAATAATAAAAAGCCGTACCCTCAAAAAACATTCTGAAAAGGTACGGCTTTTCCATGCTATTCTCCGTTTCTTCTATATTGTTGACGGAACACCTGCATGCTTTCTTCTTCGTTTAATTGATTTAATTCTTCCTCGGTCAATGTGCCATCGCCTTTTTTAATTATGTATACATCGATGGTCTGCTTGCCCCAATCATTGAACACTTCATCCACTGTATCGTAGTAGAGATCAATTTTATTCCCTTTAATCGCACCGCCGATATCAGCTACTACTCCATAGCCATAACCTGGTATAAATAAAATCGTACCTATTGGAAAGACACTGATATCTGCTGCAATCGTCGAGTATAGATCCCTTTTAACTTTAAGACCTGAGTATGTAATCCCATAGCTTGGATCTCCTGGATTTTTACCTGTTGATTCATAGCCTGCTGTATATCCCGTGGCGTGGACCGTATGTGTCTCGTACTGTTCCCAGTTTAGTTCCTCTAGCGTCTTTGGCTTATCTATCGCCTCTTTTGCTGAAACCATGGTAGGTGTCGCAGAAAGGAAGTTCAATTGTTTGATGTCTAGTCCAATTTTTTTAAAGAAGCCTTCTTTTTCTTTTTCTTGATCACCTTTTGCATTAGTGGCATATATGTTGTTTTCTTTTAGCCAGTTGTGAATGGTTGATGCCTCAACACCTGATATGGATTGGAAGGTTACAGACAGAGCAAGTACAAATAATAACCCGATAACCGTCCTCCGACAAATTGTTTTCGCTAATTTCATGTGATTCACTCACACTCCTCTCACAAGATATTCCTTCCCTGTTTTAAAGGAAAGTATTCCTTTTTTGTGAGAAAAGCTAGTAATCACCTATTTTTACCAAAAATAAATACTAGATTAGTGGAGTGTTTTGAGGCATTAAGTATTTAAATAAAAACGGACTAAAAGCGCCCGTTCCTTCTTTTGCATAAAACATTAGTTAGTGGTTAATAACCGCTGTTCCTTTCCGCAAATGGCTTCGCTTTCCTAGGGGCGGTGCTTGAGCCTCCTCGCTTCGCTACGGGGTCTCAAGCTACCGCTATCTCCCTCAGGAGTCTTCGCCTTTTGCTCCAATCCACAGCTAGAAGTTACTTGAACGAAGGGTTACTTCATTTTCAGTTAACTCGGTTAGGTCCTTTCATAAACCCTTAGGTTAATGAAGTTATCTCGTTGATTGTAGTGGAGGGCGCGCAGACGGCCCGCGGGAGGAAGGGACAGGTGAGACCCCACAGGCTGCAAAGCCGAGGAGGCTCACGGACCGCCCGCAGGCAAGCGAAGCGCCTGGAACGGAAATCAACCGGATTATATACTTTCTTATTCTTAAAAAAATAAGAACCGGCTATGAGTGCCGATTCTTAACATGACGTTAAAACATTTGATATCCATTTTTACGAAGCATTTTAATAACGATACCAGAAGTTATTGCCCCAGCTAAGCCACTTAACAAAATAGTAATATCGGCAACCTGCAAGGAAGCAACCTCTGAGCCGAGTTTTGAAAAAGTACTGGCAGGCTGCCTGAAATAATCGATTAACCTCACGTCATCCTGAGCGATAATCCACACACATACGATTGGATAAATGATGGCCATTATCCAAGACATACGCAATAACATATTTAAAAGGAATCCAATTCCAAAGAAAAGCACAAAAAATAAGACAACAGATATAAGTAAAATTGGTATATTCAATACCAAGCACCTCCATTACACATCTTTCCTTAGTGTACTGAAAGCGTTGATACGAGTCAATTAATTTTGGCAATCAAACAAAAACACAATCGCAATTGTCCTAAATACGTCAAAATTGACCTATCATAGAACCAGCGCGATTGTGTGGAAAACACATTAGCTAATTATTTTCTTCCGCTTCCTCCACAGCAGGAACAAGTTTCTGATCCGCCTAGCAGTAGTTGAAAATACCCTTTACCTGAGCAATACGGGCAATCCTTCTTCTCTGTTTGCAGTTGATTTTTCATTCCCAATCCCTCCAGATGATTTTTCTAAAAACAGAATTTAATTTAATTTTCTGATAATATATCATCCTTTTAAGGAAAAAGGAAAGGGACAAAAACGACCGAAAAATACAATGTAAGCGAATACATCTTATCCAATCTTTCTGTTTCTTACTTTATCTTAAATTTACAGAATTATTAGAAAAATAACTTGTACGCACTATAGTTAAAAACTTGTCCGGGATTCATAGCATTCGTTTCTTTTAATATAGAAAGGTTAGTAAGCTTAGAGCAGTAGTGGATGAGTAAAGAAGAATCCGGATCACTCTCCAATTCCTCAAGCGATTTAAATGCTGCGTCAGATAGTTCGCTTTCTTGATAGACAACTTCGCTATTTAAGGGCGTACATAAAAACAGGAGCATATTATCGCTAATCGTTTCCTTAATCACTCCAGATCTGACTCCAACCAGACCTTCTACTTTTACGCTGATGCCTGTTTCCTCTGATATTTCTCGAGCAACCGCCTCATCTACGGTTTCATTTGCTTCCACAAATCCTGCAGGAAAGGACCATTTTCCCTTCAGTCCCCCGTAACGTTTTTTTACGACAAGCCATTTGCCGTCCTCTGCTACCACAATACCCGCTACTGCGAGCCAGACATTTTCTCTTTTTCCCATGTTATCGTCCCCCTATTTTCTATCTAATAAAGATATGGTATCAGGAAAAAAGACAAAAAGAAAAGCTGCACGATGTTAAATGTGCAGCTTTTCAAAATATATCTTATAATACGTTGAATTTACCTTTTTTCATTACTAGTCCAGCTCCACCGATCATGTAAAGAGCACGATTATCGACCATTTTCTTCATGAAGGATGCTTTAGATCCCCAGATTTTGCGACCGAATACTACGCCGATTGCATCGTCTTCACCTAGAGAGCATACCGTTCCTTTTAAGTCTGGAGTGAATGTTTGCAGTTCACCTTGGCCACGAACCAATACTGCCAAGTTCTTCGCACAAACTTCCCCTTGCTGCATTGCAATTTGTGCAGTTGGAGGGTATGGACGGTTGATTTCTTCGTTGATGATAAGAGAGCAATCCCCAACGATGAATACATCTTCATGTCCAGGAGCACGCAAGTAAGGATCTACTTTCACACGGCCACGCATGTTTTCGAATCCGGAATCTTCCACCAAGTGGTTTCCACGTACACCAGCAGCCCAAACAACTGTGCCAGCTTTGATTTCTTCCACTTCTTCGTCTTTTGCAACGATGATTCCTTCTTCAGTCGCTTCCTTGATCGCTGTGCCAATTTTGAACTCTACGCCTTTACGCTCAAGCGTATTAACAGCGTATTCCACTAGTTCCGGATCAAATCCAGGAAGTACAGTCGGTGCTGCTTCTACACACACGATGCGTACTTTTTCTTTTGGAATATCAAACTCTTGGCAAAGTTCAGGAACACGGTTAACAAGTTCTCCAAGGAACTCGATACCAGTAAATCCAGCTCCACCGACTACGATTGTTAAACGATCGTCGCGACGGTGTGCTTCAGTGTTGTAAGTAGCAAATTGATATTCGATATGCTCACGGATCTTACGCGCAACATTTAAGTTTGCGATCGTGAACGCATGCTCTTTCAAGCCTTTAATTCCAAAAGTCTCTGCTTCATAACCAAGACCAACTACAAGGTAGTCATAAGCGATTTCTCCGCCTTTAGTCAATGCAACAGTTTTCGCTTCACGGTTGATGCCTGTTACTGTATCGTGTAAGAAATGAATCTTGCTGCGATCAATAACATCAGAAATTTTGTAACGAGTGCGATCAGCTGGCAATGTTCCTGCTGATGCTTCGTGTAACCATGTAGACTCGTAATGGTAATCGTTTTTGTTTACTAACGTAATATCGGCTTCATTGACACCGATCATTTTTTGAAGACGAACAGCCGTTACAAGTCCACCGTAACCTGCACCTAGAATAACTATACTTGGCTTTTTCAAATGAATCACACCTTTTATATTGAAATTTTTTATAAAATAAATATGAAGACATGGAACAAATCCCACTGTACCTATTCTTACTATCCACTATTAAGATAAAATTTATTAGAAATAAATGATTGTGAAATACTTCACGAATATGGACGGCAAAAAAGTGCGAAATTTGTCACAAAGAAACTTAACCTACCTAACATCATATTCTTTTTTCGTCTTTTTTTCAAGACAAAATCGTAGTTTGAAAACCTTTAAAATATTCGGAAAAAACAAGTAATTTCGCATAAAAATACCTGAATTTCTATCTGTTTTCAGTATATGTTCCCCTTTTTCCTAGGTTGAAAACAGAAATTGTGAGAAAATTATGCTATGATAAAGAAAGAAAGTTAACAATTGTTTAGGGGGATAGATTAAGATGAGCGAAGAACAAAAAGTATTTGACATCACCATCATCGGTGGAGGGCCTACTGGCTTATTCACTGCTTTCTACGGAGGTATGAGGCAAGCTAGCGTCAAAATCATTGAAAGTCTTCCACAATTGGGTGGACAGTTATCCGCGTTATACCCCGAAAAGTACATATATGATATTGCCGGGTTCCCAAAGATCCGTGCACAAGAATTGATCAACAACCTAAAAGAACAGATGGCCAAGTTTGAGCCAACGGTTGCACTTGAGCAATCCGTACAAACGCTTGAAAAAATGGGCGATGGCACCTTTAAAATTGTTACAGATAAAGAAACGCACTATTCCAAAGCAGTTATCATCACAGCCGGTAATGGAGCATTTCAACCACGCCGTCTTGAGCTTGAGAACGCTAAGGAATATGAGAACAAGAACATCCACTATTTTGTGGACGATATGAATAAATTTGCTGGCAAAAAAGTCGTTGTATTCGGCGGCGGGGATTCCGCTGTTGACTGGGCGTTAATGCTTGAACCAATTGCTGAGAAAGTAACACTGGTTCACCGTCGAGATAAATTCCGTGCACACGAGCACAGTGTAGAAACATTAATGAATTCCAAAGTGAAAATTAAAACGCCATACGTACCGGCAGAACTGATTGGTGACGAGAACGCAATCAATCAGGTTGTCCTCGAAAAAGTAAAATCCGAAGACCGTGAAGTGTTGGATGTTGATGATGTAATTGTAAACTATGGATTTGTTTCCTCCCTTGGTCCTATCAAGGATTGGGGACTTGAAATCGAAAAGAATTCCATCGTGGTCAATTCCAAAATGGAAACGAACATCTCCGGAATTTATGCTGCCGGTGATATTTGCACCTACGAAGGAAAAGTGAAACTAATCGCTTGCGGCTTTGGCGAGGCACCAACTGCTGTAAACAACGCCAAATCCTATATCGATCCAAAAGCAAAAGTACAACCGCTTCATAGTACTAGTTTATTCTAAGCCGGCTATGAAGGTGCAGCCAACCCTTGTGGAAACAGGGGTTGGTTTTTTTTGTGTTGGAGACATTTACCCTGTAACCTTCCTCTTTCACTCGCCGTCTAACTTATTAACAAACCTAATGAGGTGATCAGCTAAATGAAACTCTTCAAAGTTGTTGTCCTATCTTTTCTCCTCTCTATCCTATCCTTACCGTTCTTCTCATCCACAGGCTATGCATGCTCCTGTTTACCGCCGGGTACACCGCAAGAGGAACTGTCAAAAATGGATGCCGTATTCACAGGAAAAGTACTTGAGGTTGAAGAAAAATACAACAGTACAACAATAGTAAAATTAAGCGTATCTGAAACATGGAAAGATGTGAAGACAAAGGAAGTAGTTGTCTACACCGCCATGGACTCCGCGGCATGTGGGGTTAATTTTGAAAAAGACAAAGATTACTTGGTCTATGCTCATTTGGAGGATGGAGAATACACAACATACCTTTGTTCCAGAACAGCGGAGCTTACGCAGGCACAGTCCGACTTGAAGGAACTTGGGGAAGGTACGGTCCCCACAGATGATGCAAAGCCATTCGCTAACTTCTCCACACAAAATGCAGTTGTAGGAACGCTAGGAGTGGCACTGGTGCTAGGTGCATGCTTCTTCTACCGCTGGAAAAGCACAAAATAAATGAGTATGGAAAAAGCACCTCTCTTTTGAAAGGTGCTTTTTTATAAATGATTAGTAGGAGACAACAATCCTACCATTATCGAGGCTAATGAAATATCCTACATAGTCCCCAAGGTCTACATTAACCTCTTCCCCAGTTTCCAGAACGTGTTGAATGCCTTCCACGATCCCGGTATACTCCGCCCAATCGTCGGTGGAAAAATAATCGATTAAGACCTCTGCATGAACAGGGTCTGCCACTGCTACCCCTGTACTCATAGAAAGTAAAATGCCTTCTGTCTCATGGTAGATCATAAATCCGTCGGAATATGGAATTCCGTATAGATTGGCGCCATGCTTTTCTGCGATGGCTATATGGCTTGTAAACTTTTCATCATTTATTTTGTGATAGGTATAGTCTCCTAAAGTGACTGTTTCAGTCGGTTCTTCAACGTCATCTTCTTTGTGATCAACTGTTACTGTTTCTGGTGCAGGGGAATTTTTAGGTGGATCTTCTGTTGGGGTTTCTATTGGCTTAGTACTAGCTTCTTCTGCTTCATCTATGGAAAATGTATTAGATGGTATTGCCATGCGTACATATTGATTGGAAGTTTTTTTTGAATGAAATTGATATGATTCACTTGCCTGTGTGTCAACTCCCTGACAGGAAGCCCCGATACTTGCAAATCCTAGCGCCGACAAAAGAATAATTGTCATGCTCCTTTTACCTTTCACTGCGACCACTCCTTCTCTTTCACCTAACTATATAGACGGTTTAGAGTGGCAGTTGGTTTCATATTTTTGGAAAATAAATGAAATAAAAAAACTTGGATAACCTGACAGGCTACCCAAGTTTTTGACTATTATTTAGCATTCTTCCGGCTTTCCTGCTTCCGTCGCTGTACGGAAGGAAGAACCACACCCGCAGTTAGCGATGGCGTTTGGATTATCAATCGTAAATCCGCCGCCCATCATGGACTGTTTGAAATCGATTTTTACATCTTGAAGAATTGGCTTGCTTTCAGCATCTATTAAAATCTTGATACCGTGCTGTTCCAATTCGATGTCCTTTTCGCCTTTTTCTTCTTCAAAACCCATACCGTAAGAAAGACCGCTACACCCTCCACCTTTCACACCTACACGTAAAAAGACGGATTCATCGCCGTGTTCTTTCATCATATCTTTTATTTGAAAAGCTGCTGCTTCTGTAATTGTAATTACATCACTCATATGTTACACCTCCCAATGTATTTCCATTTCCGTTAGCTTCATTATATCGTGAAATGGAAGTCTGCTCAAACTTACTGCTTTGATAGTATATGCAAAAGGAACAAGCTATTGTGATTAAAAATAGAAAGATCCTGTACAGATTACTTCTGCTGGACCGCGCATTTTAACCGATCCGTCCTTCGTCCAAGTGATAAAGAGGTCTCCCCCTGCCAGGTGAACGACCGTTTCTTTATTACGGGCCGTTTTGTTGTTAAGGACAGAGGCAACCACTGCCGCACATGCACCGGTACCGCATGCCTGGGTGATGCCAGACCCTCTTTCCCAAACACGGAAGTGCAACTCATCTTCAGCGACAACCTCGACAAACTCAACATTGACGCCTTCAGGAAAACGAGGGTCTTTTTCCACAACAGGACCAAGAGTTGTTAGAGGGGCATCTTTAATGTCATCCAGATAAAAAATAACGTGTGGATTACCCATGGACACTGTGGTTATTTCGTAAGTTTCCCCATCCACTGTGAATGGTTCCGCAACTAGAGCCTCCTTTTCCTCCACAAGTATCGGGATTTCTTTTGTAGAGAGCCTTGGTTCTCCCATATCGACTGTTACAGAGGTAACTTTTCCTGCTTCAAGTTCCATTTCGGCTTCTACTAGTCCGGAGAGTGTTTCAATTTTAAAAGTTTTTCTTTGTACGATACCGTGCTCGTAAGCATATTTTGCCACACAACGAAGACCATTTCCGCAGTTTTTCCCTTCTGATCCATCGTTATTGAAGATACGCATCTTTACTGGAGCTACCTCTGATGGGCAAATTAAAATCATTCCATCAGATCCTATTCCTGTGTGGATGTTTGCCACTTTAACGGCAAGATTTGATAGCTCTTCTTCTTTTAACTTTTCCTCAAACATATTTACATATATATAGTTGTTTCCGAGTCCGTGCATCTTGGTGAATTGAAAGGAGCGCATTTTTTACTATTCCTCCAAAAATAATTATTTCTTCAAGTATAAATACATAAAAGTCTGAACACAATAGAAATATCCCCCGTTTTATATGAAAAACCCATGTATCGCTTGCTTCTATGGAAGCCCGATAACATGGGTTTTTCTGGTTTTGGATGAAGTGTTGTTGATGTTAGCATGTTTGGAGGTTGGAGTGCTCTCGGAGGGCTTCATTTTGCTTATGAGGACATCTCTCGTTCGGAAATCTCCTCTATCAGGTCTTCATCGGGCTTATGAAGACATCTCTCCACCGGAAATCTTCTCTCACATGTTTTCATTCCGCTTATGAAGACATCTCTCGACCGGAAATCTTCTCTCACATGTCTTCATTCGGCTTATGAGGACATCTCTCCACCGGAAATCTTCTCTCACATATCTTCATTCCGCTTATGAGGACATCTCTCCACCGGAAATCTTCTCTCACATGTCTTCATTCCGCTTATGAGGACATCTCTCCACCGGAAATCTTCTCTCACATGTCTTCATTCCGCTTATGAAGACATCACTCCAGCGAAAAACTGTTCTCTGAAGTCTTCATCCGGCTTATAAAGACTTCCCCAATCAAAAAACTGTTCTCAGAGGTCTTCATCACATTAAAAAACACCCGCCAGCTGACACCGACGAGTGGATTTATCGTTTTAGAACAAGAACATACCTGCAATTGCAGCACTTAAAAGGTTTGAAAGGGTACCGGCAATTATTGCGCGGAATCCTAAACGTGCAATATCAGGACGACGGCTTGGAGCTAAGTTACCAAGTCCACCTAATAGGATTGCCAAGGAAGAAAGGTTAGCAAATCCACAAAGTGCGAAAGAAATAACCGCAATGGATTTGTCGCTGAACATATCCAGTTGGGCAGAGAAAGTGGAATAAGCAACAAACTCGTTCAATACAAGTTTTTGACCAATCAAGTTACCTGCAGCAACTGCTTCACTCCAAGGAATACCGATTACAAATGCAAGTGGTGCAAATAGATAACCAAGAACGAAATCAAGTGAGAAGTTATCGGAACCGAACCAACCGCCAATTCCACCTAAGATTCCATTGATTAGTGCAATCAAAGCGATAAATGCTAGTAACATCGCACCAACGTTAAGTGCAAGTTTTAAACCGTCAGATGCACCGCGAGCAGCAGCATCAATAACGTTAGTCGCTCTGTCTTCTTCAGATTCACCAATTTGAGCATTGGCATCTGTTTTTGGCTCTTCTGTTTCAGGAATAAGCATTTTTGCCATGATTAATCCACCAGGCGCTGCCATGAAACTTGCTGCCAATAGATACTCTAGAGGAATTCCAAGTGCAGCATAACCGAACAATACAGAACCTGCTACAGATGCAAGTCCACCTGTCATAACCGCGAATAACTCAGATTTAGTCATTCCTGCGATATATGGACGAATGACTAATGGCGCTTCTGTTTGACCAACGAAAATGTTAGCGGAAGCAGATAAAGATTCTGTCTTGCTTGTCCCTAAAAGTTTGGCAAGACCGCCACCTAAGAAACGAATAACAATTTGCATAATACCAAGATAATAAAGAACGGAAATTAATGCAGAGAAGAAAATGATAATCGTTAATACATGGAATGCGAATACAAATCCGGTAGCTTCAGCACCAGGATTACCTAATACCGGTCCGAAAAGGAAACCGATTCCTTCATTCGCGTAATTGATAATATTTTGAACCAGTTCAGTAAGCTTAAGGAACATGCTTCTTCCGAACTCCCATTTCAATACGATAAATGCGAATAACAATTGAATCGCTAAACCGCCTAAAATAGTACGAACCTTGATCTTACGTTTGTTTTCCGATAGCAGGAATGCGATTGCAAAAATCACTGCGATCCCCATTAAACCCCAAAGGATATTATTCATAATATTCACCTCTATTAGAATTTTCTGCAAGTTGTTTGTCGTCAGACATCTAACTATCACAGTACCACTTTACTACGAAATGAAAGCGTTTGAAAGAACTTTTTTTTGTCAATATGTTACATCTGTTAAGAAATCGTTCTCTTAACTGAGTGTTCTTAAATAAATTACCCAACAATTACAAAATAATGTATACACAAGGAAAAAAACACAGCCACTTTCATAGGTATTTAGTAACTATTTAGTTGTGAGTTTTTCACCCTTATGGTACTTTTGTATTACATCGTTGAGAAAGGGGGATATTGATGGATCCATACTATAGCAGAAATATTTCATGCGAAAATTGCCAACATGAATATAGCACATTAAAAATTAAATCTCGTTTTATTCGCCCTTTGACACATGACTCTGATTTTTGCTCTACCTACCAATCGATAGAAATGAACCCCCTCCTTTATTACGTTTCGGTTTGTCCGCATTGTGGATATGCTGTGACGGAGGAATTTAGTACTAAGCTTAATGAAGAAGCACAGCTAGCCATCCAAACAAAAATACAAAAGCATTGGAACTACAAAAATTACGGTCAGATAAGGTCTGTCGACACCGCCATAAACGCTTATAAACTAGGAATTTATTCCGGTATAATCAAAAAAGAAACCCCAATTGTCATGGCAGGGTTATACCTTCGTCTCGCCTGGATATACCGCACTATCCAAAAAAGCAAAACACAAGAACAACGATTCTTAAAACTTGCTGCCGAGCAGTTTGAACTTTCCTATACACTAGGAGATTATGAAGGAAAAGGAATGTCTGAAATAAAATTGCTTTACTTAATTGGTGACCTTAATTGCCGTTTGAACTTAGAGCGGCAAGCCATTCAATATTTTCAAATGGTCATCAGCCACAAGAAAAAGGATACAGAACAACGCCTTGTCACAAAAGCACGGGACCGTTGGTATGAGATACGCAGATCCTCTAAAATGAGAATAAGTAGTTAGGTTTATATAAAGAAGAGGCAAAACCCTACCTGTCTTTTTAACATACAACGTTAGCTATTGGATATTCCCCGCTGTTACTTTCCGCAAATGGCTTCGCTTTCCGCGGGACGGTGCTTGAGCCTCCTCACAACGCTTCAGGGGTCTCAACCTACCGTTACTCCCCCGCTGGAGTCTTTGCCATTTGCTCCAATCCACAGCTAGGGTATATTGCGAACGAATTGTTAGTGCTTTTTCAGTTACCTCAGTTAGATTAACTCTCCCAAACCTTAGTTAATGAAGGAGTGGAAGGCCCGAAGACGCCAGCGGGAGGAAGGGACAGGTGAGCCCCCGTAAGGCGAAGCCTGAGGAGCCTCACGGACCGCCCGCAGGCAAGCGAAGCGGCTGGAACGGAAATCAACCGGATTTTATGCTTTCTCATCTAATCTTTTAAAATAAAAAGAGCATGGTTCCCTGAAGTGGGTTCCATGCTCTTTTTTGGTTAAAACATCGGGTTTTCTTCCAAATAAATATATATGTTGTCTACCAGTTGTTCGGGTGACTCTCCCGCCACTACATCTCCGTTGACGAGGGCGAAAAGTGTGTCAAAGCATTTGCCACAATAACCTAGGCAACCGTACTCTACAATATCCAGATTTGGATCCTTTTCCAACACTTCTCTCGCCTTTTGCGAACCACTGGCTAAATTGCTAATACAAAATTCGATGATTGGCTTCACTTATTTCACCCCTCTATTGCCCTTCCATGCTACCTTTTTTTCCTTAAAACGTCAATTATCACGTTTCCTTGTATAGTGTTGAAATAACCATGCTGATTATTCGACTACACTCAACATTTTTCCGAAAGAATGTTGTTATTTAGTCGTAATTTCGATATACTTTTAATGTTATTTTATTTAAACGTGTTATACATTTTCAAAATGAAAGCGCAATTGTCGTACAATATGTGTTTTCTTTCACATAAAAGTTTTCCTAGAATACTAGTTTTATCCATCTTCTTACAATTACCTGTAAAAGGTCTTCATTTATTATACTTTTGATTTTATTAGCTTAAAAAGGGGTTTAGCTGCTATGAAAAAACTTGTTGTGCTCGGCGCAGGCTACGGCGGAATGCGTATTTTACACCGACTTCTTCCTAATCAATTACCATCTGACACTGAAATTGTATTGGTAGACAGAGCTCCATATCATAGTTTGAAAACGGAATTCTATGCGTTGGCTGCGGGAACGATTTCAGACCATCATGTGCGTGTCACATTCCCAGAACACGAAAGACTATCTGTAAAATACGGCGAAGTTGCCAAAGTTGATATGGACGGCAAAGTGGTACACTTTGAAGATCAGAGTACTCTTACCTTTGATGATTTAATTATCGGCCTTGGCTGTGAGGACAAATACCATGATATTCCTGGTGCAGAGGAATACACGTATAGCATTCAGACAATTAATAAGTCCAGAAAGGCTTACCAAGCTTTAAACGACCTACCTGCTAATAAGGTGGTTGCTATTGTCGGTGGTGGTTTAAGCGGGGTTGAGATTGCAAGTGAACTTCGTGAAAGCCGACCGGACTTGACCATTAAACTATTCGACCGCGGTAGCATCATTCTTTCTAGCTTCCCTGAAAGACTAAGTAAATACGTACAAAACTGGTTTGAAACACATGGGGTGGAAGTAGTGAACGGCTCTAACATCACTCGTGTAGAGGAACATACTCTTTACAATCACGACGAACCGGTACATTGTGATGTGATCGTTTGGACTGCCGGAATTCAGCCAAACAAAGTAGTACGTGAATTAGATGTAGAAAAAGATGGACAAGGCCGCGTGGTCCTGACAAAACAGCACAACATACCTGGACATGAAAATGTTTATGTGGTTGGGGATTGTGCAAGCCTCCCTCACGCACCTAGTGCACAATTGGCAGAAGGACAAGCAGAACAGATTGTCCAAGTATTATTGAAACGATGGAACGGTGAAACCCCACCTGAAGAATTCCCGGCAATTAAGCTAAAAGGAGTCTTGGGCTCACTTGGCAAAAAGCATGGATTTGGATTGGTAAATGAAAGACCGTTAACTGGCCGCGTGGCACGATTATTGAAATCCGGTATTCTTTGGATGTATAAATACCATAATGGATAAAAGATATCCCAAAAAGTCACAATGACTTTTTGGGATTTTTTTATGATGCGGCATATCCATACTTTTCCATGGCGGAATAAATAGTTTTCAATTTCGGATTGCCTTCTCCCACAATCTCCCCTTCAATGACCACAACCGGATAAAACATATCTTCCTCTACTACTCTGGCGGCAAAATCTTTCTTCTCCCGGTCACACTCTTCTGTTTTGAAAATATCTATATAAGAGATGGCGAATTCCTGATTGGGATATTTTCTTGCTACCGCTGCCTCTAACCATTCGTATGTTTCTTTTGACGACGGAAGGTTTACACAGCTAGGGCATAGCACCTCTGCACCATATACACAAATTTCTACCTTTTTCTTCATAAGCCGACATCCCCCTACATTCTCAGCATTTTCTTCATTTTAACGTAAAACGCTTACTTTTTCATAATATTTATTTCGATTTCCTAAAAAGATCCAGTGCAGAGCAATAGATTTTTTAAGCAGTTTTCTTTATAATAGAATTATGTAAGGAAAGGAGCGATAACTATGTCTAACCCGGAAATCAATGCGCAAGTTCAGGAAGTACTAGATAAATTACGTCCATTTCTTCTTCGTGACGGAGGGGACTGTGAATTAGTAGATGTGGAAGACGGCATTGTAAAGTTGCGTCTATTAGGTGCATGCGGTTCTTGCCCAAGTTCCACTATCACGTTGAAAGCTGGTATTGAGCGTGCATTACTGGAAGAAGTACCAGGCATCATCGAAGTAGAGCAAGTATTCTAATATTCTTTTGAAAAATAAAAACGGCAAGCAGCCCTTTGTAGTCTGCTTGCCGTTTTTTTATATGGATGAAACTTTGCATAAATGATTGGAATGCACCTCGCTGCCTGCTTTACTTACTTGCAAAAGCTCCACTTTATGTTGTGGAAACTCCGAAGAAAGCGTGTTTACGACATTTCTACCTTTTCCTTTTTCACAAAAACAGATGACAGTCGGGCCGGCCCCGCTGATTGTTACACCAAAAGCTCCCGCTTTCCCTGCACACTCTTTTAATTCCACAAAATCCGGAAACAATTTTTGGCGATATGGCTCGTGGAAAATATCACTTTCCATCATTTTGCCGACGAGATCCCATTTTTTCAGCAAAAATGCTCCGATCATGACATTTGCATGGCTACTACCTGTTACCGCGTCACCAAATGAAAGTCTGTCTGGCAATAAACCTCTTGATTCCTTCGTTTTTGCTTCAAATTCCGGAATGACCGCCACCATTTCCAGCTCTTCCACCGGAAGTTTGACATACTCCCATTTTTATTTTTGATAGGTAGAGACGACAAGCCCTCCATATAGGGAGGCCGCGACGTTGTCAGCATGACCCTCAAATCTTGCTGCAAGTTGCAGTTTTTCATCAGGGCTAAGATTTTTTTTACATAGTACATTCATGATTTCAATTGCTCCGACAATAGCGGCTGCACTGCTCCCGAGGCCTCTTGCAAGCGGAATATCACTCATGGTCAGAACATGTGCTGGAGGAGCTTTTACATTCCATAATTTCTGCAATTCCTGACAGACGGTGTAAAGGATGTTTTCCTCCTTTTTTATGGAGAGAGGCGGGACACTTGTAAATTTCCATTCGTCTGCATGATTGACAAAAAGGGTGACGTATTTGTTTACCGCCATTCCGATGGAGTCAAACCCTGGTCCGAGATTAGCAGAGCTGCCTGGTACTTTTATCACGAATCCATCTCTGTACCCATTCATACTGTTACTCCTTCAAAAGATTTTAAGAGCTGTGAATAGTCATTTGGGATTTTTTGTACGTTTACATTTGCATAAGTAGTGGCAGTTACTGGATCTTTTAATCCGTTGCCTGTTAGGACTGCAACCACTTGTTTACCTTTTGCCAATTCGCCTGATTTCAGTTGCTTGATAATCCCGGCAACAGATGCGCTGGATGCAGGTTCTGCAAACACTCCTTCTGTTTGAGCAAGTAGTTTATAGGCATACAGCATTTCCTCATCTGTGACAAAATCAATTTTCCCTTTGGAATCATCTGCCGCGCGGACCGCATGTTCCCAGCTAGCAGGGTTTCCGATCCGAATGGCTGTCGCGATTGTTTCAGGGTTAGGAATAATCCTGTTCTGTACGATTGCAGCGGCTCCTTCCGCTTCAAAACCACGCATTTCGGGCAATCCAGTTCCGCGTTCTTGATGGTATTCTTGAAACCCGCGCCAATATGCTGTGATGTTCCCTGCATTTCCGACAGGCAGAGCGAGGACATCTGGTGCTTTTCCGAGTTGGTCGCACACTTCAAATGCAGCCGTCTTTTGTCCTTCAATTCTGTATGGATTAAGCGAGTTTACGAGCGTGATAGGGAGTTCTTCCGATAATTGTTTGACCATCTGCAAGGCCTCATCAAAATTTCCGTTCAAGGAATAGATTTCTGCCCCATACATGACAGCCTGTGCAAGCTTTCCTTGGGCGATTTTACCGTCGGGAATAACGACAATGCACTTCATTCCAGCTCTTGCCGCATAGGCAGCCGCAGATGCTGAAGTGTTGCCTGTAGAGGCACAGACAACTGTTGTACTTCCCTCTTCTTTTGCCTTCGCCACTGCCAGAGCCATTCCTCTGTCCTTGAAGGAGCCGGTTGGGTTGGCTCCCTCTACCTTAACATGTAGCTCCACTCCCAACTTTTCAGAAAGGTTCTCGAGGAAAAGCAATGGCGTATGCCCTTCCTGGAGGGAAATGTTTGGTGTTTGTTCACTGACTGGTAGGTATCTGCTATATTCTTTGACTAGTCCTCTCCACATCATACCGCGACTTCCCCTTCCACCCGATAACTGCTTTTGATCTCTTTCACATATTGCATATCTGCCAGCTCTTGAAGTAGATTCTCATAGCGCTCTAATGAGGCATGATGCGTAACTACCACCACTTCTGCCAACGCTTCTTCTTTTAAAGGCAGCTGCAGGATTTTTTCAAAACTGACTCCTTTTTGCGAAAATAGATTCGTAATGTGAGAGAGTACTCCTACTTCATCCTGTACATGTACCCGGAGGAAATGCTTTGCCTGAATTTCTTCTTTTTCTTTGAGTGTCTTTTGGAACTGAGGGGAAACCATGCTTTTGCCATTCACACCAAGGCGCATGTTTTTCATCACTCCCACTAGGTCGGACACAACCGCTGTTGCTGTAGGCAAGCTGCCTGCACCTGGTCCGTAAAACATCGTTTCTCCTACTGCTTCCCCATATACATATACCGCATTGTATTCGTTCTGCACACTTGCTAATGGGTGAGACTGCGGAAGAAGTGTCGGCTGAACGCTGACTTCGACCTTTTCCTTTTCACGATGGGCAATGCCAATCAGTTTCATTGTATAACCAAGTTTTTTGCTATAGTCTAGGTCCTCTTCTGACACTGAACTGATTCCTTTCACCGAGACATCTTTGAGTTCAATATTCATGGAAAACCCTAGTGTGGAGAGAATGGCCATTTTTTCTTGCCGCATCAATTCCTTCCACGTCCGCAGTTGGATCAGCTTCGGCAAATCCTAGTGCCTGCGCTTCTTTCAGCACTTCTTCATAGGAGGAACCATCATTGTTCATTTTTGTTCAGGATGAAATTGGTCGTTCCATTTACAATTCCCATCATTTTCGTGATTCTGTCTGATGCAAGCCCATCAACCAAACCTCTTAGGATCGGAATGCCTCCTGCCACACTCGCTTCATAAAACAGGTCGCAATTGTTCTGAGCAGCCGCCGCTAACAGTTCTGATCCGTATACGGCCATCAGGTCTTTATTTGCAGTAACAACATGTTTCTTATTTCGAAGTGCCCTTAAAATGTGATGACGAGTCTCTTCGACTCCCCCCATTACCTCAATGACCACATCAATCTCCGGATCATCAAGCACCTCTTCGGCATGAAGAGTCAACAACTCTGGATTCAAATCCACCAACCGCTCCTTATGCAAATCCTTCACAAGCGCCTTCTTCACCCGAACCGGACAACCAACCTGATGCATCAACTTATCCTGATGCCCCTCCACAATCTTCACCACACCACAACCAACCGTACCCAACCCTAACAAACCAACCGAAATCACCTTCACTGCGCTCCACTCCCTTGAAGAGGTCTGACCCTCAATGCGTTAAAGGATTAAAGAGGGGTCTGACCCTCACTCCTCTAAAGCACTAAAGAAATCTCTTCCCCTTTTTCTTTTTGTCTTTTCTGTGTGTACATTTGTTTTTATATAATGGACATTATAATGTGGTTTAGCGTGCTTGACAAGGGGGGATTTTCGCACTTTTTCCAGTGTAAGCGCTTAACGTATTGGGGGAGTAATCAGAAAAAAATAAAAGGCCGGATCTCGTCTCCACACTTATAGGTGGAGAAAAGAATCCGGTCCTCATTTGACTATTGTCTTTGCTCTGTTTCCTTGCAGTACCGCAACTATATTATCTCGGCATAGTTTCATCATTGCTGTCCTCGTTTCTACACTTGCGCTTCCTATGTGAGGGATTGCTACAACCTGCGGAAGACGAAGCAAAGGATGGTCTGCTCCAATCGGTTCCTCATAGAAAACGTCCAATCCCGCTCCGGCAATTTCATTCTGATGTAATGCGGCGATAAGCGCTTCCTCATTCACCACTTGCCCTCTTCCTACATTTATAAAAAATGCAGAATCCTTCATGCGCTTGAATGCAGAATCATTGAACAGATGTCTTGTTGCGTCGGTTAACGGAGTTAAGCAGACAACAAAATCGGATTGCTCTAACAACTGTTCAAAGCTGCGGTACGCTGCGCCTAGCTCCTGTTCAGCTTCAAAATGGCGACTTCTATTATGATAGAGAATCTCCATACCAAAACCCTTGGCCCGCCTAGCAACGGCTTGTCCTATTTTACCCATGCCGACAATACCGATTGTTTTATGATGCACATCGGCTCCTGCAAGCAGGTAGGGACTCCAGCTCTGCCAGCGCCCCTCTTTTACAAATTCTTGAGATTCCGTTATTCTTCTTGCCGTGGCAAGCATCAATGCAAAGGTAAGATCTGCGGTTGTTTCGGTCAACACATCAGGTGTGTTGCAAACTGTCACACCTCTCTCTGAAGCTGCCATTACGTCAATATTGTCATATCCAACTGCAAGGTTTGCCACTACCTTCAGGTTCGGCGCGCTCTCTAACAGTTCTTCATCCACTTTATCTGAGAGCATCGTCAAAAGAGCTGTTGCTTTTTCAGCTTCTTTCATCAGCATCTCCCTTGGAACGGGTTCGCTTTCACTGTCCCACATCTTCACATCCGCAACTTCCATAAGCGGGGCGAATAATTCTTCTTTAAGTTTTCTTGTAATGAACACATACGGCCTTGTCATCTGTCTCTCTCCCTACATCTTGTTGTCTGGAATAGTTACTAAGCTATCTGTTATTTTATCACTCATAGCTTTTCCAAAACATACAAATATAGGGCAAGCGCTTATTTTTTCACCCAATCCAATACGGGGATTCCATAACTTTTCGCAGGTACACCTGCAAGGTCATAAAAATTTCCGAGAAGCTGTTCATAGTGTGTGGAGGATTGCAGAATTGCTTTCATCCGGTCTTCATGCCATTTTTTATCGGCAACAGGTCCGCTCGTATAGTAATCTTCTACACATTCAAAATAGTGGATTGGGAAGGTCAATCTTGCATACAAGAGTCGCCAAGAAAAGCTTGAAAGCGGCGATACACGCTCATAGTCTTGTAAAAAGGTTTGGATCTTCGCAGGGTTCATGTCTTTGCCTTTTCGGCATTCCACCCGTATCCATTCTGAAAGGTCTCTGCTTGCATGATCAAAAATCCAATCTGTCGGAAGCTTCATCCACTGCGCCTGCTGCCATGTGAGATCTGTGAAGCGGTGGTGGCAGAGGGTAGCAGCGTCATTCATCATAGGACTATCATCAAGCTCTGTATCAACAAGATACTGAATGGCATTCTCGGTCAAACCTAAATAGTAAGGAAAAGATTCGACAAACTGGGTATCAAAAACATCAACAGGGTTGCTTCTGACCTTTTCCCTGAAAAAGCTCTCCATTTGATCTACCCTTTTCACCCATAAGCTTTTCCATTGGCCAATCCGATTTATGGCTGTCACTTTAGCAGGATAGCTTCTAGCGTTCGTATGGAAGGCTGCAAGTTCTTTTCCAACGACTAATTGTCTTGAACTATAATCATACGGCATCCGAAAAAGTGCTATATGACGGCCTTCTATCTCCGTTGTATACGTATCATTCTTATTTTTCACAAAAGAACTAACATATATATCTTTATGCGTGCGTATCATATAGTCACTTATCTTTTGAAGCTCATCAATTTCCTCTGCTTCCAAGTGAGCAACAGGGACCATGATATAAAGTACGCGATTAGACCAAAAAGCATCAAACTGTCGTACCCTTTGCTTCCTTTCCACCCTTAACTCATATTGATCATAAATTATCTGCTTCAACTCTGTTCCCTCCTTCTCCCTAGTACCAACTATATGAAGAAAACAGAGAAAACTTGTTAACAATAGCTATCTTCCTAAACTTTCTGCCCAAAAGCTATTAATTCCACCAAATAAGGGCATAAAAGGAAGATAAAGAAAAAAATGAAAGAGAAAAGGGTCTGACCCTCACTGCTCTAATGTGTTAAAGATCTAAAGAGGGGTCTGACCCTCACCGCTCTAAAGTACTAAAGAGGGGACCAAATCCTCCTCGACTATATTATAAAAGATGGGTGAGTTGTATGAAGAATTTTGAGAGTATGGATGATGTGGAGAAGAAGGCGCGGGCGTTGTTGGAGGAGCGCGGGGTGACGATGGATGATATTGCTGAGTTGGTGTATTTCTTGCAGTCGAAGTACCATCCTGCCCTTGAGCGTTCAGAGTGTCTGGAGAATGTGGACCGTGTTCTTTCTAAGCGTGAAGTTCAAAATACCGTACTTACAGCTATTGAATTAGATATACTGGCTGAGCAAGGCAAAATTCAAGAGCCTCTCTTAAGAATATTGCGTGATGATGAAGGATTGTATGGTGTAGATGAAGTATTGGCCTTATCCATTGTTAACGTTTATGGCTCCATCGGCTTCACCAACTACGGCTATATCGACAAACTAAAACCAGGCATACTCGAGCACCTTAATGACAAAAGTTCTGGGAAAGTTCATACCTTCCTCGACGATATCGTCGGAGCCATCGCTGCCGCAGCATCAAGCCGTTTGGCACATAGAGCTGCAAATACGGAATGACCTTTTAAAAAAATTAAAAACCAGGCCTCCGCTAAACTACCTAGCTGCCTGGTTTTTTCCGTCCGTTAACATAATCGAGATTGCTTTAATTAAATTCTCTCGATCCATTCTTCCAATGAATCCACCGTATAAGTCGGCTGCTCCTCATACGTTTCTAAATGTGCCTTTGTCGTCACACCTGTATGCACAAGCAGCGTATCCATCCCTGCATTCATTCCCGCCTTAATATCTGTGTGGTAATTATCCCCCACCATCAGCGTTTCTTCACGAGGTACACCCAATACTTTCAGGGCTTGCTCCATGATGACTTTTTCCGGCTTGCCGATGAACGTTGGCTGTGTTTCCGTTGAAACCGTCAATACAGAAGTCAATGATCCGTTACCAGGAAGCAGACCTCGCTCAGTCGGAATGGCAATGTCACCGTTAGTGGAAATAAAACGCGCACCATTACGAATATTAATCGCTCCAAGTGCCAATTTCTCATAACTAATCGAGCGGTCAATTCCGCTTACTACCACATCTGCTCCCTCTTCCACAATTTCAAATCCCTTTTCCAGTAACGCCGTTCTGATTCCTTCCTCGCCAATCACATATATTTTCGCCTCAGGCTTGTAATCATAAATATAATTGGCCGTTGCGTTACTTGTTGTAAAAACTTGTTCATCCAAAGTCGGTATTCCAAAGTCCCTTAATTTTTGCGCAACCTGCTGGGGGGTTCTTGAGGAATTATTCGTTACAAAAAGGTACGGTATCTTTTTATCAAAAAGTGCTTTTACAAAATGGCTTGCCTCTTCAATCTTTTCTTTTCCGCGATACATCGTTCCATCCAGGTCAATTAAATATCCTTGGTACTTTTTCATCTATCTTCACACTCCACTATTGTCATTTCATTAGTTTAGGTTTCTTTCAACCTGTTCATGTTAGCACAATTTACTAGCCCGATAAAAGCAAGAAAGAACGCTCTCAAAAAAGAAAGCGTTCCCAACTCTGCATTAATTTCTAAAAGCCGAAACAGGCCCTAATTCATTTTCTAAATAAATGCGGACAGCACCACAGAATTCCACAACGGTTTCCTGCACCTCCGCCAAACACGCTTCTAGCTCTTCGTGACGGATAAGTAGATAGTCTTGCACTAGTGTTTTACGAAGTCGCACAAGGTTTTTTACCTGCTTAGCCATGTCACCTGTCACTACTTTTTCATCTTCCAGAATGTCTATGATGTCCTCATAGCTGCCAGGATCCCGCATGATAAAACCGTCAATCATGGCATTTCCGACATCCAATATGCCCTCAATGATTGCTATTGCAACACGTTCAAGGGCCTTCTTTTCAATGGAAGAATTCCATGAGGCATGCTCTTGATACAATGTAATATTTTCTTCAATATAAAGTAATGTCTGCTCCATTTTTTCTCGATCCACAAAGTACATTCTGCATTCTCCTTTGTATGTCATCTTGGCTGTTGTTATGTTATCGGTTGCAGTAGTTTTGGCCTAGCGTAAAAATAACCTTGCGCCATGTCCACTTTATGTTTAGAAAGAATCTGAACCTCTTCGGGACGTTCAATTCCTTCTGCAACCACAAGCGAACCTGTTTCATTTGCTATTAACAAAAGTCCCTGCAGCATCTTTTCTTTGACCGTATTTTTATCAATATCTTGAATAACAGACCGATCAATTTTTATTATATCAGGCATAATTCTATTGATGGTATGAAAACTCGCATAACCGGCACCCGTATCATCGACGGCAATTTGAAAGCCCAGTTCCCTCAGCGCGACAATGTTACGCTCAAAATTCTTCAATCCATCGATAGAATCCTGCTCTGTCACCTCAATGGCGATATTCTGTGGAATAATCTCCGGATACTTTTTCAACAGGGACAGCATCTTCTCTATCAACTCTACCTCGTTTAATGTCGTAGGAGTAAAATTGATAAAAATTGCTTCCTTCATTTTGCATTGATAAATAAGTTGAAATGCCTTTTCCAGTATGAGTAATTCCAGCATAAATAACCGGTTGGTCTGCTTGGCGATGGAAAATAACTGCAGTGGATTTTCCATCAATGATCCTTTAGGGCCGCGAGTCAGCAATTCCCATGCCTTAATTCCGCCTTTAGACACATCCATAATCGGTTGAGCTAAAAGGGTGATATCTTTAAAAGCTATGATTTGATTTATTTGAAATTTTAATTGCTGGTACTGTAATTTGTCCTGTTTTTCAGCCATGGCCATTGCCTGTACATGTGCTTTAAGCATGCATTCGGATAGCGTATAATCCCTTGACTCCAAGAAAACATAACCAGACTGCACGCACAAATGCTGATTATCCAGTTGTTTATACTTTCGGCCTTCTATTACAGTCTTTACCCTAGCAAGCTTGTCTTCAAGTTCTGTTGTACTGTGAAACCTTGCATCCACCTTCAGCAACAAGGAAATCCCATCACTATATTGTTCGTGTAAACATACAATTTCATCTTCTGTGAATGTTTGTCCTATGACTTTTCTAAGCTGCGCCTTAATTACTTCTCGACACGATAAATATTTACGCCTGCCTATTTTTGAGATGATATTCTCCAAATCAGGAAAATAAAATGAAATCACCGCTACCTGATAGCCCTTTTTCAAGGTATGTGTCACTCTTTGTTCAATCGGGTTCCTCAAAATATAAATCGGCGGATAATAACGCAGATATTTGGCCGGAAGCATTATTTTTACTAGATGTGAGCCATTCTTCTTATAGTAACTCTTTATGCGATTCCAGCTTCGCCCCATGAAGTGGCTCCCTTCTCTCTAGACAAAAATCAGCAAGTTGTATTTCTTTTATTTTATCATAAAAAATAAGAAAATTGTCCCATTTCTTGAACGCCTTAGATATATTTGAAAATATGCAATAACAAGAATGAGGTTGTATTTGTTATACTAGAAAAAGATGCAAGAAGGAGGTTTCAATAATGGGAGAAAAATTCTTTTTATATGATGATACAGTCGAGACCAAAACCCGTTTTGTTAGCTTTATGGGGGAAAATAGCCGCTTTGATTTAGCAATAGTCAAATCGGATCGCTATTATGGAAAAAGTCTTGTCCTTGATATACAAGGCAACCGTTTTGCCATCATCGGCAGTGATGATTTGAACGAGCCAGGCTATCTTGAACATGCTTATCAGTTATCTGAAGAAGATGCAGCAGAATTGCGATCTTTTTTGTATGAGGTAGTCTAAACACTTATATTCATAATAATCCCCTATTGTCTCGGTAAAACTAACTTTACTCTAAGACAAAGGGGATTATTTCATGTTTATTGACGAAAAGGATAAAGAGGAAGAGCAGTATACCGACTTCTCCAATGTGGAAACGCAGCGAGATTATTTGATACCTGAAACATTACCCGAAGGTCCTTATGGCTCTCCCCGCGGCAAAGAAACACCCGTGGAAAACAAAAGTACGCCATGGCGTGAAGGTCAGCGTTATTATAGTGCCTTTAATTATGAAAATAAAAATCTTCATCAGGACATCCCAAGACAGCATCCTGGTGCCCATCCAACCCATGATGACAAGAATATGAACGAAGAACCTCCATATGGGAATGAAAAAGACTAACAATTAAGACCCCATCATTGCGGATGGGGTCATTTTAAGGCTATCGATCACTTCGCCTCTGCAGCAGGTTTCTTCACTTTCTTTAATACAAAGTAAGCACAGCCGAAGTTACAATATTCCAATATGTAGTCAGGCAAGGTGCTTATCTTTGTGTCATGGGTGGATTTATGGTTTTGGTCTTCAAAAAATCCCCGTAAACGCAATTGGTTATAACCCCAGTCACCGACAATGTAATCGTATTTGTTTAAAACATCAATATATCTTGCGCGAAAGGTTTCTTCGTTGAAGCCGTTTCGGTTCTCTTCCAACAGTTCGTAGCAATGGTTTCCAATACAAATCATTTTCCGCTCCTCCATTTCTGCTCTTATTTACATTATAGACCATTCTCCACTAATTTCTAAGTCAAAATTTTTCTCAACGGGCAATCCTATGAGTAAGGAGGTGTTTCCATTGAGGAAAACAATAAAAATTCTTGCAGCATGTAGTTTAGTTACTGCTATGACTTCAGCCTGTTCCTTTGACCCTACTCCAGAGGAACGACAAGCCAGAAGCGCCATTTACGGGCGTGACGGACAGCCAATTAATACAAATACAGGACACCGTTACGATATGTATGATGTAAGAGATAGCAACAACCACGATCAAACTCGTTTCGGTTACGTTCGCGACCAAGCAGAGCCAGTGAGAAATTCACAGCGCTATAATGAAAATATCGCTGCCGTAGATTACGGTGAAATTGCCAATATCATCAATAAAATGGTGGTTCAATTACCTGCAATAGAAGATTCCGCTACATTGGTAACGGATGAAGAAGTTCTTATTGCATATGAAACAAACAGTGAAGACCGAGAGCTTACAGCTGACCAGGTAAGTAAAACGGGATTATCCATCGTTCCACGGTACTACCATGTTTACATTTCTGACAACCCAGAAATGATTCATGATATCGAACGCTTTCGTTCCCTTGGTGTGACAAGTCCTAGGGTGGATGAGATATTAGAAACTACAATAAAAGAAATGCTTAAATCTCCGCAAGGCAAACAGCTGAACACTGGCGAAAACGGTAACGGCGAAGCCGACGGTGAGATGAACGAAGAATCAGACAAAAGCGAATTCAGAAAACAAATGAAAAACGATTAACAAAAAAGGTACAGCCACGTAAATGTGAGGCTGTACCTTTTTTTAATATAGGCTCTGATTAAACACCGCTGTTGATTTCCGCAAAAGACTTCGCTTTCCGCGGGGCGACCTTGAGCCTCCTCCCAACGCTTCAGGGGTCTCAACATTGTCGCTTCTCCCCCGCAGGAGTCTACGCCTTTTGCTCCAATCAACAGCTACAGAATTCTCATTATCTTAAAATGCTGACTAATTATGCCTGTGCTTGTCTTGCTTTAGAAGCTTCGTTTACCTGCTCATCGGCATGATAAGAAGAACGAACAAGCGGACCAGCTTCACAATGACTGAACCCTTTTGTCATCGCAATTTCCTTCAACTCTGCAAACTCATCCGGGTGATAATACTTCTGCACCTTAATGTGTTTCTTAGAAGGCTGCAAGTATTGACCAATCGCCATAATATCCACATTATTGGCACGAAGATCATCCATTGTTTCGATAATCTCTTCTTTCGTTTCCCCTAGTCCAATCATGATGCTTGATTTTGTCGGGATGTCAGGTTGTAATTCTTTCGCACGACGCAATAGTTCTAGAGAACGGTCATAGGTTGCTCTTGCACGAACTCGAGGTGTTAAAGAACGAACTGTTTCAATGTTATGGTTAAGAATATCCGGTCTTGCTGCCATAAGCATTTCAATGTTTTCAAAAACCCCACCCATATCAGATGGTAATACTTCAATAGTCGTAAAAGGATTCTCACGGCGAACTGCTCTAATCGTTTCAGCAAAAATGGCAGCACCGCCATCTTTTAAATCATCACGGGCAACAGCTGTAATTACAGCATGCTTTAAGTTCATTAGTCTAACGGATTCTGCTACGCGTTCTGGCTCTTGTGTATCCAGTTCTGTTGGCAAACCTGTCTTGACTGCACAGAAACGGCACGCACGCGTACAGATTGCACCAAGAATCATGAAAGTGGCGGTACGTCTTACTGCCCAGCATTCATGGATGTTCGGACACTTGGCCTCTTCACATACTGTGTTAAGGTTGTGCTCTCTCATCAGTTTCTTAAGTCCTGTATAGTTTTCATTCGTATTCAGCTTGATTTTCAGCCAATCTGGTTTACGTATGTACTCCTCTTTTTTAGCCATATGATCAACTCCAACTTGTCTTATTTTCAAGATGACTTCATCAATAATTTATCTGTATATTTTCACTATTCTAACTTATCTCATAGGGAAAATGACATATTCACACCTGTCACTTTATCAAACATCTGGTAAAGAAACAAGTCCAAAACCTTCCACAGACATACTCCTGACAATCTTCCATGAATTAGTATTTATGAAATGAGGAAAACTTACCAAACTAACAGTAGTAAATGAAAGAAAAGGAAGGAGTGAGGACTTGATACGGCTACTTTTGTGCGTAATTTTTCTATTTAGCATGATCCCTGCAGATACTTTTGCTGCCGAAACAAACTTACCAGACGAACAAATCTATGCTAAAAGGCAGGAACTATATAATCGAATGCAATCTGTCACTCAGATTCCATGGTACTATTTCGCCGCTGTTGACCAATATGAAAGAAATGTCCGCAGAGTAAGAAAAGATATTCCAAAAGCCAAAGGTGTTATCGGCATTTACTACAAACCTGAGGTATGGGCAGGTCCTTTAAACCCCAATGCCCAAGACAACAATCCTATGAGCATTCAATTCTTCGGCGGAATGGGGATGGATGGGAATGGTGATGGAGTCGCTGATTCTACGAATGATGAAGATGTATTGTTTACATTTGCAAATTATCTTCAGCCCTATGGTACTGACAAAGAAAATATCAAAATTGCCTTATGGGAGTATTATCAGCGAGATAAAACGGTCGGGCTTATTATGAACCATATGAAGCTGTACAGTACGTATAATACACTTAAGCTGGATACACACGCTTTCCCTCTTCCAATCCGTTCCAATTTCAGTTACCGCAATACGTGGGGAGATGCACGGGGTTGGGGTGGGAGAAGAATGCATGAAGGCACAGATATTTTTGCTAGCTATGGTGTTCCCGTCCGTTCCACTTGTTATGGAATCATTGAGATTAAAGGGTGGAACAAATTTGGGGGGTGGCGTCTTGGCATTCGTGACATTAATAACACCTATCATTATTTTGCTCATTTAAACGGCTTTGCCAAGGACCTTGAAGTAGGTCAAGTCGTAGAGCCGGGGCAAATTATCGGATCTGTTGGAAGCTCTGGATATGGACCGCCTGGGACAGCAGGAAAATTTCCTCCGCATCTACACTATGGCATGTACAAAGACAACGGCTACTCTGAATGGTCCTTTGACCCGTTCCCGCACTTAAAATCCTGGGAACGTGGGGATAGAAGGAAACGTTAATATTTTTACGAAAAAAACATAGGAAGTGGTTAAACGCCGCTGTTCCTTTCCGCAAATGGCTGAGCTTTCCGCGGGACAGTGCTTGAGCCTCCTCGGCTTCGCCTCTGGGGTCTCAAGCTACCGTTACTCCCCCGCAGGAGTCTCCGCCATTTGCTCCAATACACAGCTAGAAATTCCGTTAAATAAACGTTTATGCTGATCCAACTAACTCGTTACCTTTTGGTAAGTGAAATTACCTTGTTGGTTGGAGTGGAAGGCGCGTAGTCGCCCGCGGGAGGAAGGGACAGGTGAGACCCCGGAAGGCGAAAGCCTGAGGAGGCTCACGGACCGCCCGCAGGCAAGCGAAGCGCCTGGAACGGAGATCAACCGGATTATTTACTTTTTTATGTCTAAAAAAACTGCTGACCGAATTACTCGATCAGCAGCCTTTTTATTTTATGCTTCCTTACTCTTCTTCATAGCCCACAGGATACTTCCAGCCAGGCCACCCCAAATGATGACAATTCCGACAACCATCATGATAATCGCACTTGTTTCCATTATTTATTGACCTCCTTAGACGAAGAAACCGGAAGTTCCAACGTGTCTTTTTTCCATTTAATAAGGGAGAAGGCAATACCTACAAGCAATGCAAGCACCGCGACAACCACACCATACTGAATCGTGAAGATACGAGAATACCCATCAGCCGCTCCGTACACTTCCGCAATATTTGTACGGATCAGGTCAAACATCATATAACCAAGTACAATCGGAGTGATGACTGCCAAGGATAACTTCCACCATGAGCCTAAGAATCCAGTTAATTTAACATCGGAAATCTCATTGGCATGATTTTGCAATGGTTTCAATTGTCTTGCGAACCAGACAACCACGATTACTTGCACGAGACCTGCAAGCGCCACACCGAATTGGTTGATGAAGTAATCAGCAACATCAAGGAAATTCAAACCGCCTTTTGTTGCAAATAGGATAGAAATAACTGCCGACAATCCACCACCAAATGCTACTGCTTTTGTACGGGATACTTTGAATTTATCTTGAACCCCAGCAACAAATGTTTCTACAATAGAGATTAATGAAGATAGTCCAGCCAATACTAGTGATCCAAAGAACAAGAATCCAAACAGTTCTTTAAAGGCCGGGAATTCATTAATGATTTGCGGAAATACAACGAACGCTAATCCGACACCGCCCGCTACCACTTCATCTACGCCAACACCTTGCTGAACTGCCATAAATCCTAAAATACTGAATACACCGATACCTGCTAATAATTCAAATCCGGAGTTACTGAAACCGGTAATAAATGCATTATTGGTGATATCAGATTTTTTCGGTAGATAACTGGAATACGTAATCATGATGGCAAATGCAATGGATAAACTGAAGAAAATCTGTCCATATGCCGCAACCCAAACCTTACCGTCAGCAATAGTGCTCCAATCAGGTTTGAAGAAAGCGTTTAGTCCTGTTCCAGCCCCTTCTAGTGTCAGAGCGCGGACAACGATAATTAAGAACAATACAACAAGTGCAGGGATGAAAATCTTATTTGCTACCTCTACACCCTTCTTAACGCCTTTAAATAGTACTCCAAGTGTTACTGCCCAAACGATTACTAATGGAAGAAGGACAGAAGGAACAAGTCCCCCAATCTCACCTGGTGCAGCTACCTGAAGGTATTCTCCAATCAAGAATCCGCCTGTGTCGTCTCCCCACTTCAGATTCAGTGAGAACACGGAGTAAGACATAGCCCATGCAATGATGACAGCATAATAAGTAGAAATTACGAATGCTATACCAACTTGCCACCAGCCAAGCCATTCATACTTTTTGTTCATTCTTGCATAAGAAAGTGGTGCAGATCCGCGGTACTTATGACCCATAGTGAATTCAAGGATCAATAACGGAATACCTGCTGTCAGAAGAGCGAATAAATATGGTACAAAGAATGCCCCTCCTCCATTTTCATAAGCAGTTGCTGGAAAACGCCAAATGTTTCCTAACCCGATGGCCGATCCAACCGCTGCTAAAATAAATCCTGCTCTTGTCCCCCATTGCGGTCGATTTTCCATTCTCTTTCTCCCCCTACTTAGACTCTTTTTTACCAAAAAATAGATGAAAGAGTCCAAATGTTTTATTTTTTCTGATTATTTAATATAATTTATACATAGTATAACTAGACTTTATGACTATGTCAAAACAAACTTTTACACTATATTAATCGACACCTTGTGACAATAATCAACAATGTATTTTTATTCTACCAATGTTGCTTAAATGGCTAAATGTACTGATACACAAGAGTTATATTATGAATATTTATTCATTTAATTCCCCAAAAGAAAAACACCTCTCTTTTTACCACTTAACTAAAAGTAGATAAAAAGGAGGTGTTTATTACTTTATTTGAAAAGTATTATGAGATTACTCTGCTGGTTTCATCGCTTTAAAACTAATACCGATAATAACAAATGCCACTAATACTACTAGCAGTCCAAGCAATGTGCTTCCAGTCAAACCTAGCACAATATATCCTGCAATCGCTACACCTGCACTAATGAGCGCATACGGTAGCTGAGTTAGCACGTGGTCAATATGGTTACATCCTGCACCAGTGGAGGAAAGGATGGTTGTATCGGAAATTGGTGAACAATGATCACCGAATACCGCCCCAGCCAATACAGAAGCAAGTACAGGTAATAAAATGGATACATCTGTTGCCACTGCTATTTGACCTGCAATAGGAAGTAACAGTGTGAAAGTACCCCATGAAGTTCCTGTTGCAAGAGCTGTAAAACCGGCAATGACAAAAATGATTGCTGGTAAGAAAGCAATATTAATATTAGAGTTTTCTACTTGTTCGGCAATGTATGTTCCAGTTCCTAAACCATCAATCAATCCTGCAATGGTCCAAGCAAATAATAGAATATAGATGGCAGGAAGCATGGATTTTGTTCCTTCTGCTATCCCGCGACCCACTACACTGTTTGATACTCCGCCTTTGGAAATCTGGTTGAAAAGTAAGATGAATGAAACTACTAAAGCGAACAATCCACCATAGAATAATGCTGCAGATGGATCTGTATTTTCAAAGATACCTAAAACAGTAATATCTCCTTCAATTGCGGAAGCACCCGTCCAAAGCATCGCTCCAATAACCCCAACAAAAAGTGCTACAATCGGCCACACAAGATTGCCAATCGTTCCTTTTGTGCTAGTAGGAAGCTCGTCTGACAGCTCTCCAGGCACTTCTTTTTCAGAATCGTATAATTCACCCGTCTCCATTGCACGTTGTTCGTGCTTTCTCATCGGCCCAATATTGAAATTAAAGTAACTTACCAAGAATACCATAATCAATGCAGAAAAAACGTATAAGTTCATCGGAATGATTTGCATAAAAGCACTGATTGCTGTTAAGTCACTAATATTCTGTCTTACGATTACATCTGTTCCAATTATACCGATAATAACAGCACCCCAACTCGAAACAGGTGAGATGACACAAATCGGTGCCGAGGTAGAATCAATCAAGTACGCTAATTTTGCACGTGATACTTTGTAACGGTCCGTTACAGGTCTACTGATTTGACCTACTGCCAATGCGTTAAAATAATCATCAATAAAAATAACGATCCCTAAAATAGCTGTTAAAAATTTTGATCCTCTTCTTGTCTTGATTTTTGTCTGTGCCCAGTCAGCAAATGCCCTGCTGCCACCAGTGATAGAAATAAATGCAGTAATAATTCCTAAAATAATTAAGAATACAAGAATATAAATATTCCATAAGTTCAACTCTTTATCGTCTACCGAATAAAAAAGACCTAATACCATATCCCAGATCAGCACAACCATTGTTACCGGGTTGAAATCGGCTAACATTAAAGCTGCTGCCAGAATACCTACTCCAAGTGAAAGCAAAACTCTTCTGGTCAAGATAACCATTAAGATCGCAAGCACTGGAGGAATTAAAGAATAAATTGTTCCTTCCATAACAAAAAAACCCCCATTAAGCTGTAATATGTTTGACTGGCATCAAACGGTTTACAACAATGGAAGGCGCTGAAAGAAAACAAAATAAAAAGTAATGATAGAAAATAACTATCATTACCTATGTAATGTGTTATCCTCCATCCGATCAGTAGCCCTCCATTATAAAAACCGTCCGTACCGGTCATAATGGCAGTGTTATCCTTATTCAAGATAACCCCAGCAACATGAGTTTGACCGCTCATATTGCTTCGGCACAGCATCCTTTCATTCTACCATCTTAGGTGTCAACCTCCAGTAGTTTTACTCTTATGCTATGCAGCCTCTACCTCATCGTATGATAAGGGAAGTATATTATTTTATGATTTCACTATAACATATATCCTGCTATAGGACAAAGGAAATATATTTCTTTTTTCTCTACTCTTTCCTTTTAGCTGACTGCTGCTATTTTTTCAAGGGAATCGCAGTCAACAATCGCTAAACTCAGATGGTCTTTTAAGTTTATATCGTAAGGTGTTTCCAACTCTTCACCTTCTTCTTCGACCACCCTAATGACAGGTCGTTCTGTTAGGTCTTTATTTTGCCCGACAACAAGCCCTTTTCTTCCATCATTCAATGTAACCATCAAGCCGTATGGATAGATGGCAACCGATTTGCGGAACGCTTCAATAATCTCTGGTTCATACAACGAACCAGATCCTGCATATAAAATTTCTAGGCCTTCATGTGGCAGCATGGCACTACGGTATATCCGGTGGGAAGTAACAGCATCAAAAACATCCGCTACAGCAAGGATTTTACCAAACAGATGAATATCATCTGACTTGATGCCGCGAGGATAGCCACTTCCATTCAGGCGTTCATGGTGTTGGAAAGCACAGTGTGCAACCATTAACGGAATGGTCTGCATGTTGCGAAGGATATCGTACCCATAGGTCGCATGCCGCTTCATCTCTGCAAACTCATCGCTTGTAAGTTTCCCTGGCTTGAAAAGAATGTCGTTGGGAATCAACATCTTGCCGATATCATGAAGAATTCCACCAAGTCCTAATGTTTCTAAGTCTTTTTGGGACAACCCCAATTTTAACCCTATGGAAAGGGAATAAAGCGTCACATTTAACGAATGGGTAAACACATAATTGTCGTGCACATACACATCCGTCAACAGGGCGGACACTTCGTCATTTGATTTCATGTCTGTCAGCAAGTTTTGGATAAGTGACTTGATGCTTTTGGATGATTTGTCCATCACAAACCACTTACTTAATTCTTTTTCATGTTCGATTGATTTGAAGGTATCAGTAATTGTCTTTACTGCTTCCTTACGGGTTTTGTCCGAGATAATAGTAGGCACTTCCATCCCGCTTGTCCGTGCATCTTCTATATATACATAGGTAACATTTAATTGTTGCAAACGTGTAATCATGCGTGAAGTAACAGAGATCCCTTCACTCAACAGCACTCTACCAGAATCATTGTAGATTGATCTGGCCAACACCATTCCCGGTTTCATTGATTTTGTAGGTAATAGTCTCATAACTTCTCCTATCTTCACATTTCGACAAAATCTATATATTTCCTATTATAGTAAAAATTCCGGGATAAAGCTTGCTAATATAGAAAAAAGTTTTGAAAAGTTTATCGCAACATAAAAATACCACCGTATGAACACGATGGTATTATATATTTGGGGTAAAGGCTGCAAGTCAACCAAACTAGCGCCCCCACCCTTTATAGCATTTTTAACAAAGCTTCTTTGCCCGGCATCCCAACCGTAATGCCCACATTCTCCGCCTCATACGTAATGGATTCCAAAGGGGCCTCTAATAATTGCTCGATGGTACGCACCCCAACTGCCCGCCCCGCAATGATCTTTCGGTCCTTCAGCTTGGCATTCAATAAGCCGACATCCAGCGCTCCGCACATGATATACCCTTTATCGCTAGTTACCGCCAAGAAATTAGTCTTTGGCAATCGCACCGTAATCGCAGTAAACGTATGGCCTTCGATTGTAATTGGTGTCATTTCAATCATAGATAATTGTCACGCTCCCTTCCCATATCAATTTATGGTTTACGCGTGGAAAGGGTGTGAAAAATAGGTCAATTATCAGAAAATGAATGTGCTAATACATCCCGAAGCAGTTCTGGCAGAAAAAACTTCTTTTCTTTTGCCCGGATGATGCTTGGATACATTCTTCCAAAAGTAAACATATCAATGGTCCCTACCGTTACACTGTCTGTTGCTTTTAACCGTTTACCTCCAATATAAATATCTGTCACCTGAACGCTACCGTCTTTTATCGGCTCTGTGTCGAACCTGACACCGCTGAATGCCATACGCCCCATCACTTCACCACGGAATCCAAGCCCTTTCACTCTCAAGTTTTCCATATCGGGGTGCTGAGCCTGTTGGACGACTTCCCTTAACTCCTCACCAGTCAACGTCACCCTGCAAGGATTAATAGGATGAGGACAAATACGATGGAGCATCCCAAGTGTCACTTCTCCCTTTTCAAGTCCATCAAGCAATACACCGGCATTGACCATCCCGATATCTGCCTCACACCATTCTCTTAACTTATCTGCAAGCAAATCTGGAAAAATAGAAGATGCAAACCACTCTACCTGTAGCGACTCTTCCAAACTTCCTACTTTTTTATTCAAATGCTTCTCCGCTACTTGTTCCATGTCTTTTATCCGCTCTGTTACTTGTTGATCTGGTTTATAGAGTTCCAACTTATGAAGTTTGGCAGTAGAATGAGTTAGAGCTTTTAACTCTTGGTCATACCCAAGATCTATCTCGCCTATATACTGCCCATACTTCCCCGCTCCACAAATTAATGTATTTCCAATCCGCCTTCCTTCAGGCAGAACATGATGGGTATGTCCACCAAGGATAACGTCTATCTCTGGAAACCTCCTTGCCATCTCCTCATCATCAGAAATTCCCAGATGCGAAAGTACCACAATAACGTCGGCCTCTTCTTTTAAAGTAGGTAGGTATTTTTCCAAAATAATATAAGGGTCTTCTATTTTCCAGCCGAGCAGCGCATAAAAATGCTGATAAAAAACTGTTACTCCAATAAAAGCAACCTTAACATCACCCATGGTTTTCACATCATAAGGCTTTACCCAATCCGGATAATCGCCATTTGTTTCGAACAGATTGGCAGCTAAAATAGAGAATTTTGCTTCCTCATAAAGCTGTGATAATCCCTGATAGTCCAATGTTATTCCTTCATTATTTCCGAACGTGGCATAATCATAGCCAAGCATATTCAAGAGACTCGTATTGGCCTTGCCACCGGTAGCTTCGGTGATAGGGTGAAAACGGTCCATATTATCCCCAATATCGACAAGGGCCGATGGCAGTGTGGAATCCTGCTCGTATAGAAAAGTAGCAAGTTTAGGATACGCATCAAAATGACTATGAATATCGTTTGTATGTAAAATTCTAATTTGTTGCACGACGTTTCTCTCCTCTAAAATAAATCTAATTGCCTTGGTGCCAATCCTGTGTATTCGACACCCAATAGGTCAATCATTTGTTTGGCATTTCCAGCTGCATGACCTCCAGAGTTATTGTTGAATAACATGTAGATGTTACTAGATGATGGAGTTAACCTTTCTAGATTCGCCTTCCATTCCATAAGTTCGTTAAGGTTATAATCATACAAATAGCGAACCTCTCTCCACTCCTTCCCTGATGCAGGCTTTGTCCAACCATGAACATTCCTTCCATGCAGGCGGATTAGTGTATTGTCTGGATCTGTAGGATGCAGGACGGTCGGAATAGACCCTGTTCCCGCTTGTGGTTCATCACAAATACTATGAATCCACCCTTCCTCTTCCATAAACTTCAGCGTTCTGTGGTGATAGGCAGGCTGAAACCATGTCTGGTTACGGAACTCGAGGGCTACTTTTGTGTCGCCCATTTGTTCCTTGCACCATCTCAAATAATCGACATTCTCCTTCTTGCACTCAAACCATGGTGGAAATTGAAAAAGAACCATCGCCATTTTCCCAGCCTTTTCATAGGGTTCAATAGATTCCCTAAAAGATGTAAACATTAGTTCTTTTGTGTCAAAAGGTATCTCACCGCGCTGATGACCTGTCATTCCTTGATATGCCTTTACGATAAACTGAAAATTTTCCGGTGTATCCGCAACCCATTTTTCTACGTTCTGTTTCGGTTGAATGGCATAAAAGGAAGCATCCACCTCTACGGTAGGAAAGTGGGCACCATATTCCAGCAGTTTGTCCCTAGGTGCAATACCCGCAGTATATAACGAATCATGATCCCCCCAGCCTGTCACCCCAACATAAATCATCCGCTTCACCTCATTTTTTACATTTTATCATAACTGAAGGTAATTTCTCATGTTTATAGTGCAGAATATGGGAGTAATTGGTATGATGAATGTATCATTGTTACTTTCGGAGGCGCTATGAAAAATAAGATTGTTGTTTTTGACTTACTATTCTATTTGGCTTTACCTTATCTGATTTGGAAATTTGGACAAGAACCGCTTGGAGACTACTATGCAATATTGCTTTCCACTGCGCCGGGGTTTGTGTACACAATCGTTCGTTTCGCTGTTGAGAGGCAGTTTAATGTGACAGGGATATTTATTATGGTTTCTCTTTTAGTGAGCACGCTGGTTGATATCCTTTCAGGTGATGCCTTTACTATGCTTCAAAACTCGGTATATGTATCTGCTGGATTTGGATTGTTCATCCTGGGAACCATGCTTGTAAAAAAACCATTGGCTCTTTATTTAGGAGTTGATATCGCCTACCTGCAAGGACACAAGCGCGAAGACAGCTTGCGGCTCTATAGCCAAAAATCGATACTGCCCGCTTTTTATATCCTTACAGGAATTTTTGCCTTGCGCGGCTTTGTGGCTGCCGGCTTGAAATACTATTTGATCGGCGTGTACGGCGTTCAAGGATATGACAGAATCTTGTTCTTCATGAAGGTGAACGGTTGGGTATTTGGCGTGTTGATTGCGGCTGGGTTTATTTATTCTAGTTTGAAGGTTAATGAGTATCTGGAAAAGCAGAAAGAAGATAAGGTACCGGAGTCAGATTCAGATGATACGGAACTGGTTCGGTGATTGTGAGTATGATGGTTGGGGCACTCCTTTTTTAATGGGTGCTTTTTTTGTGTGGAGGTGATGAAGACATTCCCTCGCTGATTTTCTTGTCCGAAGTGTCTTCATCATGCGGATGAAGACATTCCCATGATGATTTCCTTTTCCAAAGTGTCTTCATCATGCGGATGAAGACATTCCTATGATGATTTCCTTTTCCAAAGTGTCTTCATCATGCGGATGAAGACATTCCTATGATGATTTCCTTTTCCAAAGTGTCTTCATCATGCGGATGAAGACATTCCCTCGCTGATTTCCTTTTCCAAAGTGTCTTCATCATGCGGATGAAGACATTCCCTCGCTGATTTTCTTGTCCGAAGTGTCTTCATCCCCAACGAGGTAGAATGTACTACCAATTTAATAAAAAAATCAATATTTTTTTATTGTTTATCAATAAATAATATGGTAAATTCAATAAATAACATTAAATTTGCGAGGTGTCTGTGATGATACGCAAAACACAATTTTTAGGTAACCCAATATGAATAGAAGTATAGAACTTGACTCAAAGTTGGAAAAGAAGCAATGGTCCATCTTAGACGCGTTTAAACAACTCGTTCGATTCGGCTGGCAACAGGCTCTCTCCTGCGTGTTTCCTGTCGTTATTTTTGCATCTCTAGCCATAACGCAAGTGATTCCTCTTCCCTTCCTTCCACGGTATGATTGGCTTCTGGTTATCTGCATTCTAATGCAATGGTGGATGTTACGGTCTGGACTTGAAACCCGCGATGAATTAAAAGTCATCACCTTGTTTCACGTTATCGGATTGGCACTTGAGATCTTCAAGGTACACATGGGGTCGTGGTCTTATCCAGAAGAAGGCTATTCCAAGATTTTTGGCGTCCCATTATACAGCGGGTTTATGTATGCAAGTGTCGCGAGTTATCTTTGTCAGGCATGGAGAAGATTGAATGTGGAGCTTGTTGACTGGCCTCCTTTTTGGGCTGTGGTATCGCTCGCAGCAGCCATTTATCTAAATTTCTTCACCCATCATTATTTGATCGACATTCGTTGGTGGTTATCTGCTTTAGTCATTATTCTGTTTTGGAAGTCTTGGGTACGGTATGAAGTTGGTGAAAAGAGTTACCGTATGCCTATCGCCCTTTCCTTTGTCCTAATCGGATTTTTTATTTGGATCGCGGAAAACATCGCAACATTTTTCGGCGCATGGGAATATCCAAATCAAACAGAGGCATGGAGCCTTGTACATTTGGGAAAGGTGAGTTCCTGGCTATTGCTCGTGATTGTCAGCTTTCTTATTGTGGCGACATTGAAGCGGGTGAAGGGGAAAGGTTCTAGTAGCTTAAATGATAAAATATCTTTCCATAAATAAAAACCTTGGCATGCAAGCACGCCAAGGTTTTTTTATAACTAAATGTTACCCAATAGAACCTTCCATCTCGAACTTGATCAGACGGTTCATTTCTACTGCGTATTCCATTGGTAGTTCTTTTGTGAATGGCTCGATGAAGCCCATTACGATCATTTCTGTTGCCTCTTCTTCAGATAAGCCACGGCTCATAAGATAGAAAAGTTGCTCTTCGGATACTTTGGATACCTTCGCTTCGTGCTCAAGAGAAACGTTGTCGTTGAACACTTCGTTGTAAGGGATCGTATCAGAAGTAGACTGGTTATCCATGATTAGTGTGTCACACTCAATGTTAGAGCGTGCGCCAGAAGCTTTTTTTCCAAAGTGTACGATTCCACGGTATGTTACTTTACCACCTTGCTTGGAGATGGATTTAGAAACGATAGTGGAAGACGTGTTTGGTGCAAGGTGAATCATTTTCGCCCCTGCATCCTGGTGCTGGCCTTTACCTGCTAATGCGATGGAAAGAGTCATACCACGAGCGCCTTCACCTTTAAGGATAACCGCTGGGTATTTCATCGTTAACTTGGAACCAATGTTCCCGTCAATCCACTCCATCGTTGCATTCGCTTCACACACTGCACGCTTCGTAACTAGATTGTATACATTGTTCGCCCAGTTTTGAATCGTCGTGTAACGGCAGTAAGCATCTTTCTTGATGATGATTTCTACTACCGCACTGTGAAGGGAGTTTGTTGTGTAAACAGGTGCTGTACAGCCTTCTACATAGTGTACGTGTGCGCCTTCGTCTACGATGATAAGCGTACGCTCGAATTGACCCATGTTCTCAGAGTTGATTCGGAAGTATGCTTGTAGTGGAGTTTCCACTTTAACACCTTTTGGTACATAGATGAAAGATCCACCAGACCATACTGCAGAGTTCAATGCAGAGAACTTATTGTCTGTCGGCGGGATTACCTTCGCGAAGTGCTCACGGAAGATGTCTTCATTTTCTTTTAACGCTGTGTCTGTGTCTTTAAACACTACACCAAGATCTTCTAAGTCTTCTTGCATGTTGTGGTATACAACCTCAGATTCATACTGAGCAGATACCCCTGCAAGATATTTTTGTTCTGCTTCAGGAATACCTAATTTGTCAAACGTCTGCTTGATCTCTTCAGGTACTTCATCCCAAGAACGCTCAGACTTCTCAGATGGCTTTACGTAGTACGTAATTTCATCAAAGTTCAAGCTGTTCAAATCGCCGCCCCATTGTGGCATTGGCATGTTATAGAAATGTTCTAATGATTTAAGACGGAAATCCAGCATCCATTGAGGCTCTTCCTTCATACGAGAGATTTCTTCAACGATCTCTTTCGTAAGACCACGGCCGGAACGGAAAATGGAAACGTCTTTGTCCTTAAAACCATACTTGTAATCGCCGATTTCAGGCATTTTTTTCGCCATTTTATTCCCTCCATTCAAGAGGTGAGCAACAGTGCAGCGTATATTGCCGCACTATCACTCCCTATCTTGCCTTGCTTATTCCGATTTGACTCCCTTTTCCATGGCTTTCCATGCAAGAGTGGCACATTTGATACGTGCCGGGAATTTTGCCACACCTTGAAGTGCTTCGAGATCCCCTAAGTCCATCGCTTCGTCGTCATATTCTTTGCCTAACATAATATCATAAAAGATCTGGGAAAGCTCTAAAGCTTTTTCCACTTCTAACCCTTTTACTGCTTGGGTCATCATGGAAGCAGATGCCATAGAAATGGAACATCCTTCGCCATCAAACTTTGCATCCGCTACTTTTCCATCTTCCACTTGAAGTGTCAAATGGATGCGGTCACCGCACGTAGGGTTATTCATGTCGACAGTGATGCTGTCAGACTCGATTGTCCCTTTGTTGCGCGGATTTTTATAATGATCCATAATCACTTGACGATAGAGAGTATCTAAATTATTAAAAGACATTACTAAAGTACTCCTTTGTTTTCACTAATGATGCTACTAGCTTATCAACTTCTTCCTCCGTGTTGTACAGGTAAAAACTAGCACGTGCGGTGGAAGAAACGTTTAGATACTTCATTAATGGCTGTGCACAGTGATGTCCTGCACGAACAGCAATTCCTTCAGCATCCAGCACTGTAGCTACATCATGTGGATGTACGTCGTCTATATTGAATGTAACAAGTCCCGCTCTTTTTTGCGGACCGTAAATGCTGATTCCTTCGATTTCGGACATGCGGTTCATCGCATAGTCTGCAAGCTTATGTTCATGGGCAAGAATATTGTCCATTCCCACCTGCTCCAGGAAGTCAATTGCTGCGCCAAGTCCGATCGCACCCGCAATAATTGGGGTACCTCCTTCGAACTTCCATGGCAGCTCCTTCCAAGTGGATTCCTGCAGTCCGACAAAGTCGATCATTTCCCCACCAAACTCAATTGGTTCCATGTTCTCAAGCAGGTGTTTTTTTCCGTATAGAGCACCAATTCCTGTTGGAGCACCCATTTTATGACCAGACAGTGCGAAGAAGTCGCAGTCTAAATCTTGTACGTCCACTTTCATATGTGGAGTACTTTGGGCTCCGTCGACCACCATGATTGCTCCATGTTTATGGGCAATTTCAGCGATCTCCTTAATCGGGTTGATGGTTCCTAATACGTTAGAAACCTGCATGATGGAAACAATTTTCGTATTTTCCGTGATGGTAGCTTCCACATCTGATAAGGACAGGCTTCCGTCCTCTGTCAGCGGGATATATTTTAAAGTAGCACCAGTGGCTTTTGCCGCCTGTTGCCATGGAATGATATTACTATGATGCTCCATGTAGGTGATAACTATTTCGTCGCCTTCCGTTAGGTTAGCGCGTGCATAGCTGCCAGCAACAAGATTCAGAGCAGTCGTTGTTCCACGAGTGAAGACAATCTCTTCCCTGTGGGCTGCGTTGATAAAATTCTTTACTTTATCGCGTGCACCTTCATAACCGTCTGTCGCTCTCGTACCCAAAGTATGAACTCCTCGATGAACATTGGAGTTATACCCTTTATAGTACTTCTCCAACGCCTCAATTACCGCTAGCGGCTTTTGAGATGTAGCAGCACTATCCAGATACACAAGCGGATTTCCATTGACCTCTTGATGCAAAATCGGAAACTGCTGACGTATCTCTTGGATATTCATTACTTCACTTTCCTTTCAATTACATCAATCAATTGGTTTTTAACCGACTCGATTGGCAATTGATTTACTACAGGAGCCAAGAATCCGTGGATTACTAAGCGCTCTGCTTCCTTCTTGGAAATTCCGCGGCTCATTAGGTAGTAAAGCTGAAGTGGATCAATGCGGCCCGCTGATGCTGCGTGACCTGCTGTTACGTCATCTTCGTCGATTAGAAGAATCGGGTTAGCGTCTCCACGAGCTTTTTCACTAAGCATTAACACGCGAGATTCCTGCTCGGCATTAGATTTAGATGCACCGTGCTCAATTTTACCGATACCGTTAAATACTGAGCTTGCGCTGTCTTTCATTACGCCGTGCTTAAGGATTTGACCGTCAGAGTTTTTACCAAAATGTACAACCATTGTTGTAAAGTTTTGCTTTTGCTCTCCACGTCCAACCACTACTGTTTTTGTATCTCCAACAGAGCCGTCACCTATAAGGTTTGTTACGTTTTCTGAAATAGTGTCGCCATCATTCATCAGGCCTAATGCCCACTCAAGCGTCGCGTCACGTCCAACTACTCCGCGGCGGTTAACGTAAGTTGTGACACCTTTTCCAAGGTTGTCGACAGCGCCGTATTGCACTTTAGAGTTTCCGTTAGCGATAACTTCTGTCACGATGTTGAAGATGGAACCATCCCCATCATTATTGGACAGATAGTTCTCTACATAAGTAACCGCACTATTGTCTTCCGCCACGATCAATACGTGGTTGAACACAGCTTCTGCTTGGTCTTGAAGGTAGATCGCTTGGATCGGCTCTTCAATGACAACGTTCTTAGGAACATAAAGGAAATGCTCCGCCGTTCATTAATGCAGCGTGTAAAGCGGACAGCTTATGCTCATCAACTTTAACACCATCTTGCATGAAGTGCTTTTTCACAAGATCACTGTGCTCTTTTGCAGCAGTGATGATATCTGTGAAGATAACGCCTTGTGCTTTTAGTTCTTCTTTAAGAGTAGATACCACTGGTGTGTTATCCACTTGAACATATATATTTTCTCCATCTACTAACGCCTTTACCTCTTGAGGCATTTGGTCCACAGAAGTAATGGAAGTTTCTACAGTGTGTTTCTGGAAGTTTGTAAAATTCCAGTTTGTAATCTTCGTCTTATCCGGCTTAGGTAATGGCAGCTCTTCTGCCAAGGAATAAGCTTGTAAGCGAAGATCTAACAGCCACTGAGGCTCCCCTGACTCTTTGGAGTAGTTAGTGAGGTAGTCTTGATCAAACGGTAATTTCGTCTCTAACGTCATGATAATCCTCCTTGCTTACGCTTCTTGACCGACTGTTTCGTCTTCGATACCTAGTTCTTGCTTAATCCAATCGTAACCTTCTGCCTCTAAACGTTGTGCTAATTCCTTACCACCGGACTTCACGATGCGGCCTTGCATCATTACGTGAACGTGGTCAGGAGTGATGTAATTCAATAAACGTTGGTAGTGAGTGATGATAAGGCAACCGAAATCGTCGCTGCGCATTTGATTGATTCCTTTAGAAACAACTTTCAATGCATCGATATCAAGACCAGAGTCAATCTCATCAAGGATCGCGATCTTAGGCTCAATCATCATCAATTGAAGAATTTCGTTACGCTTCTTTTCCCCACCGGAGAAACCTTCGTTTAGGTAACGCTGTGCCATTGCTTGATCCATTTCCAAGAAGTCCATGTTCTTATCCATTTTACGGATGAATTTCATTAGGGAGATTTCATCGCCCTCTTCACGGCGAGCATTGATAGCAGAACGCAAGAAGTCCGCGTTTGTTACACCACTGATCTCACTTGGGTATTGCATTGCAAGGAATAAGCCTACTTGCGCGCGCTCATCCACTTCCATTTCAAGAACATCTTCCCCATCAAATGTGATGCTTCCGCTTGTTACTTCATATTTTGGGTGTCCCATGATTGCAGAAGAAAGCGTTGACTTTCCTGTTCCGTTAGGACCCATGATTGCGTGAATCTCTCCGCCTTTTACTTCAAGATTTACACCCTTTAAAATCTCTTTATCATTAATGGATACATGTAAATCTTTAATTGTTAACGTTGAACCCATAACTGTAACCTCCAATGTTCTTGTGTTCCTATATAAAAACACATTGTTGTTTTAATTCTCATTTTATTCTCATTACAATCTTATAACAAATAGAAAGTGATAGCAACCTTTTCCGCCTTGTGTAAGATACCCTCAAATTATAACGAATATAAGGGGGGAAAGTCGAATTTTCGGTGGATAATTTATTTTGGTTAACTCCTGGTTAATAAACAACAAAAAGGGTCTGCGTTATTCTCATTTGTTAGAGAATAACACGAACCCTTTTCTTCTATATTATATGGTCAACCTGTCAGTTTGCTGCTGCACAGGTTTTATGGGCGGAAATTACGGTCTACTTCTTCGACAATCTCTAAGCTTCTTTGGTAATCCTTTTCTCGTTTCTGCTCCACTTCTAAAAGTTTTGAGAGCTTATTTGAGTACTCCTCATAACCAAAACCATAAGCTTGATACATTGCCTTCTCCATTTCACCTGTGTACTTTACGTGTACCTGATGGATAATAAACCATTCCCTTCCTATTTATAAGTGTTTAATTTTTTGTACCAGTTTTCTGATACCCTCAAAGTATTTGTCATAAACACCTTATTAATCATAGCAGGGGTGGTTAATTTATCCAAACGAAGTATGGAGCGATTACTGGGGATATTGGTGCTTGTGGGGTAATTAGGGAAGGTGGTTAATAGGAGTCTTAGAATTCCTCTTGAATGCTAGGGCGTTCTGGTTGTCCTGATGTGAACGGTGCTTATGGTTTTTTTTCGATGTTGTTCTGGGACACTGATGGTGTATGTTGAGATTGGCAATTAACCTCTGCAGCCCAATTGTCCGAAGTTTTTTGAAAGTTGACCAAAGTTTTTTTAAAGTTGACCGAAGTTTTTGCAAAGTTGGCCGAAGTTTTCTAAAATTTGACCGAACCGATTTTGCAAATGACCGAACACCCTAGATTCTTGTCCAAACAGTCACGTCAATTGTCCGAACACCCTGTTAAAATACAGTGAGAATGTCCGAACTGACATAAAAATTGACCGAACCATTTTTAGCTCGATTAAAATAGAGACATTTCTTTAGTTTTCTTACGAAATCCCCACAAAAATGTAAAAACATCATTCCAATAAAAAAGCCCAACCCCAAAAGGTCAGACTCCTCACAAATCAATTCTTCAATTCGTTAAAATCACTAATGCAAGACTGCACCAACGTCACGGATTGGCTCATTGCTGCCCCGCCACCAAATGCTGCTGTCACGCCGCAAACTTCCAGGATTTCCTGCTCTGTTGCACCTTGATCTAAGCAACCTTTTGTGTGATATACGATGCAATATTCATCTTGGGAATACACACTGACACCAAGAGCAATCAATTGCTTCTGCTTCTTATCGAGAACTCCCTCTTTAAAACAAGCTTCTGTGAACTCGTTATAGTGATGTGCAAGCTCAGGCATCTTTTCGGTAAATAAACCAAGACCCGCTTTATAATCATGAAGTGCTGCTTCTGCATAGTTTTTCGGCTCGTAATGTTGTTCCATTGAAGACAACTCCCATCCTTATTTTTCACAAAGTTAGTATTTGTTTAGGTGGGAGGTTCGTATTCAATTATTACAAAAAAAATAACTCCGAACCATAAATATAGTACGGAGTTATTTATTCAAATTTTATTCTTCATCAGATGCCTTTGCAGGCAGTACGGAACCTTTGTATTCTTCTTCAATGAATGCTTTGATTTCAGCAGATTGAAGCACTTCTACCAATGCTTTGATCTGTTCATTATCTTTATCTTCCTCACGAACAACGATAAGGTTTACGTAAGGATTGTTTTCGCCAGATTCTAAAGCGATTGCTTCTTTTTCTGGATCTATATCAGCGCCAAGTGCATAGTTACCGTTAATCAGTACTGCATCTCCGTCGCCATTCAAGTATGCTTGCGGTAAGAATGCCGCTTCGAACTGAGTATTGAACTCAAGATTCTTAGGGTTCTCTTCAATATCATCTACAGATGCAGATGTAACTTCTACACCTTCTTTTAACGTAATTAGTCCTTTTTCTTCAAGCATTGCAAGGATACGGCCATGATCGGCAACAGAGTTACTCATTAAGATTTCTGCGCCTTCAGGTAGTTCTTCTAGGCTGTCATACTCTTGGGAGTAAACACCGATTGGCTCGATATGAACGCCACCTGCACTTACAAATTCGTAATCATTTTCTTCGATTTGACTCTTCAAGTATGGCTCATGTTGGAAGAAGTTCGCATCAATGTCTTTATCACGTAGCGCCTGGTTCGGGATGATGTAATCTGTATACGTTTGGATGTCTAATTCAATACCCTGTTCTTCTAATAAAGGTTTTGCTTCTTCAAGGATTTCTGCATGAGGTACATTTGATGCACCTATAACCAGCTTACCTTCCTCGATCCCTTTTTCTCCGCCGCCACATGCAGCAAGTACTAGCACTAATAATGATATTACAGCGAAACTTAAAAGCTTTTTCATAATTTTGTCCCCTCTTTCTTATCGTTTGTCTAGTTTGTTAGTTATTAAATCTCCAATAAATTGGATGATAAATACAATGATTAAGATGATGACCGTACATACAAGTGTTACTTCCCAGTTGTTACGCTGGAAACCATCTAAGAATGCAAGGTTACCCAACCCACCTGCACCGATGATTCCTGCCATTGCTGTGTAACTTACAATGGCAATGGCCGTGACCGTTATACCGGAAACCAATGCTGGCATCGATTCCGGAATGAGTACTTTCCAGATGATTTCTGAAGTTTTTGCACCCATGGAACGCGCTGCTTCAATGACACCTTTGTCGATTTCACGTAATGCGATTTCCACCATTCGTGCGTAAAAAGGTGCTGCTCCTATGATTAGAGCTGGCAATGCCGCGTTGGCACCAATAATTGTATCCATAATGAACCTTGTAAAAGGAATAAGTAAAAATATTAAAATGACAAATGGGATGGAACGGAAGATATTAACAAAAGCAGCAACCAATCCATTAACTAATCGGCTTTCCCATATGTTTCCCTTAGCTGTTAAAAACAATAATAGTCCTAAAACAATTCCTAAAATGAACGTAGCGACAACCGATATACTGCTCATATAAAGAGTTTCTAAGGTTGCTTCCCACATCTTGTCCCAATTAACTCTTTCAAGCATGTGTCATCACCTCCAACTCCACTTGCTGCTCACGGATAAATCTCAATGCTTCTTGAACTTGCGTCTCTTCGCCATCGAGGTGCACAAAAAGTGTGCCATATGCTCCATTTTGAGTCTGCGAGATTTTCCCTTGAAGAATGTTCACTTCAATTGGAAATCTGCGAATTAAATTCGTAATTAATGGCTGTTCTGCCGAAGTCCCTACAAATGTTAGTTGAATTACTTTCCCTTGTGGGTATTCAGCCAACAAGTGCTCCACTGTTTCTTGCGTATCATCTGGTTCTGTCACCTGTTTTACAAAGCGTTTTGTGATTGGCTGTTCTGGCTTTCGGAAGACATTAAGTACATCTCCCTGCTCCACTACCTTACCATTTTCCATCACCGCCACACGATGACAGATTTTCCGGATAACATGCATTTCATGTGTGATTAGTACGATAGTCAGAGATAAACGCTTATTAATATCGACTAAAAGGTCTAAGATTGAATCTGTAGTCTGTGGATCCAATGCAGATGTAGCTTCATCACATAAAAGTACTTTAGGATTATTGGCAAGTGCTCTTGCTATTCCGACACGTTGCTTTTGTCCACCGCTTAGTTGAGATGGATAGGAGTCGTCTCTTCCCTCTAATCCTACAAGCTTGATGAGTTCATCCACACGCTTGTTTCGCTCTGACCTGCTCACTCCGGCAATCTCAAGTGGAAACGCGATATTTTCCTTCACAGTTCTTGACCATAAAAGATTGAAATGCTGGAAGATCATACTGATTTCCTGGCGTGCTTCTCTCAGTTCCTTGCCCTTAATTTTTGCAAGATTTCTTCCTGCTACATCCACCACTCCGTCAGTTGGCGTTTCCAGGCCATTTAGCATGCGGATCAACGTACTTTTTCCTGCACCGCTATACCCGATAACACCGAAAATCTCTCCTTGGTTGATGGATAAATCTATATTATCAACAGCTGTCACTACTCCGTTTTTCGTTTTAAATACTTTTTTCACACCCTGAAGTGAAATCATGTTCGCACCTACTTTCTTACTTTTCCTTGTTTTAGCTTACCCAATTAAGTTTAAACAAACGTTTGTTTAATCCTTGAAAACAAAAAATCCCTTCTGCAACAATGAGCAGAAAGGATTAAATGAGAAAAGTCCTTTCTCTCATCTATCAAAGCAAATTGCTTTGTGTGAATTGGCACCATTTCAACAATTCCATGTTGACGGTTGCCGGGTTTCATAGGGCACGTCCCTCCACCTCTCTCGATAAGAGATAAACATATATAATTAAAATTAAGTATTTGGGCAATTCGAATTAACGAGTGTTATCGTATCACGGTAATAATTAGCCTGTCAATTAAAAACTTTTTTACCGTGTTTAAAATATCTTTAAAGCATTCTCATCCACGCTAAAATCAGCTTTTTTATTTTGAACGATTTCTCCGTCACACTGCATGACCATGGAGGAACTTGGGCTTATTTTAATGGATGCGCCTCTAAGCATCGTGACATTTCGGTGTTTAATATGTCTCCCTCTAAAAGCAAGGGGAAACATAAATAATAACTCCCATCTTCCAATACCAGAAACCACACATATATCCAATGCCCCATCATTTCCACAGGCATCTGGGCAGATCATGATTCCCCCACCATAATAAGGGAGGTTGGCTACCGCTATCAGCCAAACATCCTGAAACTTATAAATCTTTTCATCTACTGCAATAGAAACATCAGACGGTTGGTAGGTGAAAAGAACTCTGAAAATATTCAGCACATACGACAAGCCACCTAAGCCTAATTTGTTCAATAAACGTTTCGACCTTGACCTATTGGTCACTTCTGCAACCTTGCCGTCAAACCCAAGTCCCGCAATCGATATGTAATGCTCTTCTTCTACTTTCGGTACATCTATTAGTTGATAGGAACCCTTTAAGATCCTAGACAATGCACCTTCCACAGCAAAAGGGACTCCAAGGCTTCTTGCCAAGTCATTTCCAGAACCGGCAGGAACAATCCCTAGAGCCACTTTTTTATGAACCAATTTATTCACCACTTCATGAATGGTACCATCTCCACCGACTACCACTACAGCTTGAACCAAATTCTCCTCTATATTTTCTATCAATTCACCGGCATGACCTGCATATTCAGTAAAAGATACGAGATAAGTTACATTTTTCTTTTCTAAGTACTTCTCCACTTCTTTCCACATACGAAGTCCTTTTCCGTTGCCAGCCATCTTGTTGACAATAATATGATACACTCTCCTACACCGCCTATAAATTCTCTTTATCTATCTACTTTAATTCGTTATAGGCGAGGACAATTCCTTTAAGATACCTCTTTTCTTTCTGAGCGGTTTACAAGGGTAAATAGGGAATCCATAAGCAAGAAATGTCTGAAGGACCCTTTAAATGCCAAACCTTTCACATCTCTCATCTTCGTTCCATTCAAAAGTTCCAATATATCTTCTTTAGATCCTTCTATCACAATATCAGCTACCGTTGCATCTTGCACCAGTTGCATTTGGTTTTTACTTAGTGAAAAAAACGATTTTTCCCCTTGGGTGACTATACAGCAGCGCAGACTGTAGTATGGCAAAATTTCCATGACATGCGACTTACTTTTGGCTTTAAGAAGAAACATTTCCAAGTTCTCTACTACCATTACAAACCAGCCCCCTTTGCCTATTAATTTCCCTGTATATCAGCCTAATCCCTTCAATAAAAAAAGAACAATTACCGCGTATTGCCGATAATGTTCTTCATTTCCCAAGAAATATGTCAGACTATGATGTCTTTACCATAGTCTTTTGGTAAGTTGCCGTCGTTTTTTCCCTAAACATCATATAAAAGAAAATAGAACTTGTCAGATAAAGCACAGCCGTGATGGAGAATACAATCGAATATCCCCAATATTCCCCGTACAAAAGCACTATAGTCATGGAGACTGGACCCATACTTGCCCATCCGAGCGAGAAGACCATTTGATTAATGGAGTTTGCAAAACCCTTCAAAGAGTTATCAACCTTTTCCATCATCATCGAAGAAATAATTGGATTGGCTGCATTCATCAGTGCCTGCCTGAATAAAAATCCGAGGGCAGCAAGCCAAAAAATCTGAGTGAAAGCAGTTAATAGCATAAATGGTAAGGAAAGAAGCTGTAAAATGACTACCGCTCTCATCTCCCCCACTCTCCTTACTACCGCAGGTCCAATAATCATGGCAACCGCAGTGACTGCCTGACCCAGGGAAAGAACAATACCAATGGTAGAATTTGATGTTCCAAAACGATCTGCAAAGTACATATTCAAGTAAGGAATAACCAATCCAGACCCGAACCCTACCAAAATAGAGGCAAAAGAGAAAGCAAAGATAAGTTTCCATTGGCCCTTTGGTATGGAGGCTTGGAAATTTTTAAAGGTAAATGCTTTGTTCTCTTTCTCTCGTGGTACTTCCGTAGTTTTTAATAAAGGGATGATTCCCATCATGAAGATGAGACTTCCTAGTAGAAGTGTCAACCTGATACTCCAAACAGGACTAAGACCTACGATGTGTAAAAGCAAATCAGTTAAAGTTCCTCCTAAGAGATTTCCAACAACGTTCGCTCCCATCATTACGGCAAAGTGATAGCTGAAGAGCTTAACTCGTTGTTCTTTAGTGGAGCTTTCTGCAAGCCATGGAACTGCAGTCACTTGAATGAAAGCCATCGCTATCCCTGCAATAAAAGCACTGACCAAAAGCAGTGATTCAAACTCGAAGATACTTCTCAAAAACATAAAGATGCCACTAAAAAATACACCAAATAGCATCATCTTCTTACGACCAATCCGATCGCTTAATATACCAGCCGGAATTAAGATGATCGCCGCTGCCAGTGAGGAAGCCGCGATGACATTACCATTGACCGTCTCGGCAAACCCAAGCTCCCTTATATAAAAATTATAGACAATCATAAAAATCCCAAGCCCTATTTGCGTAAGAATATTTACCATGAACAACTTCTGGATATTATGATCATACCGTTTAAATGACTGAAACCAGTTTGCATTTTTCAACATATATGTACCCCTTGTTTGTATGTGTGAAAATATATTTCGTCTCCCTAAACAAACTTACCCCTTTTTCAGAAAAATGGCAATAGGTGATTCTGTCGAATATGAAAAAAATATGCAGTAACCTTGTTGATTGGAGTGGAAGGCGCGCAGACGCCCGCGGGAGGAAGGGACAGGGGAGCCCCCGCAACGAAGGAGGCCACTGAAAAATTGATATCATACAGTAATTAGTGTTTTCTAGCTGTGGATTGGAGCAAAAGGCGAAGACTCCAGCGGGGGAGTAGCGACAATGTTGAGACCCCGCAGGGCGCAGCCCGAGGAGGCTCAAGGTCGCCCCGCGGAAAGCGAAGCCATTTGCGGAAATCAACAGCGGCGTTTAACCAAAAAGTAAAATCAAAGACTATTTCGGTGGCTTCCCACCAAGTGAGGAGGCTCACGGACCGCCCGCAGGCAAGCGAAGCGCCTGGAACGGAAATCAACAGTTTAAGGATTCCATAAAAAAAACACCACTAGGGTGCTTTTAATTCACTGACTTTCCATCATACTGTTTAATGAGTCCATATAAATACTCCACAGAACGAAAAGCATAAATTTTTTCCTTTATCTCACCATTCTCGAAAATCATCAAACAAGGAACACTTTCCATTTCCCATGTCATAGCAAGATCCTGAATATAATTCACATCAAGCATTCCAAAAGTAAGATGCGGAAAAAGCTCTTTCGTCACATCCATCATTCTTTTAGCAACCTGACATGTCCCACACATCGGGGTAAAAAAATAAACCACACTCAGTTTTTCTTCGTTAATTTCTTGTAATAGCTCTTTCTTCGTCCAATCCTTCATTCTCTCATCCTCATTACACCTTATTACAAATACTCAGCATGAATATCAATGTTTGCACTTAACAACACCGTAGCTATATGATGATATGGCGCTGATGCCACTTCTCGGTACATTTTGTCTATATAGAGATGCTCCGCCTCTGGAAACTCCCTTTTAAAAAGCTTTCGCAATTTTTCACCGGAACTATCTGCATCCACCAAGATATAAACTTCTTTGTCCATAATATCTTCCATCAATTCATCTAGCTTTGTGACACTGATCGTCCCATTTGTACATATGATATGAACTGGCTCATTGATGACTTCTTGAACACGTTTCTTATCTGATTTCCCCTCAACTATGATGATCTTTTCCTCATGTATATAATCCATATCCATCACCTGTTCTAAAAAGATGTATAAAGATATATTGCTTTATACTATAACTATTCCGAAGAGTGGTAATGTACACATATAATTAGAAATAAGGGCGCTAATATATAAAAATAGGGGCGGAACTAAATTAAGTCCCAACCCCACCGATGGTTAACACCATCCATTTTCGTAGTCGCAATCTACATATTTGGCATCTTTTTCAGAAGGCACTGAAACTTGTTGGAAGATCTTACTTCCTTCTTGTTCATAGCCATTTTTTAATGCATATTGGTTGCCTTGATCCGTAAACGTCACTTGCCCGATGGATTCATTTTCCACATAAAGCTCAAAGCCTTGGTTTGTCAACTTACCATTTACCCGGTCGGTGATGTCCAACCTTTTGTTATCCAACGTCATTTAAGGTCACCCTCTTTAGTAAAAGTTAACTAAAGTTAGGTTGCCCCGCGTATTCATTATTAGTCTTCTTTTGTCATTTCCTCATATTGCTCGGCAGTCATTAAATTGTCAACTTCGCCAGCATCTGCAGGTTCCACCACAATCATCCATGCTTTTTCGTATGGAGATTCGTTAACAAACTCAGGGCTGTCATTTAAATCTTCATTAACTTCTACTACTTTACCGCTAATTGGAGCGTAAAGTTCAGAAACTGTTTTTACAGATTCTACACTTCCAAATGGCTCATCTGCAGAGATTTCATCTCCAACTTCAGGAAGTTCAACAAACACGATATCGCCAAGCTCGGATTGTGCAAAGTGCGTAATCCCCACTCGTACTTTTTCTCCTTCAACTTTTACCCATTCATGCTCTTCGGAATAACGTAAATCTTTAGGTGTGCTCATTAATAATTCCCTCCATCAAACTAGTTTATTTTAGCTCTTCTAATAGGGGTTACCCAATAAAAAGAGAGCCTTTCCTATTTCCATGTTTCCTCAAACTGCTTTTCATTAAATCCAACTGTTACTTTGCTGCCGTCCGTAGTAATTGGGCGCTTGATCAGCATGCCTTCCGTTGCAAGAATATCAAGCAACTCCTCATCGGATGCTGTTTTCACTTTATCCTTCAACCCAAGCTCACGATATTTCATGCCGCTTGTATTAAAGAACTTCTTCAGTTCGAGACCGCTTTTTTTGTACAGCTCCTCTAACTTTTCACGTGATGGTGGATTTTCGACAATATGTACTTCTTCTACCGCTACACCATTCGCCTCAAGCCACTTTTTAGCATTGCGGCATGTGCCACATTTAGGATACCAATAAAACGTTACTGTCATAACCTTTTTGCACCACCTTAGCATACATGATTTTACTCATATATTGTAGCATAACAGAAAGCCTTCGCCTAATTTTCAACACGCTATTTTCTATAATTCGACGTCTTTATCTATTTTCCTTTTTGATGAGAGACAATTTCTGTAGACCATAGATTTTGGAGTGTATTACCGTTAAAATAAACCTATAGTAGGTACGTCGGAAAGGATGAGCTCTGTGACGGAAAAATTATCAAAAGAACTTAAAGAGTTTTTGTTCTCTTCTTTTGAAAAGAAATTGGCTGTCAAAAAGGGAGCTTATTTATTTCAAGAGGGCATGGTGGCCTCTGAGATATATTTAATTTTGAACGGAAGTTTTAAGATAAGTAAGGTGACACCTGATGGCCAGGAGCTTACTTTACGGCTGTGCAGCGAGGATGACCTTGTGGGAGAACTGACTTTATTTTGTCCAGGAGCAATTTATATGCTCAGTGCTAAAGCAATGGATGATAAAGGTCGTGTGCTTGTAATCCCTAAATTGGAATTGGAACGGAAACTCGCAGAAAACGGCCAGCTTGCTTTGGAGTTTATGAAATGGATGAGTCTTCACTATCGGAAAACGCAGACAAAATTCAGGGACCTAATATTAAACGGTAGAAAAGGCGCATTGTACTCGACTCTGATTAGGATGTCTAATAGCTATGGGATCTTAAAAGAGGAGGGTATCTTGATTAACCTCCCCTTAACCAATCAGGAACTGGCCAACTATTGCGGAACCTCAAGGGAAGTAGTGAACAGGATGCTTTCGGAGTTGAAAAAGAATGGCGTTGTATCCGTTGATAAGGGTAGAATCACCATTCATGACTTGAATCATCTGAAGGTGGAGATTTATTGTGAAAATTGTCCGGATGAATTGTGTCGGATCGACTAGTGAAAGATTTAAAAAACCAGGCTTTCCATTAAGGAGGCCTGGTTTTTCGTTATCATACAGTATATTTCTGTGCATCCAATACAACTGCTGCAATTTCGCGTTTCTTCGCAACAACATTGATTGGTGTGTGACGAGTGAATTTGCGAAGTGCAGAGATCATCATGCGAAGGGTATCGCCAGTTTCAGCAGCTACTAATGTTTCTCTTGCATCTGCTTCGATTTGGTTGAACGCTTCTTGACAGAACACTTGCGTGTAAAGTACTTTCAATTTGTTTTTATCTTCGCCAGATTTTGCAATCGCTTTTTCCGTACGTAGAACAGCAGATTCCATGGAGTAAACATTGCTAATGATGTCTGCGATGTTAACAAGCAACTCTTGCTCTCTTTCCAATGCTTTTCCGTATTTTTGAGCAACAAGACCTGTCATTAAGATAGCAATTTTCTTCGCATTTTTCACAAGATATTTCTCTTGCTCCAATACTCCATCGCCAACTTCTTCAGGCATAAGCATCATTAACTCTTCTTGTAGGCTTTGCGCTTTTTGGATAAGTGGAAGTTCGCCTTTTAATGCTTTACGCAGGTAAGTTCCTGGAACCAATAAGCGGTTGATTTCATTTGTTCCCTCGAAAATACGGTTGATACGGGAGTCGCGGTACATTCTTTCTACTTCGTACTCTGCCATAAATCCGTAACCACCATGGATTTGAACTGCTTCATCCACTACATAGTCAAGCGTTTCAGAACCGAATACCTTGTTCAAAGAACATTCAATAGCATATTCAGAAACTGCTTTTGCCACTGCATTAGGATCTTTCTCTTCTTCTTTCGTCAAGCGACCCATGCTGTCTTCAAAAAGACCAACTGTACGATATACGGAGCTTTCCGTTGCGTATGTTTTAACTGCCATGTTTGCAAGCTTCTCTTGAATAAGGGAGAATTTTGCGATAGGCGTTTTAAACTGTTGACGTTGGTTTGCATACGTTGCTGAAAGCTCGATTCCACGCTTAGATCCACCAACTGTTCCTACAGCCAATTTGTAACGTCCGATGTTAAGAATGTTAAATGCGATAACGTGACCGCGTCCAATTTCTCCTAGAAGGTTTTCTTTTGGTACAAGTGCATCTTCTAAAACCAATGTACGTGTAGAAGAGCCTTTGATACCCATTTTCTTTTCTTCTGGGCCAGTGGAAACTCCACCAAACTCGCGCTCTACGATGAATGCAGAGAAGTGTTCGCCATCGACTTTTGCATAGACAACGAATACATCAGCAAAGCCTGCATTTGTAATCCATTGTTTTTCACCATTCAATACATAGTGTGTGCCTTCGTCATTCAACTTAGCTGTCGTTTTCGCACCAAGTGCATCAGATCCGGAACCTGGCTCTGTTAAAGCGTACGCCGCAAGCATTTCACCTGAAGACAGTTTTGGAAGGTATCTTTGTTTTTGGTCTTCATTACCGAAAAGAACGATAGGAAGGGATCCAATTCCAACGTGTGCTCCGTAGGATAAGGAGAATCCGCCCGCTCTAGAGAATTTTTCTGTGATTAAGGATGAACTGATTTTATCAAGTCCGAATCCGCCGTATTCTTCTTGTACGTCTGCTCCTAAAAGTCCAAGCTCGCCTGCTTCTTTTAAAAGTTTTACGGAGATATCGAAGTTGTGGTGTTCGATTTCTTCTAGGTTTGGTACTACTTCGTTTACGACGAATTCTTCTGTTGTTTTGGCGATTAGTTTGTGCTCGTCTGAGAAGTCTTCTGGTGTGAAGACTTTTTCTGCGGCGATGTCGTCAAGTAGGAAGCTTCCGCCTTTAATTACGTTTTCTAATGTGTTTGACATTTTGTTTTCCTCCTGTTTGGTTACTATATTAGAATCACTCTTACACCGCTGTTGATTTCCGCAATGGGCTTCGCTTTCCTAGGGGCGTTGCTGGAGCCTCCTCACTGCGTTGCGGGGTCTCCACCTAACGCTATCTCCCTCAGGAGTCTTCGCCCTGTGCTCCAATCAACAGCTAAGTTATTTTTTGAAAATAAATTTAAGCCAGTAGTTCGAATACGCCTGCTGCGCCCATTCCGCCGCCGATACACATGCTGACGATACCGAACTGTTCGTTGCGGCGTTGCATTTCGTGTAGGAGGGTCAGGGTTAGTTTGGAACCTGTGCATCCAAGTGGGTGTCCAAGGGCTATTGCTCCGCCGTTTACGTTCACTTTGTCTTCATCAAGACCTAATTCGCGCATGACTTGGATTGCTTGGGATGCGAATGCTTCGTTTAACTCTAGTAAGCCGATATCGGAAAGCTCTAAGCCTGCCAGTTTAAGTGCTTTAGGAATCGCTACAACCGGGCCTATACCCATTACTTCCGGTGGAACGCCGCCTACAGCAAAGGATCGGAATTTAGCGATTGGTTTTAATCCAAGTGCTTCCGCTCTTTCTCTTTCCATCACAAGGACAGATGCTGCTCCGTCACTTGTTTGAGAAGAGTTTCCTGCTGTTACCGAACCTTTTACATTAAATGCCGGACGAAGTTTGCTCAATACTTCCATGGAAGTGCCCGCTCTTACTCCTTCATCCTGGCTGAAAGTAAATGTGGACTCTTGCAGTTTGTGGTTGGCTCCAACCTTACGCATCGTTACATCCACAGGTACGATTTCATCCACAAATTTCCCTTCTTGAATGGCTCTTGCAGCGCGCTCATGACTGCGAACAGCGAATGCATCCTGGTCTTCACGGCTCACTCCGTATTTCATTGCTACTTGTTCTGCTGTGTGACCCATTCCCATGTAGTACTCAGGTGCGGAGTCAACAAGTCGTGCATTTGGTCTTACTGTGTGCCCTACCATTGGTACCATGCTCATGGATTCTGCACCACCTGCGATGATGGATTCAGAGTGTCCTAGCATGATTCGCTCTGCTGCATAAGCAATAGTTTGCAAGCCTGAAGAACAGTATCTATTTATTGTGATTGCAGGTACGCTTGATGGAAGTCCTGCCAATCCGCCGATGTTTCTTGCCATATTGAGTCCTTGTTCTGCTTCTGGCATGGCACATCCGAAAATCAGGTCATCGATTGGACCATCGTAATTGCCTGCTCGTTTTAGTGTTTCTTTTACTACTAATGCCCCTAGATCATCTGGTCGAACTGTAGCTAGTGATCCTTTTCTTGATCTTCCGACTGGTGTTCTTGCACCAGCAACAATAACCGCTTCTTTCAAAGTGCTCCCCTCGCTTTTCTAGTAGTTTAGTAGAATTAATTCTGCTTTTAACACAGCTGTTGATTTCCGCAAATGACTTCGCTTTCCTAGGGGCACTGCTGGAGCCTCCTCGTCATGCCTGCGGGGTCTCCAGCTAGCGCTATCTCCCTCAGGAGTCTTCGCCTTTTGCTCCAATCAACCGCTAAGAATTTCATCTAACATTATGAGTTGGTTTAGTTACGTAATGGTTTTCCTTTTACGAGCATGTGTTGCATGCGTTGTTGGGATTTTGCTTCTCCAACTAGGCTTAGGAATGCTTCGCGCTCTAGGTCTAGTAGGTACTGTTCATCTACTTCTGTTCCAAACGGTACATTTCCGCCTGCGATAACGTAGGCAAGCTTTTTAGCGATCTTTAAGTCGTGCTCGGAAATGAAGCCGGAGTATTGCATATTGTGTGCTCCAAGCATTAAGGTTGCATAGCCTGTTTCTCCCACTACAGGGACTTTTCTGCGAACAGGTGCTGTGTAACCTGCATCATATAGGCTTGTTACCGCCTGCTTTGCATCATGAATCAGGTGGTCACCGTTGAAGCTGATTTGATCTTTATTATTCAGCAAGTGCAGATCTCTTGCTTCCGCTGCGGAAGTGGAGACTTTTGCCGTCGCAATTTGTTCGAATACTTTGTTCGCAACCTTTTGCAGGTCATATTCAAGTCCTTGTGGCATGCTGTTCAAGTGCTTCATGTAAAGCTCTTTGTTTCCGCCCCCACCAGGAATCAATCCGACTCCGACTTCTACAAGGCCCATATACGTTTCACTGGATGCCTGCAGTTGGCTTGTCGGCAGGCAGATTTCTGTTCCTCCACCAAGTGTCATGCCAAATGGTGCAGCCACAACCGGCTTGGAACTGTATTTAATATTCATCATGGCTTGTTGGAAGTGCTTCACAACCATTTCTATTTCAAAATAATTGTCGTCTTGTGCTTCCATCAGAATCATCGCAAGGTTTGCACCTACACAGAAGTTCTTGCCTTGGTTTCCGATAACAAGTCCTTTATAGTTTTTGTCCACTTCTTCCAGCGCGTAATTCACCATTTGAATGATATCAAGGCCAATCGCATTGTTTGGAGATTGGAACTCAAGTAGTGCCACATCGTCTCCAAGATCGATTAAGCTTGCACCAGAATTTTTCTTGATCACACCATGTGTTTCTTTCAATGTTTTCAAGTGAACTACTTTTGGATTTACTTCTAAGGCTTTGTAAGTGCCGTTATCATAAAATAGTGTTGTTCCAGCATCTTTTTTGTAGAAGGAACGATGACCGTTCGCTAGCATTTCGTCAACCCATTTTGGAACCGTAATTCCGTCTTCTTTCATTTTCAGGACAGATTCTTCTAAACCAATGGCATCCCAAGTTTCAAATGGTCCATGATCCCAGCCGAAGCCCCATTTCATTGCCTGGTCAATCGCAACGATATCATCGGCGATCTCACCAAGTAACTCAGCGGAATAGCTTAACACTGGTGCAAGAATGCTCCAGATAAGATTTCCTGCACGGTCGTCAGCATATACAAGCGCTTTCATTTTATTGCTGTAACCTTTTGCTTGCTTGCTCATTTCAAGAGCAGGAGTTTTCAACTTTTTACGTGCATCATATTCTAATGTTTCTGGGTTAAGTTCTAGAATCTCTTTCCCTTTTTTCAGGAAGAAACCTTGACCGGACTTGGAGCCCAACCAGCCTTTTTCCTTCATCTTGTTCATGAAGTCAGGAATGCGGAATACTTCTTGTTCCTTGCCTTCCACTTTTTCATAAACATTGTTGGCTACGTGGATGAAAGTATCCAAGCCTACTACGTCAAGTGTACGGAATGTTGCACTTTTCGGTCTGCCGATTGCAGGACCAGTAACAGAATCCACTTCCCCGACACTATAGCCGCCCTCAAGCATTTCATTTACCGTTACAAGTAATCCATATGTTCCGATGCGGTTAGCGATAAAGTTTGGCGTATCTTTTGCAAGAACGATACCTTTCCCTAATACATCTTCTCCGAATGTTTTGATGAAGCTGACAACCTCAGGACTTGTGTCTTTAGTCGGAATCACTTCGAGTAACTTCAAATAACGCGGCGGGTTAAAGAAGTGCGTTCCAAGGAAGTTCTTTTTAAAATCTTCTGAGCGTCCTTCCGCCATCGCTTCAATGGAAATACCCGATGTGTTGGAACTGATGATACTTCCTGGTTTGCGGTGTGCATCTACCTTTTCGAATAGTTGCTTTTTGATTTCTAGGTTTTCGACAATCACTTCTATAACCCAGTCACAATCTGCAATTTTCGCAATATCATCTTCTAGGTTTCCTGCTTCAATTAGAGCAAGGTTAGATTTGGATGTAAGTGGAGCTGGTTTTTGCTTTAATAACTTTTGTACTGCTGTATTGGTAAATTTGTTTCGGATTGCTTTATCAGAGAGTGTTAAGCCCTTTTGTTCTTCTTCACTCGTTAATTTGTTAGGAACGATATCTAACAAGATTGTAGGAATTCCAACGTTTGCTAAGTGTGCGGCAATGCCGGATCCCATAACTCCCGATCCAATTACAGCAGCCTTTTTAATACTTTGTTTCATTCTTCCTCCCCCTTGATAGTTGGTTTTAAAAGTAAGTAACATTTTTTGAATGAATGCTCATTCATTTTTACCACAAAAAAATATCTCCTTTGTAAGAAGTTCCCTTGGTTTTAACTATAAAGTATTTTGAAAATTTTCGCAATAAATAAATAGGATTTTTCCATATTATTTTCTAATGTACGCTGCATGTCGCTGGATGGTGTGGGAAAAATGTAGGTGTGGAGGTGAGACATCATGGCAAAGTTAAAAAAACAACCTTCTCAGGCAGCTAAAAGTGCTGCGAGTGTAAAAGGAAACGCTGGTCCTACTATGGAGATGGACTATAGCGGAAAAAAGACGAGCAATAATCAGCAGTACGGGAAACAGAACATGCAAGACTAGAATTATAAACGTAAAGAGCGTGCATTTCGCACGCTCTCTTATTATTTCTTTATGATTCCTTTTAGGACGAACGCGACGTTTGCTGGGCGTTCTGCAAGGCGGCGCATGAAATATCCGTACCAGTCTGTACCGTATGGAACATATACTCGCATTTTGTAGCCTTCTTTTACGAGTTCCAATTGGCGCTCTGGGCGGATACCATATAGCATTTGGAATTCAAATTGGTCTTTGGAGATGCCATGTTTTTTCACGAGTTCTTTTGTGTATTCGATCATCGCATCGTCATGAGTTGCAACTGCTGTGTAGTTTCCGTTTAAAAGATGCATTTCAATTATTTTCTTGAAGTTGTCATCCACATCTTTTTTATCTGGGAAAGCAACTTCTGGTGATTCTTTGTAAGCGCCTTTAACAAGACGAAGATTCGGACTGTATTGATTGAGGTCCTCCATGTCTTTAACGGTTCTGTACAAGTAAGCCTGTATGACAGTTCCGACATTGTCATACTCTTCTCTCAGCTTTTTGAATACATCTATGGTTTTCCCGCAGCGGGAGTAGTCTTCCATGTCAATTGTGACAAATACACCGTATTCCTTTGCCGCTTCAAGGATTCTACGCATGTTCTTCATCACAACTTCTTCAGAGATATCAAGCCCCATGGATGTCATTTTCAAAGACAATTGAGAATCAAGGTTCTCGGTGCCGATTGCGCGAATCGCTTCAATAGAATTGTCAGCCATTTCATTCGCTTCTTTTTCCGTATCAATAAATTCACCCAAATAGTCAATGGTGACACAAAGGTCTTTTTGGTTAAGTTCTTTGGATACACTTTACCGCTTGATCGATTCTTTCCCCTGCAACAAAAACGGCCAGCACCGAAACGCAATCCGTACTTTCTTGCCATTTTGGTTTAATGACTTGCTTTTGGATAGATACAAAAATGTATTGCGCATTACCTGTTCCATTTTGATATTCCTCCCGCTTCTTCTTGGTGTCCCTCTCCGATTGCTTTATTCTATTTTTTCTGATACTGTCGCGCTTTTCATTAATATGCATTAGACATTACTGCCATTTTTAATGGTGTTTAACAGTAAAAAGTCCAAGTGCCGACTTTTTTCACAATGTCTGCAACAAATCTTATTGAAAAGAGCTTTTTATAGTAAACGCTTTCATTGAGTGTAAAAATAAAAATTACACCCTCATTTTATCATCTTTTCAAATTTTTGAATACAAATTATTTGTCGGGAAATAGTGTTGATTTTTGTCGCTCTTTTAGTCATTCTGCGTTTGACGAGTTTTCCGATTCGTACATATTTTTTTTAGCCATAAGGTTACTCTACATTTGATAGATTATGATAGGAGGTCGTTGTATGCAACAGCAGCAACCACAGCAAAATACTACTCAACAGACTGGCTATTACCCACAGCCGCCAAGCGTTGTTACGACAAAAGATTCTTTATACTTTGCAGATATGCTTTCTTGGAATTTACTTGCGATGAAGAAAGCGCACTTTTTTGCAAGCCAATGTCAGGATCAGGATGTCGTCAATGCGATTGAAAAAGCCGGCCAAATGCATCAGAGACATTATCAGAAGATCTTGACTCACTTACAAGGTCAAACTCAAATGCAACAACAGCAGCCACTTCAATAGATAGGAGGACTAACCTAAATGACTCAACAGAAAATCCAAAATCCTGAAACGCAGGTTGCCAAAACACCACAAATGAATGAGCGTGATTTCATTAACGATATGCTCGCGACGGAAAAATATATGACTGACTCTTACAGTACTGCACTTAATGAAGCAAGCAACCAACAGATTTATACTGATGTGTTAGCTATTTTTAACGAAACGCAAAACTGTCAGCGAGAGCTTTACAATGTGATGTTCCAGAAAGGTTGGTACGGGCTAGAAGCCGAAGACCAAACGAAAATACAACAAACGTACCAGCAGTTCCAAGGTTATTCTAATCAGTTTCCTTATGGCAATAACGGTATGATGCAGTAAAAATTAAAGCGACGAAGCCCCTGAGAATTTGGGATCTTTCGTTGCTTTTTTCGTTCAAGCAATGGCTTAAAAAATCGTATCTTCCCCTCTACCCTTCAGTATATTTTCCGAAACCCGAAGCTTTTAAATTAATGAAAATTATTCCATTTATTTGTGGTAAAATTAAACAAAATGTTTATTATTCTAGGGGGAATTATGTGAAACGTTTATTCACTTTATTTTTGATAGGAGTATTATTTAGTGGTTGCTCTAATACAGATGTTTATCAAGAAAAAGTCACTGAGTTGGAAGAGGAAATAGCGGAAGTCTATTCGCAACTGGAAGAGAAAGAAATGGATATAGAAACACTTTCCCAACAGTCTGCGGAAGAGAAATCAGGTGAATTTATCATGATTCCAAAAGACCAAGTTCCTCGTTTGTGGGGAGATGCTGATGCACAACTTTGGGATTACTTGATAGATGATTCGCTAGCGAAAGAGAACGGCTGGGAGAAAGGCGTTACTAATTGGAGGGATTGGGACGGAGAATACGACCTGGCTCTTGGGTCCGCCAATCAAAGTTGGGAAAGTCCTGGAGTGTTAATGAATGCATGGATGTTGGATGTAGTATTAAGCAGTGGACTTGGTATGGATGTGTGGGAAATTAACACAAGGATTGATGTTAAGGATGATTTTAAAGCAGAAGGGTACATCATGAGTTATGGTATGCGGGATGATTCTGTGTCCGGAAGCGATATTAAGCTCACGATGTTAAAAGAAAATGACTTCTGGTATGTGGAAAAGGCGGAAGTTAGGTATAGGTGTTCACGTGGTGTTAGTGAAGAAGAAGATCTCTGTTTGTAATCATTAGAAAAGGCTTTAATGGATATATAGTCACTTAGGATGGATATATTGAATTTACAATGGATATGTCGACCCTTGCAATGGATATATCTGTTTTACAATGGATAAATCTGTTTTACAATGGATAACCGGAAAAATGCGAGTTTAACGCTAACGTTTAAAATAAAAAGAGCCTTGATTTGCAAGTTAGCAATCCAAGGCTCTTACTTATTTCCCGCTTTTGGCACGGTGGGCGTCATTCAATTCTTTGATTTCCTTAATCAGTGCCATCATATCTTGCTTTGCGTCTGGATATTGCTCATTCCAATGTTTCACAAGTGGTGGCATTGATTTTGCAATATATGTATAGAGCACCCAAGCTTTCACATTTTCCTTGTGCTCTTCTGTCACTTCCCCTAATAGAAGTTCCGTATACTTTTCTAACAAACCGTCCAAATGCTGGTCGAGTTTTTCATTCATCGGCAGAACCTCCCCTCATGCTTTTGTTCCATTATAGTGAAGTCCATCACACATTACAATTCAACGGACAGGTAGAGCATCGGGCTCCTTCACTGTTGGTTTTATAATAGTAGCAGCAGGTAGTTCGCATTCTCATCTCAGCTTGGTGCAGTTCTACAAAAGTTTTCGGGTTATAGAAAGTTGCCGCTGGGTTTCTTTTCATTCCAAATAGGGCTGGATCTGCATCCAATAAGCTTTGAAAATCTTCTTCTTGGTATGGCGTATCCAACTGCTGATTAGGAAGAATGGATTCATACATCCAGTAGATATAAAGCACAACATTTTCCCATAATGTTTGGCGGGATACCTTTGCCTCTTTAGACATACGTTGAATTAACGGGGCAAACACTCCGTTGAAAAGCTCATTATAATGTTGAACTCTCCACTCTTCACGCGTTTCAAATGCCGTTACCTCCACCGCTTTCACTTCTGTATAACGAAGCTTCGGTAGCCACACATCATTTTCCACATAAGAATCAATCCAAATGTTGGCTGGATCCACTTTTAATGTTTTATTAAAAGCCGTCATGGAGAGCAAACAGTTTACCGCAAGGAATCCCAGTCTTTTCATGAGAAGCGATGCCGCAACGTCCATATCGTCTGTCCCCAATCCAGCTTTAACCTTCGTCAAATACTCTTTTGTTCCGTCATGAATAAGGGAATGAAGCGAGATAGTATCCTCTACCTCTGCCTCCCCTGTTATAAAACGACAGCTCTCTTCCAGAAAACGAAATTCCTGTTTAGTGAGTGTACTCATCATGCTCTTAGTCCTTCTAGATTCGGAACCAAGCATCGGCCGCGACCGTGCGGAATACATAAAGGTGTTCCAAAAAGCGGATCCGTTGTTACTTGGCAATTCATATCAAAGACATTTTTGACAAGATCACAGTTAATTACTTCTTCTGGTTTGCCTTGTGCATATATTTGCTTATCGCGAATCGCAACAAGGTGATGTGCATAGCGGCAGGCAAGATTAAGATCATGAAGTACCATAATGATGGTGCGGTTTTCTTTTTCATTCAATTCAAAAAGAAGGTCGAGAATCTCAATTTGATGGGTAAGATCCAAATAGGTTGTCGGCTCATCCAACAAGATGACATCCGTTTCTTGCGCTAGCGTCATCGCAATCCATGCACGCTGACGCTGTCCACCAGATAGCGAATCGACCGCTCTTTCCGCAAATTCCTCCATGCCTGTTGCACGAAGCGAATCCCATACTACTTTTTCATCATGTTCCGACCATTGCTTGAGCCATGATTGATACGGGTAGCGGCCTTGTTTTACTAGTTGCAGCACCGATAAGCCTTCCGGTGCAGTCGGTCCTTGTGGAAGAATGGCAAGTTGCTTGGCAATGTCCTTTGTGGATTGGCCGGAAATTGCCTTTCCTTCAAGGAGCACATTTCCTTCTCTAGGCTTTAACAAACGAGCAAGTGAACGGAGCAAGGTGGATTTCCCACAGCCATTTCCACCGATAAAGACCGTAATCTCCCCTTTTGGGATTTGCAGATCTAATTCCTCAATAATGATGGATTCACCATAGGATAATGTAAGTGACTGGGTTTCTAAAGCATTCATGTTACTTCCACCTCTCGTTAAGAATTTCTCGTTTTATAAAGTAGATAAATAAAATACGGTGCTCCAATTGATGCGGTAAATACGCCGGCCGGAATTTCAAGTGGCGAAAATAAGGTTCTGCCAATTAAATCAGCCAGCATGACTAGAAAGGCCCCGATTAATGCGGATGTAGGAATCAGCACTCCGAATGAGGAGCCAACAAGCCTGCGGGCGATATGAGGAGCCATCAGACCAACAAATCCAATTCCTCCTGCAAATGCAACCGCGCCACCTGTCAGTGCAGTACTCAGGAATAGCAAGCCCATGCGGTGTTTATTCACAGCACCGCCTACACCTGTTGCCACTTCATCTCCAAGTTCTTGGATATTCAATTGCCTTACTGCCATAAAGCTGACAATAACAAGTAAGACAGTCCAAGGTAATAATATTTTCACATGACTCCAATTTGAGCCATACACTGTTCCGGTAATCCAAATGTTCGCTTGGCTTGCACGATAGATCGGACCAAGTAACATGAATAGTGTTGTTAAAGCCTGCATCAATGTGGAAATCCCTATTCCAATCAAAACAAGTCTGATTGGGGATAATCCATTTTTCCATGCAAGCGAGTATACAATGATTGCGATGGTCGTCGCACCGACAAATGCACTTAATGGCAGCCATTGAATGCTAACGGTCAACGAATTATTGCTGTCACTGAAAAGAGCGAGAAACAGGACAACCGCTGTCGAAGCTCCGCCAGTCAATCCTATAATATCAGGAGATGCGAGAGGATTCCGAATTATGCCCTGTAAAATGGCTCCGGCTACCGCTAGAGAAATTCCGACAAGTAAAGCGATGATGATTCTCGGTAGGCGGAAAGATTCAACAACTAGTGTTTCCATGGAATCTCCTTGGCCCAAGAATACTTTTATAACATTCCATGGAGAGATTTTCATATCCCCCATACCTGTACTTGAAATAAATAAGGTGATGACTGCGAGTGCTAACCCAGCAATAGTAATTATCGCTTTTTTATCCATAAAGAAGGACAAGCGCCCTTTGCCAAGTCGAAACGTTTTATAATTCTTCATTTTCCGTGGAACCCCCTTCTAGCAATATAAATAAAGAATGGAGTTCCAATTACAGCTGTCATGACACCGACAGGTACCTCTTGCGGCATAATTACGTAACGAGCTCCTATATCAGCTATAAGCAGAAGGATGCCGCCGAGTATCCCACAGTATGGAGCCAGCCAGCGATGGTCGGTGCCAACTAGATATCTTGCAACATGCGGGATAACTATTCCGATGAAAACAATTGGTCCCGCTATCGCAACTGATCCGCCTGCAAGCAAGATGATAATGATCGCTGCCGTTATTTTTAGAAAGCCGATTTTCACACCAAGGCTTGTTGCCACATCATCCCCCATCGCAAGCAAGTTAATCTTTTTCCCGATAAAAAAGGAAGCAAACCATGCAACTGCAATATAAGGAAGGACAGCATACACCATATCAAGACTTCTGCCTTGAACAGAACCTGCCAACCAGAAAAGCACTTGATCAAGAGCCGTCTCGTTCACAACGAGCAACCCCTGTGTAAGCGATGAAAACATAGCCGCAAACGCCGCACCGGCAAGTGTCAGTTTCATCGGAGTCAGCCCCTCACGCCCAAGAGATCCGATAAAATAAACCGCAAACGCCGCAAGGGCTGCACCGGCAAAAGCCAGCCATGTATAAGTTTGTAAAGATGTTACAGAAAAGAAAGAAACCGCAACTACCACAAAAAAGCTAGCTCCCGCGTTAATGCCAAAAATCCCTGGGGATGCCAATGGATTTTTGGTCAGCGCCTGCATCCATAGTCCTGCAATCGCTAAGCTTCCTCCCACCACTGCTGCAATGATTGCCCGCGGCAGACGGACAGATTGAACAATGATATGTTCATTTGAACCGTCGAAATTTCGAAATGCGTCAATCGCAAGCGAAAAGCTTGTATCTGTATATCCATATATGATGCTTGCCACAAAGCTCATTGATAATAGAAGAAACCCGATTATCAATCCATATACTTTGTGGGTATTTTTACGAAGTAGCATAATGTGTACCTTCAATCTATATAACTTTTTATCTAACTATAAGTTTAGGAGAATTAAAAGGAAGTGTCAATGACTTTGAAAATCATTCTCACAAAAAGTATTGACAACCATTCTCATCAAGAGTACTATTTATCTTGTGAATGAAAATCATTATCATTAATATACGGGGGCTACATATTATGTTGAAAAACAAAAAGCTTTTTTCATTATTTTTACTTACTTTAATCACTTCGCTTGTTTTGGCAGCTTGCTCTGGCAACAATGGCAATAATGCGGGGCAAGAAGAAGATGCTTCTGGTGATACTCCAACGGAAGACACTTCTTATGAAATAGAGCATGCAATGGGTACAGAAACAATTGAAGGCACTCCAGAAAGAGTAGTTATTCTTACTAACGAAGGAACGGAAGCATTGCTTGCAATGGGTGTAAAGCCTGTCGGAGCAGTTCAATCCTGGTTAGGCGACACTTGGTATGATCATATCAAGTCTGACATGGAAGGCGTAGAAGTTGTTGGTACAGAAAGCGCAGTAAACCTAGAAGCCATCGCGGCACTTAAACCTGACTTAATTATCGGGAACAAACTTCGTCAAGAAGAGGTATATGAGCAACTAGATGCAATTGCACCAACAGTTTTTGCTGAAACGTTAAAAGGTGACTGGAAAGAGAACTTCCAACTTTATGCAAAAGCACTGAACAAAGAAGAAGAAGGCAAAAAAGTAATGGACGACTTTGATGCACGTGTTGCTGAGATGAGCGAACAACTTGGTGAAAAGAAAGAGCAAGAAGTTTCTATCGTCCGTTTTACAGCTGGTGATGTTCGTATCTATCATAAAGATTCCTTCTCTGGAATTATTTTAGATCAACTTGGATTTGCTCGTCCGGAATCTCAAAATGTAGATGACTTTGCTGAAATGAATGCAACAAAAGAAAGAATCCCTGCAATGGACGGAGACGTATTATTCCACTTCTCTTTTGAAACTGGTGACGGTGAAGCAACAAAAATCAAGGATGAGTGGTTAGAAGATCCATTGTTTAATAACCTTGAAGTTGCGCAGGCTGGAAATGTCCATGAAGTAAGTGACGCAGTATGGAACACAGCTGGTGGAGTACTTGCAGCAAACATTATGTTGGATGATATTGAAGAGGTATTTTTAGGGGAAGAGTAATAAGATGGGAGCTGGCGCTTAACGTGTGCCGGCTCTTTTTTTATCCATTAAAAAAGAGAGGACCCGAAAGCCCCCTCCAGCTGTTTATTTTATTTCACTTCTCTCCACTTCATTACCTTCCGTATCTTTCACCACTACTGTCAAAGTGTAGCGTTGACCATTGTGGTTGGCAGGAATCGCAACTTCTGTGCTGAACACTTCTTCACTCTCGCCTGTCACTTCATAGACTTCTTTAGAAGAGTGTTTTACTCTGCCATGCTTGTCCACCAATTCAACAGAAACCGTGAACTCACGCGCATCACGAACATGATTGGCGATTGTTGTTCTTATGGTTACATCTGATTTCCTCTGAAGCTTTTTCAGTTCTTTTCCTTTCGCGTCTAGGAACTGATTGGAAGCAGTATATTTCACTTCCGGCTCTTCGTAGGAATCGTATTCTACAATATCATCCACAGAGCGTGGTTTAAGTTGGATTGTTTCATTGAAAATGCTTGAGATACCCGTAATTGTAACTGTGTCGCCATTTTCAAAAGAGAAATCGCTAAACTTCAGTCCAGTTCGGTTATCGACACGAACTAATACGGATTCTCCATCTTTTGTTGCAATAAACTCAAACGTTCCATAATTATTTACTTCTTCCAGATCGGAAATTTCTACTCCTTCAATGGAAACTAATTCACTCTCGTTTCCACTTCCCAGTTCTGCAGGAGTTAACACCTGAGCAGCCGGCACATCAGCAGTACCAGTCTTTTCAAATGCACTTAAAGAACTGATTTGGAATTCGCCATTATAAGCTCCAACTGCACCTGTCAGTTTTACCACATCACCCGGAACAACATCCTCAGTGTTTTGGAATACATACGTTCCACCAGTTTCATCCTGTACATAAAATCCTTTTTGGCCCCATGCTCCAGAAGTTGTCGTAACAACACCTTCAATCGTTACCACACTGCCATTTGCCGCTTCTCTAGCTTCAGCAATCGTCACTGTACCGATATCACCACCTGGCTCGCCCACTTCCGAGATGCGTCCTTCTGCCACATAGTTGATTGGGCCGTCAAAGCTTCGAACAAAGTTCACTGTAGCTTCCAAGTCTTCTGGTCCTGTCACAGGATTTTTGCCAAGCTCGCCGATTGGGCGATATTTGCTTCCTGTGGATGTTGCCATAAAGTTGTTTGTTACAACCGTATATGTTGCTTCTTTATCAATCGGTGTTCCATCTGGGAAAGTGATATCTACCACTTTGTAAGTGGAGCCATCCCAAGTATAATGAAAGCCACTGATACTATAATCTGGTCCATATGGTGCTTGAAGTTGTGCATTCATAATCGTGTAAAGGTCTGCACCTGTAATTTCAAGCTTCATTAGAACATTATTGAATGGCTGGATATTAAACAATTCACCCCAAGTGATGTCTCCTTGATTTAAATTGTCACGGATTCCTCCACCATTCATCAATGCAAAGTCAGCATCCATTTCTGCTGCCATACCGTCTGCAATCAAGTTTCCTAGAGCATTATCGCCAACTTCTCCGCGAACGCCATATCCACCTTCCATGGCAACTTCTGCAACACCAATCACTTCATTTAAAATTGGTGCAATTCTATTCTCATAGTTTGCTAGAATGTCAGATACTACAGGGTCTGGATCCATTTTACTTTGGTCAACAAATACAATTTCCGCTTCCTTATTTACAATATCTCCTGTCTCAGGATCAATCTCAAGGTCTACAGCTGAAAAAGCTTTTCCGTAATCCAATGCTTGGACAATCAATTTATTGTCGACCATTGCATCTACTATTTCGTGGTTGTGTGCAGCAAAAATAACGTCTACTTCATCGTCCACATTATTCGCAAGATCTGCCGCATCACCAGTGGCTGTATCTCCTGATTGAGATGCCGGCATATGAGAAAGGACTACAATTGCCTCAATTCCTTGCTCTTTTAATTCTTCTGTTGCATCGTTAACTGCAGTCACTTCATCCGTAAAGGTGATATCCTCGATCCCCTCTGGAATTACCATGTTTAATGTAGCAGTTGTGTTTACACCGATGAAACCGATTTGTTCTCCGCCAACTTCCAAAATTTCATATGGAGGCAAGAACGTTTCACCACTGTCTTTCCATACACAGTTGGCACAAACATTCGGGAAGTTCATCCCTTCATAGCCTTCTGTCCCTTTTCCTTCTGGATGGTCCCCACCGTTTACCATACGTAAGAACTCTGTTGTTCCTTCATCAAACTCATGGTTACCAACAGTGCCAATGTCAAATCCAATTTCATTCATAATTTCTACAACAGGCTCGTCCTGAAGCAACGCTGCAACCGGAGAGCTTCCACCAATCATATCACCTGCATGCATAATAAGTGTATTAGGGTTCTGTTCTCTGCGGTCTTTTAAATACGCCGAAACATAATCCATACGACCTGCAGCTGCAATGCCATGATCTTTTGACAAATCATAAGTTTGATCTATTTTACCGTGTAAATCATTCATTCCTATAAGTTGAACGGATACAAGCTCCCCAGGATTCGGATTTGGTTCTTCTCCGCCGTCTTCCACAGGAGTGTAACCTGCTGCAAGTGCATCTGCTTCATTCCAGAAGAATACACGTTTCTCGACAGGTACCTCTTCCCATTCTGTAGGCTGTACATATTCTTTTGTATCTGAGTTTCCAACTGGCTTCGTTAAAGGATTTCCTTCATAACGGGCACGGAAAAATGTCGGAAGTTCCAATAATGGATCTGCTTCATTCCAAATTCCTTTGCCAGCATCTTTCGCTTCTTTCACAGCAGTTTGGAATTCGTTATACTCATCTTCCGGACCAACCGGATGGATAAAGTAAGTTACCGCATATCCTTCTCTAACCATTTCAAGGTTCGTGTTCAATCTATCTTCCTTGCGTAATACTTGAGCTAGTAATCTACCATAGTTGTCAGTAGGCTCTTCGCCCACTTTCAGGATAACTTCATCCCCTGGTTGTAGAAGAGTTTGCATATAAGCAGTCGCTTCGTTCCCTTTATCCTTTTGGTTCTGATCAAGGTCATTTCGTACAGAATGATAGGTTTCCGGCGTATCAATATTCACATAACGTACACTTTGGGAACCAAATACCGGAGAAGTAATACGGATCGTATCGCCATCCGTTACTCGCTCTACTACCGCTGGGTATTCTCCTGCTGCACTTGGCGGTTCTGGTTGTTCTTCCGTCAATACGATATCGGAAGCTTTTCTTGGTAAAATTTGATACGTATTGTATTGGCTAAGGATAGCGGTAATCTCATACCATTTTCCTTCTTCCAATGCATCAATCGCATTAGTACCTTCCATAACACGTAATGTTGTGGAGTTAAAATCACTGTCAGTCAATGTCACATTGTATCCGCCGCCAGCCGGTGTGGATGGCTTGCTGGAAACATATCCTGTAACTGCAACAAGTTGGCCCTCTAGAGGTTCAGCAACAGTTGCGGATTGTAATTCTTCAATAGTGATTGGAGTTGCATTAGGAAGTGCTTCATTTTCTGCTAAAATTTCAATGCCATCTGTGTTCGGCATAATTTCAAGCAAGCCGTTATATGCCGCTATCTTTCCTCTAACCTCTACCACTTGACCTTCTACTAGATTTGGAAAGCCTGATAGACTATTAGAAAACAAGTTGATTCCTGCTGTTTCATCTTGTATGTAAGTAGACAGTTTTCCGCCACCAATTGCTGCGTTATTTGCTGTAACTACACCTTGGACGATAACTTCTTGTCCGACATTTTTAGTTCGTGCTTCTTCTAGGGTGATTAGTTCTGGTTCTGCTGGAGGTTCAGGATCTTGTCCGCCGTCGATGATGGTGTAATCTGTTGGGTTCTTTAATCCCGGAATTGTAAAGTAAGCTTCAAGAGTTCCTGTAATTTGTATTTTTGCGTGGTGATTACCTGGATTGTCAACTAAATTTAGGACAGTACGAATTGCTCCGCTCGGTAGTTGAACTGGTAACATCTTGGTGATATCTGTTTCATCTGGAGAGTCTGCTAAAGCTAAATTAGTAGCTTGTGACCATGGGGCTTCTAAATCAAAATTGGTTTTGGAAACGACCGTCCCCACTATATACCCCTCTACATTCGCCGTACCGCTATTATTCGCAATAGCTTCAGCAACAGTAATTGTCGAAGATTGCTCTTCTGCTGCGTAAGTTGTCATGTTCATAGCTGGCAAGAAGTTTGAGAATGTAATCAAAACGGCCAGTAGAATCATGACAATTCTTTTTGTAAATTGTCTCATTTGCTTTTCCCCCTTTGAAATTGTTGGACGTGATACACTTACACAATATACGCGACCTATGTAAAATCATTGTTGTAAAACTGTAAAGCAAGTGTAAAAATTCGATAAAATCTAACATCTCTTCAATTATGCAGGAGGCAAAGCTAGCAGGAAATGCAACTTTATCACTAATTTCACTACAAAATTATACCATTAATATGTCGAAATAATAGGAAAATTTACATAAACGTAATAAAAAGAGTGTGTCAATTATCGACACACTCCATTAAATAAATTCTTTAATATCATAGACTCTTCCGTTTTCAACCGCTCCTGAGAATAGTAGATCTATCAATTTCTCCGCTACAAACGACGGACTTCTTAATTGGCCTTCTTCATGATAGCTTTTGAATGTATCAACATTGCTGAAGTCCTTTTCATCAGAGCTGCGAATAACTCCTTGCATGGCCGTATCCATAATTCCAGGTGAAAAAGAAAGAATGGTTGTCGGATGTGCAGCTTGGCTTTGCTCTAACCCTACCGATTTCGTAAACATATCGAGTCCCGCCTTTGTTGTGCAGTAAGTGTTCCAGCCATGAATCGGGCGGTTGGCAGCACCAGAGCTAATATTGACGATTACCTTTTTGCAATCCCACTCCTCCGTAAGCCGTATAAACTCGTTGGTCATCAGCATCGGTGTGAGGAGATTAAGGTGAACTGCTTTCGTCATGGAGTTCTCGTCCGCTTTCCCCGCAGGTTTAATTGGATCGACCATTCCAGCGTTGTTGATTAGATAAACACTTTCTACCTGACCGTCCTTTTCAATTTTAGATAGAAGATATTGCACAATCCCAGTTACTCGTTCATGCTTGGTTAAATCCTCTTGTAAAAAAGTGAATTCTGCTCCACTCTCTTTTGCTGCGAGTTCCAGGTCCTTATTTTCACTTCTGGCAATACAAATCAGATGATGGTTTTCTTTTAATAGTAATTTTGTTGTGGCTTCTCCAAGCCCTTTGGAAGAGCCTGTTACGATAAAATAGTTCATTATTACACTCCCAATCTATCTATTTTTTACAAGTTTGATGAGCGAAGAAGCAATCTGCCAGCCATCTGAACGTTTTTCTCCCAATTTAAATGGAATAAGATTGACGATACCGATCCAGAGGCTGAAATAAACGAACAAGGCAGAAAAGGAAAACTGAAATGGCGTCCAAAAAGGGAGAACAAGTAAGATCGATAATAGGTTAAAGAGTGGCCCGCCAAAGGAAATCCAAGCAATCTCTTTGTGGGATAACTCCCTAGTGAGATCATTGCTGGAGTACCCTCCCAAAAACGGGATAATGTTGATTCTTATCTGCGTTCCCTTTAGATTAAAGTCCACAACCTTAGGACCTATGCCAATCCCAATCTCCGTTTTTTTTACCTTATGAAGTTTTGCCATACTCACATGACCAGCCTCATGAATTAGGTGGACAAGCGGTACGACCAAATAAAAAAACATCAATGTGTCAAGCATATCAAGGCAACCTTCTTTTTAAGTCGTTGGTTTTATTATACATGAGCAGCAGGTTGAATTGGAGGAATTTGGTGTAGAAAAAAACTCCTGTCGGGGTCAGACCCCGACAGGAGTTTTTATATTTGTCTCGAATACACTAATGTTATGCCTTTTTAGATTATATCCAACCAAATTTTTATAGTCGTTGCTAAAATTAATAGTGCCAAAATCCACTGCAATACTTTCGTATTCAACTTCTGTCCAAGCTTTGCGCCAATTGGGGCCGCAATGATGCTGGCGATGACCATGACGATTGCTGGTACCAATAGAACCTGGCCGGTCGTGATCTTCCCGACGGTACTACCGATAGAGGAGATAAATGTGATTGCAAGTGATGTTGCGATCGTCATACGTGTAGGAATCTTCAGTACAACAAGCATGATCGGTACAAGCAAGAATGCCCCAGCCGCTCCCACAATACCAGAGCCGATACCGACGATGAATGCAAGAATCGCAGCCAGCGCCTTATTGAAGGTAACTTGATCGAGCGGTATGTCATCAATGCCTTTTTTAGGAACGAACATCATAATAACAGCTATAAGTGCAAGAATACCGTAAACCATGTTAATACCTTCCGCGCTCATAAGGCGGGATCCATATCCTCCAATAAAACTACCAATCAGGATACTTACTCCCATATAAATGATTAGATCTTTATTTAAATAGCCACCTTTGCGATAAGCCCATACACCTGAGATTGTGGCGAAAAACACCTGCACGGCACTTACACCAGACACCTCATGCGCCGTTAGCACAGTAAGACCAAGCATCGGCGGGATATATAATAACATCGGATACTTAATAATCGAACCACCAATACCAACCATCCCCGACACAAACGAACCGATGAAACCTATCGCAAATAAAGCTACAAGCCACAATATATCAAATTCCATAAAGCATCCCTCCTTCTAGGTTGAGGGGGTTTCGACACAAATGCCAAAACTCCTAGAGGGGTCTGACCCCTTTTTGAACTTTTTTTAATATTTCCCCCGCCCTTCGACACGAAGGGCGGAATTCCTTTGAGGGTCTGACCCCTCTTCACAAATATTTTTTATCCGTGCACCGCGCAACGGTTAGGACCGATTTCCATGTCGCGTTGTTCGTCATCTGTTGGGTTGATTTTCCCCATGTTTAGTTGGCGGATTTCTTGGTATGCGTTTGGTTGTGGTGGCAGGTTTTCGGAAACGAGTTTGCGGAATTCCGCTTCGTCTTCGATGTTTAGGCCTGCATTGTTTTCAAACAAGTCACCTAGACGCGCTGCTACTAGACCACCTTCACCTACTTCGGACATTGTACCGAAGTGAGCAGGTAACACAACTAGATCATCAGACAACTCTTTGTAGCGAGAGTAAAGTGTTTCGCGCAAGTCTGATACCCAGTCTTCCGCTTTTCCTGCTAAGTCAGGTCGACCGATGGATTCTACGAACAAGATGTCACCACTTAACAAGAAACGGTTATCCACGACAAATGATGTACTTCCAATTGTGTGACCCGGTGAGTAAATCGCCTGTACAGCAACCTTTGTCGTACCAACTGTGATTTCCACTCCATCTTCTAGTGCTGCATAATCAAACGTTACTTCTTCTGCATCCTTTGGAGGTAACCAGTAAGTTGCATTCGTTGCTTCACGAAGCATGCGTCCACCAGAAATGTGATCGGCATGCAAGTGCGTGTCAGCCACATGTACCACTTTCAAGCCTTTTGCTTCTGCAAATGAAATGTACTGATCAACCATACGTGTGGAATCAATGATCATAGCAGAACCATCAGATTCAACTAGGTAACTTAAGCAGCCTTTTCCGATACGAACGAACTGCCATAATGTACCGCCATCCGTTAAATCAGCTACTTTAACTGGCTCCAAGTACTCACTCCAAGCCTTCATACCACCTTGCAAGTAAGAAACATTTTTCACACCAGCTTCTACTAGCATCTCACCAACAAAGATAGATGAACCTTCTTTTGCACATACAACTAAAACATTTTCTGATGGAATTTGGTCTAAGATTTCTTCTACGCCATCCATCAACTCAAAGTAAGGTACATTCTTATGCTCAACAGATGCGCCTTCAATTTTCCAATCAGCAAATGCATCTTCGTTTCGCACATCTAAAATAAATAATGATTCATTAGCCAAAATCTTTTTCGTTACATCTTTTGCAGTCATTGCGTTTAACATGAACAAATACCCCCTATGGTATAATTTATTTTAAAAAATTTATCGTTTTAAGCTGTCGGACCTTCCCATTTACTCATTCCAGGAACAACATTTTTCACATTCGTAAAACCTAGTTCAGTCAACTTTTGTGCAGCCATGTCACTGCGACTTCCAGTCCGGCAAACGACATATGTTTCTTTTTCTTTATCTAATTCAGCAATTCCGCCTTCTAAGTCACCTAATGGAACGGAAACTGCACCAGGAATATGTCCGAATGCATACTCGGCTGGTTCACGGACATCCAATACGGTAATGCCTGCTTCCAACTTGGCAGCCAACTCTTCGTTCGTAGCTACATGAGGATAGTTTTGTTCTTCTTTTTCCTCTTCAGATCTTGCTTTACGGATATAATGTTTCAGTACATCGCCTTCTTCAAGCGTTCCTAAATATTGATGGCCAATTTTATCTGCCCATGCTTTAATATCCGCTTTAGAACCTTTATCTGTTGCTAATACTTCCAATACTTCTCCAGATTCAATCTGGTCGATCGCCTTTTTCGTACGCACGATAGGCATAGGACATGCCAATCCTTTTGCATCTACAGTCAAGTTTACATTCATCAGTAGGTCATCTCCCTTTATGAAAAATAATTATTTTACGTTACCTTCCCATTCAAGCATTCCGCCAACCATATTAATGACGTCAAAACCTTGGGCTGCCAAGAACATGGAGGCCTTTCCACTTCTTCCGCCTGAACGACAGACCATGTAATGTGTTTTGGTTTTATCAATATCTTGCGTACGGAATTCTAATAAACTTAACGGGATGTTCACCGCTTGTGGGATCTTCCCTGCAGCCACTTCCTCTGCTTCACGTACATCAATAATAGATACCTGCTCGCCAGCCGCAAGCTTTGCTTCTAATTCCTGTGGTGTAATCTCTTTCATGTTTGACAGCTCCTTTTCTATTTAAAATTACCAGGCATTCATGCCGCCTTTTACATTTGCAAGCTTCGTGAATCCTGCTTTCTTCAATTGCTTCACGGCAGCATTACTGCGCATGCCGCTTTGACAGATGACAATCGTCTCTTTGTCTTTCGAAAGTTTATTCATGCTGTTTCCAATGGTGTTCAGAGGGATATTCTGAAACTGTCGAATGTGATTCCCTTTGTATTCCATCGGTGTGCGAACATCAATGAACTGTTTGTTTTTATTTTTCATTTCCTGCTTCAATTCAGCTGTTGTTATCTGACGGACGCCGGCAGTCGGCTTCATTCTGCTGATCAGAAAAAACACTGCCAGCCCCATTAAAATATAAGGAAGAAACTCCATCTAGCAACACCCCTTTAGATGAATAAGTTAACATTACCTTCAGAAGCATCGCCTAAATATGCACCAACCCCTGCGTACTCAATACCGTCGATCATTTCTTCGTGCTTCAAGCCAAGTAAATCAACCGTCATTTGGCAACCTACAAGTTTAACATCCTGTTCTTTTGCCATTTCAATCAAGCTTGGTAAAGATTGAACGTTATGCTTTTTCATGATGCCTTTAATCATTTTTGGACCCATTCCTGCCATGTTCATCGTAGATAATGGTAACTTGTTAGCTCCGCGCGGCATCATTTTGCCGAACATTTTCTCAATAAAGTTTTTCTTTACTGGAACAAGCTCCTCTTTACGAAGTGCATTTAATCCCCAAAATGTGTGAAAAATCGTTACTTCGTGATCATAAGCTGCAGCACCGTTCGCAATAATATAGGCTGCCATCGCTTTATCATAATCACCGCTGAAAAGTACAATCGTTGTTTTTTTCTTTTCCATGATAAGATCCTCTCCCTTTTGTTTTTGTTTTATCTGTCGTTACGCTTTTTTAATATAAAAAGTAAATACGTCGTTCTCTTCTTTCATATCTAATAACTCGTTTCCAGTTGCTTTGCACCATGCAGCAAGGTCAGTCTTCGCACCTTTGTCTGTCGTGATAACCTCTAAGATCTCACCTACGTTCACTTCATTTAAAGCTTTCTTCGTTTTCACTAATGGCATTGGGCAAGCTAATCCTTTTGCGTCTAATACTTTGTTTACATTCATGTGTAATTCCTCCTAATATTTTTACCCCTGGGGGTATTTATTTTATTAAAAAAATATAGTTAATATCTTTATACCTGGTAGGGTATAATTTTCTTCAAAAAAATATTCGAGTTGTTGCACTCTATACCCTTAGGGGTATAATAACATATAAAAAAATATGATGCAACCTTTCATTTAAATACCCTAGTGGGTATCTATAACTCTATAATATACCACTTGGGGTATATTATCAAGTACTTTTTTTACTATCTGCTTTTAATGAGAAGATCAACTGCTTGTTGAACCATTTCGCTGGTCTCTTCACCTTTTAGTACATTTTCTCGAACGCATTGCTCCAAGTTTGTACTAACGATGACGCCAATGGCACGTTCAATTGCAGTGGTTGCAGCATTTAACTGTGATACCACATCTCGGCAATCTTCACCTTGTTCCATCATATGAAGAACACCCCTGATTTGCCCCTCGGCACGTTTCAAACGATTCTTCATCTGGTTTGTGTATTCCATAGCAGACATGCACCTCCTGTTGAAAATAATGTAGTAACAATGTCTATGCTCATATATTATACCCCCGAGGGTATATTGTCAACCCTTTTAGAAAGAATTCTTTTTCTTCCTTATTATATAAAATGCAGTTAGTTAGAATCATTTATACCATTAGTATGAAACCTTCATTTAATAAAATCGTTTCAACAAACACCTATTTATGATAGGATTATTCTTGTACATTGTTTGCCGAAACGTTTCGATTTAATGTTTTTTGTAAGCGCTTTTCTATTTTACATTAAGGGGATGAAAAGACATGATTGAAATTAAAAATAAACAGATACTTATAGATGGAAGTCCCGTACTTATTATGTGCGGAGAGATACATTATTACCGTTTGGAGCGAAAAGATTGGCAGGACCGCATCAACAAACTGAAGGATGCAGGCTGTAATGCTGTAGCAACATATATCCCATGGTTGTGCCATGAACCGGTGGAAGGACAGATGGATCTTGATGGCCGCACTCGACCGGAATTGGATTTGGGTGCAATTATCGACCTTTGTGCCGCAAATGATCTATATTTCTTTGCGAGACCAGGCCCGTTCATTATGGCAGAAATGAAAAATGAAGGAATACCTCATTGGGTATCTAAGAAGCACCCGGAAGTTGTTCCAGTCGGTTGGGATGGAAATGCAGCAACCACACCAACACTCGATTACTTGGCTCCAAACTTTTTAAAAGAAACAAAAAAGTGGTATGAGGCAGTGATGGCAGTCATCGCTCCCCGCTTGCACACAAACGGCGGCAATATTATAGGAGTGCAGCTTGATAATGAAATTGGCATGCTATCTTGGGTCAGCAATTGTCCTGATTTGACAGAGCAGTTGTTGGAGGACTTTTCTCGTTGGTTAAAAGAGAATTACGAAGAGGCGGAGTTAAAGGAGCGATATCCATTTAATCTGCATGATGCATCCGAGAGAATCACTGGTATCCGCTCTCCAAAAGAAGGGTATGCAGCCGAATTGATGCGTGACCTTGGGCATTACATGAGAAATCGCTTTGCACGCTATGTCGCTATTTTGCGGGATTATGCCGAAGAGTTCGATGTGAAAGATGTTCCATTTATCGTCAATATTCATGGAACAGGCGGCGGCCGCGGATTAACGTATCCGATTGGGATCTCTCAGCTTTATGAGTCCTATACCCAAAGTGAGGGGTATATGTCCGGTTCTGATATTTACTTCGGAGACTTGGATATGGAATCATTCCAAGATCTTTACTTGATTAATGGTTTTATGGATGCAGTTCACAATCCTGATCAACCTTTGACTAGCGTCGAGTTCAATTGTGGTGATGGCAACTTTGGGGAAACATATGGCGGTCGCTATGACGTATCCGCAGCCGATTTTAAAACAAGAATGTGTGTCGCACAAGGAAATCGTCTGATTAACTATTACCTGTTTACAGGTGGGTATAACTATAAAATGGATGAAGCAGCAGGCGACGGAAACGGACGTATTGCTTCTACTGGAGAGCGTCACGGTTTTGCGGCACCGGTCAATCCAGAGGGCAAGCTCAACTACACTTTCCCTCGCATGGCCAGTTCCATCAAAACGATGATGGCAGTCGGGGACAAGCTCGCCGCAATGGATGAAGACCGAGATGCTGTAGCATTTGCGTTTATCCCGGACTATTATATGACCGAATATCGTTATCCTGAGAGCATGAAAATGCGAGAGATTGTAGACAACATCACGATGCATCGTGGGGCAGGTGCGTGGGAGATTGTTGCGCGGGCCATGCTGCTTGGAAGCTACCGTTTCAGTTCCGTGGATGTACAAAATAAGGTGTTGGATCCTGAAGTGACCAAGGCGCTAGTGCTACCTTCTGCCCGTTATATGGACAGAGAAGTCCAGTTGAAATTGTTGGAGTATTTGCAGCGTGGTGGAGGAATTCTGTTGTATGGCGAGGTTCCGACTTTTGATATGGAAGGCAAGCCTTTTACCGCACTTGCAGATGCACTTGGCGTGAAGCCTTTAGCTGTAACATTCAATGAACATGGCCGCTTTATGTCCTTAACTGCAGACGGATGGGCAGCCAATCGCCATGAAATCCGCACTTATTTTACACAGACATTTGAACTTGGTTCTAGTGCGGAAGCTATCATGCGTGTGACCGAATCCGATGATGTATGCGGTTTTGACGCGAAGGTTGGCAAAGGGCGTGCCATCGTGCTTGCTACAGCTTACCGTTGCGATATCGACCTTTTTAAAACTGCCTTGGAGCGACTTGGTGCTGTGGCGGGTCTAACTCATGATTGCGGGTACCATGGGATTTTCTCGACTTCTGTATCTAATGGCGATGAGCGTTTTATTCATCTATTGAATTTGGATGGATTTGAGAAGGAGATTCAGGTTCGTTTAGACGGTGAGGTGTTTTTGGAAGGCCGCACGTTCACCCTTCAAAGTAAAGATGGTGTGATGTTACCGATGAATGTATCCTTGGAGAGACCGGGAGTGAAAATAGTTTATTCGACTGCTGAAATTATGGAGGTTTCCGCTGACTCCATTGCCTTCCGACTGACACAAAGCAGTGACAGCATTCTCTTGGAAACAAACAGGGGTGTGCTGGAGAATGCTAATTATCATGTAAAAGAGGTTGATTCTTCAAAAGTATTGATTACTTCTAAGAAACATGGAAAAATTGATGATCATTTGGTGGTCAAATTTAATTAAAACAGGTGTCCAGATACCCTTCCTCTTCATAGGAGCACGGTATCTGGGCATTTTTACTGTAATTTAGTCGAGTTCGTGCGGAAACAGGGTGAGTTTGTGCCAAAATGATGAAAGTTCGTGCCAAAACACCCCGAGTTCGTGCCAAAACCAATCAAGTTGATGCCGATTTCCCAAAACCACAAAAAAACAGGTAGCCCCCTTACTCCGGAGGCGACCTGTTCAACAAAACATTACATTCTATCCATCATCCCTTGCAAGTTCCCAATACTCACCCGCAAACTGTCCAAAGGATTCCCCGGGCACACATCTTGCTCAATGATGTACCACTGTACGCCGTTCTCTTCTCCCCAACGCAATACCGGTTCAAAGTCGATGACCCCTGTTCCTACTTCTGCAAAGCTTCCTTCTTCACCTGCAGCCATATCTTTCATATGTAAAGTTGGAACACGGCCAGCTAATGGTGACAAGAATTCCAGAACATCACGACCAGCTTTCGTTACCCAATAAACATCCAATTCGGCATGCAGCAAGTTATCAGCACTTGGCTCCAACAAATATTCCAAGACTACCTTACCGTCAATTTCCTTATGAAACTCAAAATCATGGTTATGATAGCTGATCGTGTAGCCGTCTTTTTTCAACACAGCAGCAAGCTCGTTCAACTCAGCCTTCAAAGAAGCATAATATTCCTCCGTACGGTCCTCTTCTAGCACATAAGGCATAACAAGATGTTTTGTACCAAACAATTCCGCTTCATCCAACACAGCAGGAAGCTCGTTACTTAATCGATCCAAACCTACGTGCATACCTGCAACAGATAACCCTAATTCCTTCAATGCTGCCGCAATTTCTTTTGGATCATGGCCGTAAAGTCCTGCCATTTCCACTCCAGCATAGCCCATTTCTTTTAGTTCTTTAACTACTCCGATAAAATCTTTTTCCAATAGATCGCGCACCGTGTATAGTTGCGCGGCAATTTTATGCTTCATCCTCAACCGCCTCCTTATTTTAAAAGGCTGTTTTCGTAAACTTTGTTGCTGTTTCGTATACTCAAACTAGCCGATATCTTACTTACTGTCGTGCTCTTTTCTCTGTTTTACAAAGCATACTACTTGCGATTTCTAGAGTACGTAATCAGTAAAAAGTCCAATTGCCGACTTTTTACCAATGATTAGCAACATTCTTTGAGAAAAGAGCTTTTTAAAAACAAGCAACCAAGATCGTTGGTTGCTTGTTCACAATAGCTAAACTTACACCCACCACATATCAGCAGGTTGTTCTTTGATCAACACAGATTGAAGGTTCGTCACCGCACGTGCAAATCCTTCTTCAATCGACATGATCGGATCCTCGTGCTCGATGCTGACTACATAATCGTAGCCATAAGTGCGCAGGGCACTCATCATGTCCGACCACTCTTGGACACTATGACCACATCCAACAGAACGGAAGCTCCATGCGCGAGTTTGGACTTCGCCGTATGGCTGCATGTCCGTTAAGCCGTACATATTCACATTATCCTGATCGATGTAGGTGTCTTTTGCATGGAAATGATGGATTGCTCCAGCTTTTCCTAAAATTTTGATTGCTGCAACAGGATCGATTCCTTGCCACCAAAGATGACTTGGATCCAAGTTTGCGCCAATTGCAGGGGACGTTAACTCACGAAGTTTCAGCATCGTGTGCGGCGTATGTACCAAGAATCCGCCGTGCAATTCAAGACCTATTTTGATATTACGCTCTTCTGCGTACTTCCCTACTTCTTTCCAGTAAGGTACAAGCTTTGTTTCCCACTGCCATGTTAGTACGTCGCCATACTCATTTGGCCATGGTGCAACAGGCCAGTTTGGCGCTTTCGCATTTTCGCTGTCACCAGGTACGCCGGAGAAGCAGTTCACTACTTCCACTCCTGTTAATGCAGCAAGTTCAATCGTTTTTAGTAATGTTTCATGGGATTCTTTTGCAAAAGCCTCATCCGGTGAAATTGGGTTACCGTGGCAGCTGAATGCACTGATTTGCAAGCCGCGGGAATGGATTTCCTCCATATAAGCATTGCGTGCCCCTTCATCTTCTAAAAGAGTATCCAATGGACAATGGTTGTTGCCAGGATAACAACCAGTACCGATTTCCACTGCTTCTAGCCCTGCCGCTTTTACATAATCCAGCATTTCTGTGAAAGATTTATTTGCAAAAAGGACTGTAAATACGCCTAGTTTCATTAGTGTTCACGCTCCTTAGTTCAATTCGTTTTGGATGTTGACAATCTTCTTCGTTTCGTTGGATTCAAGTGCTCCTAAAATAACCATCAAGGAGTTCTTGCCTTCGTTTCCGTCTACAAGTACTTCTTTATTTTCTAAAATGCTTGCTACAAAATGGTCGATTACATGAGAACCAGTTTGGCCGCCAGCGTCATTGCTTTGAATTTTGCCTAATTCGTAGCGAACTGTTTCACCTGTTGCATATTGTACGACTAAAGAGTGAGTCGGATCATCTTCAAGACGAAGAACCGCTTTTTCCGCATAGATGATTGTGGAGTTATCTTCACGTTTGTAAGACCAGCTAGCAGCAAGTGTTCCAACGATACCGCTTTCTGTTCTTAACGCGCAAACTGCCGTGTCATCCACATCTGTATTTTCTTTGGAAGAAGTTTCGATGAATGCTCCCACTTCCACAATTTCTTCCCCTAAAAGGTAGCGCATCAAGTCGGACTTGTGCACGCCAAGGTCTCCCATCGCACCGATGAATGCTTCTTCTTTACGGAAGAACCAGCTGTCTTTTCCGTCCACACTCCAGCCTTCAGGTCCAGGATGTCCGAATGCTGTACGGAAGCTGTAGATTTTTCCGATTTCTCCGCTTTCAATCAGTTGTCTCGCTTTTTGGTGGGATGGAACAAAACGTTGGTTGTGCGCGATCATCAGTTTTTTACCAGATGCTTTTGCAGCTTCAATCATTTCGTCTGCTTCTTCTTTAGACGTTGCCATCGGTTTTTCACATAAAACATGCGCTCCAGCTTTGGATGCATAGATGGATACAGGCGCATGCAGGTAGTTCGGTGTGCACACACTCACAACATCCAATTCTTCACGGTCAATCATTTCTTGATAACTTTCATATGCTTTTCCGCCGTAAGTTTCAACAGCTTGCTCGGCGCGTTCTAAAACAACATCACATAGTGCAACAAGCTCCACATTTGGGTTTGCATGGTACTCCGGTAAATGGCGGTGCTTCGCGATACTTCCGCATCCTACTACTCCAACTCGTAATTTCTTCATTTTGTTATCCCCCTTATTTGCTTTTGATTTCTTCTAATGGTTTTGCATTTCCGTAATATACATCGCCGATTGTTGTCGGTTTTGCCCAGTTAACGGCATTCTTGATAACTTTTTGTACTTTTTCATGATAGTAAGTCGGGTATGTTTCATGTCCTGGACGGAAGTAAAATACTTTCCCTCTTCCGCGCTTATATGTGCAACCGCTGCGGAATACCTCTCCACCTTCAAACCAGCTCACAAATACTAGCTCGTCCGGATCTGGAATATCGAAGTGCTCGCCATACATTTCTTCGCGCTCGATATCAATGTGCTCCCCGATTCCTTCTGCGATTGGATGGCCTGGTGATACGACCCAGATGCGTTCTTTCTCGTCCGCTTCTCTCCATTTCAGGTCACAAGTTGTACCCATCAATGTTTTAAAGATCTTAGAGAAATGACCAGAGTGGAGAACGATCAATCCCATTCCGTCTAGTACTCTATTCTTTACGCGAGTAACGATTTCATCGCTCACATCGTCATGCGCCACATGGCCCCACCATAAAAGAACGTCAGTGTTGTTTAGCACTTCTTCGGTAAGTCCGTGTTCTGGCTCGTCCAATGTAGCTGTTCTTACTTCGTAGTCTTCTTCTTTTAGGAAGGAAGCGATGGCACCGTGGATACCTTCTGGGTATACTTCTCTCACCTTTTCGTTTGTTTGTTCATGGCGGTTTTCATTCCATACAGTTACTTTAATCATTGTTGTTGCTCCTTTCCTTACTACCATTCTATTTTGGTTACACCGCTGCTGATTTCTGCGACTGGCTTCGCTTTCCGCGGGGCCCTGCTGGAGCCTCCTCGGCAAGCCTGCGGGGTCTCCACCTAGTGCTATCTTCCACTGGAGTCTAAGCCTTTCGCTCCAATCATCAGCTAGGTTACTTATATTTTTGCAAAATCTCTAACTCTATTAATTTGTTGTGGTCATGAGTGTGGGAACGTTTCCATATTGCTGTATATGTAACGTCTCAAGATAACTCTCCTACATTATAAATGGATAATAAAGCGTTTTCAATGTTAAAGTCCGAACTAGATAGTAAAATTCCGACTTTTCGCGTGAAGGGTGGGAGTAAGTACAGGAAAGGGTATGGAAGATGACTGGAGTGAACTTGATGGGAAAGAGGGAAAATGGATAAATCAGTTTTACAATGGATATATTTTTTTTACAATGGATTAAATCTTTTTACAATGGATATATGGCTCTGAACAATGGATAAAATCTTTTTACAATGGATAAACGCCGATCCAACCGTCAAACTCCCCCACCAATCACACAAAAAGCCCTCCCTGTCATATCATCAACAGAAAAGGCCCTAACATAACTTCATTTTCTCCTTACTTAACCGACTTACGCTCCACAATCTCGGTAGAAAGGTTATAGTAGTTTTCTACTGAATCTTCTTTGGCCAACGCTTGGAATACTACATGTACCGCTAATGCCCCAACTTCATACTTTGGCTGCCTCACGGTTGTCAAAGGCGGACTCACATACTCAGCAAGCTGGATATCATCATAACCAATGATGGAAATATCCTCTGGCACACTGATTTTGTTTTCTTTAAATGCCTGAAGACCGCCGATTGCCATCTCGTCATTGGCGTAGAAAATTGCTTCGGGAAGCTGGCGTTGCGCGATCAGCATTTTCGTTGCCCGGTAGCCGCCTTCACGCGTAAAATCTCCGGACAGCTTCCATTTGTTCTGGTATTGGATGCCATGGTCCTTTAAGGCAGACATATACCCGTCAAAACGCATCTCGTTATCGTGGGAGTTCATTGGTCCGCTCACATAGCCGATTTCACGATGCCCTTTGTTTATCAGATACTCTGTAGCCGCATATCCGCCATGGATATTGTCCACTTCCACTTGATACACAAACTCATGATCAAGCTTTCGGTCAAGTACCACGATTGGGAAGCCTTCGCGGGCTGATTCTAAGACAATATCATTTGTTATGTTATGGGCAAGGATGATCGCACCATCCACCCGTTTTTCTTTTAAAAATTTGGCTGCCGTGGATTGTGCTCCGCCGACAGAGCTGCACGCGATCAGGTCATAGCCATTTGCCGTTGTCACTTCCTGTACCCCTTTGATGAGTTCGGAATAGAACGGGCCAGATAAATCCCTTAAAATAAGTGCAATGGTATTGGTCTTTGTTCTTTTTAAATCAGATGCAAAGCCATTTTTAAAATAGTTGAGTTCCCTTGCAGCTTCTTGGACCTTTTTCATCGTAGCCGGACTGACCTTGTTTACATTATTTAAAGCATAGGATGCCGTCGAAACAGCTACTCCCGCTAGCTTTGCCACATCTTTGATTGTTGCCACCTTGCTTAACCCCCTTTTAAAGACAGACCGCACAGCCAGAAATGACATGCGAATCCGCCTCCGTTCGAAACGTTTCAATCTCCTACCTCTAGCATAATGTAAACGTTGCTATTATTCAATAGTTTATAGCTTCAATAAAGGGCTCAATAAAAGGGAATCCCGCTTATTTTTCAAACAGTTCCTGATTGTCCTGACTCAATCCAAAAGGAAGGATTTCGGGGCGAGAACAAGCATTTTGAATGAGAATATGCTTTCCTTCCACTGAAGACTCGTGAATCGCATGCATGACCTCTAATACCTGCAAGGCCATCTGTCCATTTGCCCTGTGATTTCTTCCGGCTCTGATTGCATGGGCCATATCTGCCGCTCCAATTCCTCTGCTGTTATCGGAATATCCATATTCGAGTGGAACTTCTTTAAAGTCGTGCGCCCCCATTTCCCGGACACGGATCGCACCGCCAAAATTATTCGGATCCGGTACACTCAATGTACCTTTTGTGCCGTAGATTTCCATGCAGGGAAGCTGTGTACCCCCCATCACATCAAAACTTGTAATCAGTGTTCCGACCGCTCCATTTTCAAAATCAAGCAAGCCTGTGACATGTGTTGGTGTTTCTACTGGAATTTGGCGTCCGTAATCTTCTTCCCTTGTCACGGTTCGCTTTTCAAAAGCCGACTGGGTCGAGCCTGTCACTCGTTTGATTGGTCCGAAAAGGTGAATGAAAGCTGTTAGATAGTATGGCCCCATGTCAAACATTGGTCCTCCACCTTTTTGATAGTAAAAATCAGGAGCCGGGTGCCAGCCTTCAGGACCTGCCCCAAGCATGAAACCTGTTGCTGCTACAGGCTTGCCGATAACTCCTTCATCGATTAGTTTGCGGCAAGTTTGCAGCGCACCACCAAGGAAGGTATCTGGGGCACAACCAACACGAAGCCCTTTTTGCTCCGCCAGTTCTAAAAGTTTTTTCCCTTCCTCTACATCGATCGTCAATGGTTTTTCCACAAAGACGTGCTTGCCCGCTTCAAGTGCAGCAAGTGTCACTTCATAATGTGCTTTTGGAATCGTTAAATTGATGACCATTTCAATTTCCGGATCTGCCAGCATTTCTTTGACCGTGTAGACTTTCTTTACGTTATATTCTGCTGCCTTTTCTTTCGCACGCTCCATATTCAAATCAGCCACTGCAACAATTTCCAAGATGGAAAATTTGCTTGGCGCTTCTAAATAAATACCGCTGATCGTACCTGTCCCGATGACTCCCACTTTCACTTTTTTCAAGACTTTCTCTCCTCACAAAGAAATACGGCGTACATAAATCTACGCCGTATCCTATATTTAAATTGGTATCTTCCTATTTTACCCTTTTAGTGGTAAAAATGCTTAGATAAATACCTCGATCTTATTTTTAACGTCAACCAAATGTTGTTCCAATGCGGCCTTGCTGATGACAAATCCACCGCTGCGATAGCGGTTGGAAACTTCTGCTCCAGCCACTAACTTGTCATTCATACGAACTTCCTTCTGCTGTTGACCTAAGTGATAAACGAATTGAACATCATGTCCATTTACTTTATAAGTAAAGTGCAGCCCGTCAAGTTCAGCTGGCAACACTGGATCCACTACGAGGTCTCCAGCTTGGAAACGGATGCCGAGGCAGTTGGAAATCAATTGGTTCATGTAGATTCCCGGTCCGCTAGAGTAGATTCTCCAGCCGCCTTTTACTTTTACAGAGCCATCGCGCAGTTTGCCGAATTGTTCTTGTGCTTCGTAACGGTCATTGAACTGTCCGTCAGAAGAACTGAAGTAGGCGTTGCTTTGACGGCGTTCCGCGTTTGGCACTGCCTGTTGGATATTGATTGGGTTGATGGTATTCAAACCTCTCCACACTTCATCCGTCTTCCCAAGCTTGGCCATTGCTTCCACATAACGGATATGTGCGTGCACATATTGAAGTCCGATTTCACGACCGAAGTTTGCGGCTTGTTCTGCACGCTTAAAGTGAGTGCTGACACCACCTGCATAGTTTGCCGGTCTGTTCATAAGGCGCACGCCGTCCGGGCAGTACAATTCTTTTTTAATCAGGTCAAAATGTGCTTTCGCTTGTTCTGGTGTTAATAGTTCACTGATCATACTGCGAGTCATCGGCAGCAAACGATAATGAATACCTGTTTTCGTATCTTCAGGGTGTACCATCAATTCTGGTTTGTCCTGATCTTCCATGTAAACGAAACCTGGAATCACGTCAGTTGCAAGCATGTATTTATTAAAGTCAATTTCAATTCCTTTTGCCAAAGCCTTCAAATCTTCGGCTTCATCTGTCAACACTTCCTCAAGTGCTTTGGAAAGAGTATTCAACACTTGATATGTTAAGGAAACAGTCCAGCTTGATACCATATATTGCTTCAACTGTGCATTTGCCGGCTGCAGCGTGTCATCCCAGTCTCCGTCCCCATAGGAAGATAGGAAGGTATCATGTAAGAAGTGATCCTTAATGTATTGAATTTCTTTTTTCGCATGTTCCAACACAGTAGCTTTTTCTTCTGTGAATGTGAAAGCACCACGTACCGTATAAGGAACCTTTTCTTCTAAAATAGAGAAATCTTTTGTGATCGTCAGGTAATCACTTAACACTTTAAGTGGCCAAACGATGATATCTCCGTGGCTCTCTTCACTTTGGATACGGTTGTATTGATCGAACATGAACCATTGCGGCCAGTTCCCCGTGTCCTCATATTGATGAGTGTAAACTTTTTTGATGATTTCCTTCACACTTTCATAGTTTTGCGTGGCCATGAAGTATTCCGTTGGCCCTTGGCAAACATCACGCGTGCCCCATGCCGCTCCACCGTACTGCTCAAGGCCATGAGGCACCGAGTAGTGAACAAGCATGTTGTGTGTGTACCACCATGCAGTGGCATTCATCTTTTCTATCTCTTCCTTGCTTTCGCTGCCCAATGACAACTTGAATCCGTTCATCACTTTTTCAAAAAATGCACGGTAGCGCTCTACTTCTGTCGCAAAGTCCGGCGTCGCAAATTCTCGCTCTTCACCGTGCAATAACCCTTGAACCGTCATTGTCCAGCTTGCTGTTGCTTCTGTTTCCAATACAACTAGGGAAGCAGATCCTGGAACGACTCCTTCTGCAAGCTTCGTTTCGTCGCTTACCGTAAAGTCAGTGCCTTCCACGGTCAGTTTGTATGCCAAATCAGGGTAAACATGCTTGCTGTCAGACCCGTCCACCGCTTTGAACGTCAACACCTTGCCATCCTGTTTCATGTCATAAGAAACAACCAGCTCATTGTTGTTCATTGAGATTTGATTTGTAACAAGGTAGCGGTAGTTTTTGCCGTTTTCTGACGTTACCTCTAATTGAACGTCTGGGGAATCTACTACTGTATAGTTTGTTACCACGATCACGTCGTCTGCGGTTTTATAGAACCAGCGGGCATAGTTAAAGCCGATTTCGAATAAAGTAGGCATCGTTAGTAGCTTGTACTGTCCTTCCACTTCCACGTAAATGCGCTGACCGGAAGTTTTCATGACATTCAACGCATTACGAGCGTTTGTCATCATTTTATGGAAGGACGTGTTTCCTACCACAAGCTGTGAGTTGAAAATACCGTACATATAAGATGTGGAAGTGATGATGTTTTCCGTCATTTTGTCATTGTTGCCTGACATGATGATATGGCCGTGCGGGCGCTCCACGATAAGCTCTTTTTCTTTTAACACGATATGCTCATACGTATCGGTGAAGAAGGAAAGCAAGGTGTCTCCATCCCATTCTTCTTGCTTGCGAACCGGGAAGTACTTATCTAGTTCCGCTTTTGTAAAAGAAGACCCGGAAAGCACCCCGGATAGGTTGGCGTTGGCCGTAACTTTTTCCAGCTCCTCAGAAGAGTCGGATGCAAGGTTCTTCACTTCTTCCCAAGCTTGTGCTACCTCGTCTGTAAACTCAAGCTCTGTTACAGCTTCCTGATGGTTTTCTTTGAACTGGCCATAAAATACGAAGCTTTTTTGTCCATCAAGTATAACCTTTTCAGATTGCAATCCTGTAAAAGCAAATTCATACTGATAGATTTCATTGGCAAGCGTTTCTTTTGTTAAGATTTCTGGCTCGTTTGTTTCTTTATAAGAAAGACCGAAGAATTGGAAGCCGTCTGTTGAATAGCCTGCTGCTTTTGTCAGGGAACCTTGCTGCAGGTATAGAAAACCTCCAGGCTGCGGCTGGTTCTGACGGGAGCAGACAACATAGCCATTTTGCTCGTCTTCAAATACGGTGTGGTCGATGTATTGGGACAAGTAAGATTCGTTTGTACGGACAAGTCCTTTGCTTCCGATTCCAACGTCTTGCCCGTAGACAACATCCACTGTTTGGCCTGCGCCATTTACGTTTACATCCCAGAACCAGATGCCTTTTTCAGATAGACGGAAGCTAACAGAATAGTCGATGTCAGCAACTGTTCCTTCCCATTTGATTTCGTTTTGGGAGTAGCTCGTGTTGCTGGTTGATTTTACGCCTAGTAGCGGGTAGGCGTGGATACCGTTTTCGTCGTGAACGCGAAGGTATAGATTGTTCAGTGCACCGTCGATTGGGTTGGACATCCATTGGTTGATCATGATTTCTTTGTGTGTTGCTTCGAAGAGGTCCCCGCTGTTAAGGAAAGTAAAACGAACATCTCCGGCTTCTATGTTAATTTTTTGATTGGCTGTTGTTGTTTGCATGATTAAAGTCCTCCTTTAATGGTTGTTGCTTTTACGGCGCAGATGATTTCATACTACTTATTTAAAACGAACTCTTTTATCGTCAATTCGTTGCTGTTCGGGCCGATCATGGCGTGGAATTTGCCTTTGTCGCTTTGGAAACTCAGGTCCGAATGGTAGTATCGGAGCTGTTCTTCTGTGATGGTAAAGGTTATTTGTTTTGTTTCACCAGGCTCTAGCCATACTTTTTCATAGCCTTTTAGCTCTTTAAGCGGGCGGACGATTTCACCAGACAGGTCACGGATATAGAACTGCACCGTTTCTTCTCCGGCACGCTCACCAGTGTTCGTTACGTTGACTGTCACGTCGAGGCTGGAGTTTTCTGTTAAACTGTCTGCAGATAAACTCATATCGCTGTAAGCAAAGGTTGTATAACTTAACCCGTACCCAAATGGAAGTAAAGGCTCATTTGGTATATCAAGATAATGTGTGACATAGCGTTCCTGCTTGTTCTCGCCTTGCGGGCGTCCTGTGTTGAAGCAGTTGTAGTAAACAGGAATCTGGCCTACAGAGTACGGGAAGCTCATCGTAAGTCTTCCAGAAGGATTCGCATCTCCAAACAACAGGTCTGCGATGGCTGATCCCGCTTCAGTACCCGGATACCATGCTTCAAGCAAGGCATCGGATTCAGCGATCACCCCATGAAGATCTAATGGACGACCATTGAAGAGAACCGTCACGACAGGTTTTCCAAGCTCCCTTATTTTCGCTACAAGCTTTAATTGTGCTTCCGGCAAGCGGATGTCAGCTCGGCAGCCACCTTCTCCGCTCATTTCTGATGCTTCCCCAAGTGCAAGGACGATCACATCTGCTCCCTTCGCTGTCTCCACAGCCTCTGTGAGCTGCTCATCTGTTATCGCTTCGATATCAGATCCTTGTGCAACCAAAAGATTGGCTTCAGAAGTTTTTGCAAGCAGTCCGTCATATAGCTGTACTGCCGCTTCCTTTGAACCTTGCCAGGACCAAGGACCAAGCACGTCACCATTTTGGGCAAACGGTCCGATCAGTGCGATTTTCTGCTTTTTATTTAACGGTAGAACCTGGTCATTTTTTAAAAGAACACTAGATTTAATGGCAAGTTCCTTTGCCACGTGGCGGTGTTCCGCTGACATAATGACCTCTTTTTCTAGTTCTTCACTCGTACCGCGGTATGGATTTTCGAAAAGACCAAGTTTGTTTTTAAGGTTTAAAATACGTAAGACCGATTCATCAACCAGTGCTTCCGAAAGCTCCCCGCTCTCTACAAGGTCTTTAAGATTCTTTGCATAGCAGGCAGTCATCATTTCGATGTCCACCCCTGCCTCAAGGCCTTTCAGCGCCGCTTCTCGTTCGTCTTCTGCAACACCATGTGGAATCAGTTCTTTTACTGCGCCCCAGTCGGAGATCATCACACCGTCAAAGCCCCACTCCTCGCGAAGCAAATCTCTCATCAGCTTTTTGTTTCCGGATGCAGGAATGCCGTCTACCGTGTTAAAAGCGGTCATGACCATCTCACAGCCTTCATCAAGTGCTGCTTTATACGCTGGCAAGTAAGACTCGCGAAGCTGTCTTTCTGACATGTTGACAGTATTGTAATCGCGCCCTCCTTCTGGTGCGCCATATGCTGCGAAGTGTTTTACGCACGCTGCAACACGGTGAGTGTCATTGGTCAAGTCCTCTCCTTGGAAGCCTCGAACAAAGGCCTTGGCAAAGACACTGTTCAAATAAGGATCTTCCCCGGTTGATTCCATCACACGTCCCCACCTTGGATCTCTTACTAAATCGACCATCGGTGCAAACGTGACATGAACACCAGAAACAGATGCTTCTTTTGCGGCAATTTCTGCACTCTTTTCGGCAAGTTCTGTATCCCAGGAGCAACCAATCGCAAGAGGTACAGGAAAGATGGTTTTAAATCCGTGGACAATATCTGCCATCATCAGTAGAGGAATTCCCAACCTGTTTTCAGCAAGGTGCTCTCGTTGAATATTGGCAACTTCCCATGCCCCTGATGCACCAAGGACGGAACCGCTGTTTTGCACCACGTTATTTGAGATTCCCATATCTTCAAGAGGACCGGTAATTTCTCCATCCCCTGCTGCACCTTTATAGAAGAATGTTGCCAATTGCATGAGCTGGGCTATTTTCTCCTCTAATGTCATTTGTTCTAGAAGACTTTCCATGTTTTTAGCCATCCTTAATTACCTCCCCAATCGCATTGCACCAATACGAAACGTTTTCACTAAAATAATGCATAATTATAAGCTTTTGTGTAATAAAATCTATCTCATTTGTCGAAACGTTTCTATTTATTTCGATAAAGAGGCCATAACGGCACTCTTTACCCACTTATTCACCCGCTATACCAGAGCGGTCCACACCTTCGACAAACCAGCGTTGCGTGATGGCATAAACAACTAGCATCGGCAAGATCGTCATGACCGTTCCTGCCATATTGATACCTTCATTTATTTCAGATGCTTCCCCGCCACTTTGCGGGTACATTTGTTGATAGGTGGCTACGAACTTTTGGAGCTCGAGCGGTAAGGTTGTTAATGAGTTACCAAAATAGATCGCTGCCAAATATGTTTCGTTCCAGTACCAAACGAAGGAAAACAAGAACGAAATGATGATCGCAGGTGCAGCCATCGGAAGCGCAAGTGTCAAGAATATCCGTAAATATCCTGCGCCATCAAGCTGAGCAGCTTCCTCAAGCGCCTTTGGCATCATTTTAAAGAACTGATAGAAAATCAGAATGAAGATTGCGCTGTTGATTCCTTGTCCAAGTAAGGCCGGAAACAAGAAAGCCTGAATGCTTCCCAGAATACCAATCTCGTTAAAAAATACATAACGAGGGATGACCGTCACTTGAGGAGGAATGATGAACGTCGCCAATACCAACACAAACATGGTTCGTTTGAATGGAAAGGCAAAGCGCGCAAACCCATAACCAACAACCGCACACACTGCCGTTTGAACGATGGCAGGAATAGCTGTCACATATAAAGATTCCAATAAAGTAGGCAGGAATTTCAATACCGCATAAGCAGCTTGATAGTTTTCCAGATAAAGTTGCGTCGGAATCCAGTTTACCAGTGGATTTAAGATATCATCCAAACTTTTCAAACTATAAGAAATCATATAAAGCAACGGGAATAAGTATACAAAGCCAATTCCAATCAATAAGCCGTAAATGAATAGCTTATAGAGAAGGCCGTCGTTCCCTTTCATTCCGAAAGCGAGCTTTTTCAACCTGGTCACGATGCCTGTCCCTTTTGGTTTGCGGTTAGTCAGCGATTCGCTTGCCATGATAACGGCCTCCTTTAAGCATAATTTTTTCTTCCTCTAACAGTTAACAGTGCGACTGAAATACCCAGTGCCACCGCAATCAATAAGAAGTAAATCCATGATAGGGCTGAGGCATAACCAAAGCCTGTATTGATTTGAAACATATTCGTTTGGATATGCTCAATGACTGGATTTAACGAGAATATCGAGAATGTCACTATCGTATAAACCGTGTTAACGACGATCATCGGGAAAATGCTTGGCAGTGTCACCTTCCAAAAGCACTCCCAGTTGGACGCCCCGTCAATTTTGGCAGCTTCATAGACTTGTGTATCTATCTTTTGCAAGGCTGCCAGGAAAATTAAGAACTGCACCCCGGAAAACCATAAAATGATGATCAGGTTATCCATTAAATACAGTAGTACACTGCTGAATAAGGAATCCGCTGAGAGCATTGTTTCAAACACCGCATAGTCCTTGATGGAAGGAATGGATGTCACACCCTGCGAGATTAATTCATTGATAACCGGGCCGCTCGCAATGATAACCGGTAAGAAGAAAATCATCCGGAAAAAATTACGAAAGCGGATCGGCTGATTCAATAGAATCGCGATGATTAAAGAAAACACAATGATGATTGGAACTGATAACACAAGCTCCTGCACGAACGTCAATAGCTTTTGTGTAAACAGCGCGTCCACTGTAAAAGCATCTTTAAAATTATCAAACTTTACAAAGGTCGTTTGGATGCCTTCTGTGGTGATCCGTACTTTTTGAAAACTTAAGTACAACGAATAAAAGAGGGGATAAGCTGTGAATAAGAGAAACCCAAGAATCCAAGGTGAGATGAACAATAATCCTGTCAGCGAATTCTTCGAGCGCATGGATAGCTGCTTCATGCTTAATTCCCCCCTTCTTTTATGCTAAATGACGTAGCCTTGACCGTTGTTCCGTCAATGGACACGTCTGAATCCGTGTAGTTGACGATAATGGATACCCCATTTTCATAAACAACTTCAGACACCCCTTGTTGATTGACAATCCGATCGACAATTGAGCTGTTTTCTACTTTTCCAAGACTTTCTTTCACTTGACTGTATTGACTAATCAGTTCTTCTTTCCAACTAGCAAACTCTGATGTATACAAACCTCTTGATGGAGTCTTCATTAATAGCTGTGCGGACTCCCTCGTCAGATAAAAGGATGGATAAGCACCAAACTCAATCATTCTTAGCACTTCTTCCGTTGGATTATGAGAGAAGTTGGAGAAGGTCGCATAATACGGCGTGTGTCCCTTCAAGACGATTTGTAAGAACGGAACGGTGTCTGTTACAAACATATAGTTGGAGGAATACATCGGCATATCCAAGTACTTGCTCATATAGCCCCAAGCATAGTCATTCGGACGATATAGAGATAAGTCCATATTTTGTTCCTGATAATGTGCAAAAAGTTCTTGATTCGATTCCATCATCTCTGCTCTTGAAGAGGACATGCCCTTATTAAAGTCAGAGAATAGTTTACTTGCAGTCGTTTCCACAGCTATGTTTTCTACTCCGTGATCCTTGAAATCCGCTGCATCTTTTTTGGCAATTTCAAGCGATTTCGCAGGACTGAGATAATAACTGCTATAACCAAATTGACTTTTCGTCATCGGCTGGCCGTTAATTTTCTTGGACACATCCTTGCTTCCGGAAAAGCCGGATGCGCCGTCAAAAGCAGTCGTGAAGTCTGTGTGCAGATAGAAAGGAATGTCTTTTTCCTCTAAAGTTTGGATGGTTTCCTCCAACTCCCCTTTTCTGCCCACTTTCTTCTCTATCGGAAACTTCTGTGGCAGGGTTCCTGTCAAGCCGCCTTTTGTCCAGCCTCTTAACACCACATGCAGATTATCGACATCATTCTGCTCCAACTCTTCAACAAAACGAGGAATGTCTTGGATCTCTGTCATTTGCTCCACAGAATTCCAGATCAGGCCTTTTTTCGTTTCCCCGCCTAAAAGTTCCAGGCGAAGATCTACCTTGTCTTCATTATTGCCAGAAAGCGTGCCTTTTTCTTCTAAATGCTGCTGATATCTGTTGGCCATTCCGACATAGTCTGCTTCTTCGTCAGATAAAAACATGACTTTCTGTTTGATAGTGAAGCTGTTTTTTTCTTCTTGGTAGACGTTAAAGCCTCCCATGCTCTTGCTTGTCGGTTGAAAATAATTAAAGCGATATTGATAGTCTGATGTTACCCAAAAGAAATCAGTAGAGGCACCAGACGGATAAGCTAGAATTCTTCCATAGCTTTGGCCTTCCTCAATGGATGTGATGAAGGCATTTTGTTTGACACCATGTACGGCACCGTACACAGGAACGGAAATCGTCTGTGCCGGGTATGTGTCATCTTCTGTGCTTTGCGGTCTCGTAAAGCCTTCATCTTCTCCATAGATGGCACCGATGAATGGTGTATCTGAACGGAACGCACTCTTTTCAAAACGCATGAGCGCACCGCTTCCGTCCGGAATAAACAAGTATCCGGTGATATCATCCATGTGGGAAGCACCTAGGAATGGATAAACTTTCATCGCTACAATCTTATTGTAAGTACCATCTTGTACGCCTTCATCCGGCACATCAATCACGATGCTTTCGTCTTCAAGCGTTACATTCAGTACGACTTCAATGCTGGAACCACGGAAATCAATTTCTGCAGTAAAGCCGTTGTCGTTTAATTGAATGTTCGGCTTTGTCTCTTCTGTCAGAATGCTTTCTGTTTTGATGTTACCGCGGCGATCCAAGTAATCAATCGTGATGGCGGATTGCACCATATCTGTCCATGTGTTGTTCAAACGGTAGTTCTCTGAATTATCAACACCTGAGTGCCAAATATAGCCCGTTTCTTTGTTCTGAATCTTTATAGCCAGCGACTCTTCTTGCACATACAAGGCAAGCTTGTCGTTCTCCGTTACTTTGGTAAAACCTTCAAGGCTTCCTTCGGGCAGAGGTTTATTCTCTCCCTCTGGTTGGGTGAACTGATTGGAATCAAAGCGGAGTGTCTCTTCTCCGAGCTCTGTTTCCACCTCGATTTCTTCCAACTCTTCTTTTGATGTCAATGATTCAGCGAATACGGATACCGGAAGAATGGCGATAAGCATGACAAGCAGAATTTTTTTAAACACGGAGAATCACCTCCTGAATGATTGCTGTTACAAAATCAATAACCTGATCCATCAATACGTAGATGATGAAGCATACCAATACTATGATGAGCATACAGAAAATCGTCGTAAATATATTTCGTACCGTTCCCCAGAATTCAAAGGCATGAATTTCTTTGATCATGATGAACAAGATAATTAACGACCATCCCATCATCACTTGCATAAAGAATACATACAAGAAGTATTCATTTAGCGTAAGTACATTGGACATGAGCGTAATTGGAACCAAGAGCACAATAATCGGTGCCAATGAATAAATGGTTCCAATATAAATATCGGAGAATCTTCCTTCTCCATCGTTAATAGTACTGACTAGATAGTTGGATACGATGAAAAGTATGATTGGTAGGAATAACAGAATGAATTCCATCCCAAAATTGATTTGCTCAAGCGTAATACCGCCCCTGAAAATAAATCCTGTGAAATATTTCATGAACAAGAATTCGGCATACAAGATGACGTAAAGAATGGTGGCCGATAAAACACTGACCCTTCTCTGTCTTTTAATATAATAGAAACTGTCGATTGGATGACGTAAAAACTTACCTAGAAATAATAGCTCACTTAATAGTTTCTTACTTTTAAGTGCCTGCCATCTTTTTCTTGCCGGTGCTAAGATTCCTTTCTTTTTATCTGCAAAAAGCAAGGTCGCCCTGACAGCAAATAAGCCGATTAAGATAGCAAAAACAGTGCTCAGGTTTTCATTCATCCACTGATTTCTAATTTCCCAGAAAGAGTCCGAATAGCCTTCTACATTCCCTACCAGTTCAAAAGATTCTAAAGCCGCTTCATATTCCTGCTGCTTATAGTAAGCTTCCCCCATGGCGTTGTGCGCAAGGCCAATGGAAGAATTCATCCGTAACACTTCGCTCCAATATTGCTCACTCTCTATGTAAAGCCCTTGAGCATAGAGCGAGATCCCGCCATGAAGCATTTCTGCAAAGGCTGTTGGTTCGAGCACTTGAACGGTTCCGCGCTCACGGTCTGTAACAAAAACCCTGCCGAGATTATCTGTTGCAACTCCTGAAGGATCCATAAACAATCCCAGGCGGTTTGTTCCATCGTCTTTTCCGCCAAAAATAAAGAGCAGATTCCCGAAACTATCATACTCATAGATTCTTCCATCTTTAGCTAAAACAAAGAAATTTCCAAGTGGCCCCATTGAGATATCCTGAAGATTGGTAATCTCAGAAATGTATGGCGATAAAATATTCCCACCCGCAATATTAAGTTTCCGGATGACTTCAAAGCTAGTACCCGCTGTAATGGTGTAAACAAGTCCTTTTTCATCAATCGCAATATTAGTCGGCGCTGGCGGCACTTTTAAAAACATGCTGGAGCGTTGCTGATCGGTTGTCAGGGCATCTTGAATGACAGACATTAACGACGGTCTTGTACGGTTTACCCCGAAGAATCCAAGAAATGTGCCATCCTGGCCAACCTGGATGATCCCATTTGTTGAACCCTCTCCGATAATGTAGAGGTTGCCTCGTTTGTCCACGGTGATTTTTTGTGGTTTATACGGCGTTCTTGTCCCAAAAAGGGGAGAATCCGGTCTGCCGTATTCTTGGAGCATTTCTCCATCTTCAGAAAAACGGTAAACTTTTTCATTTGTATAATCTGCTACATATATTTGCTGTTCTTCATCCACAAAAACCCCAGTCGGCATTTGCAGGATTCCTTCTCCGACCTCTAACAGTTTTCTACCATTCTCATCGAACTTGGTGATTTTCTTCGTACCGGAATCAGCCACATATACATCATTGTTCTGATCGATATAGACATCTTCCGGACTGACTATATCATTTGTACTTCCGAAAAGCCCCACCGGAATATAAGCAGTCTGCGTTTCAATGATATCCCCTTCTGTTGATACCGTCTCTGTATTATATGGAACAGACAGGGCTGCAAAAGATTGCAAAGGAGAAAGGAGGATTAACCATACAGTCAATAAGCCAATGAAAATGTGCTTCATACTCTTTTTCTCCCCCTTCTACTTGATTCCTGAATGTGCCATCGTATTCATTACTTGACTTTGTAAAATGATAAAGATGATTAAATTTGGAATGAACATAATTAAAGATGCCGCTGCCGCCATTCCTTGGCCCGCTACCGTGTTACCACTTGTTGCCGAAGTTAATGTAGACATGTAAAAGGCAAAGGTCTTCAAATTTTCATTATCAACAAACAATGTCGAGGTTTCCGTGTTATTCCAAACAAGTTGAAACGATAATATCGCAATGGTGGAAATCGCCGGTTTTACAAGCGGAATGATAATTTTGCGGAAAATTTGATAGTCCGTCGCCCCATCCATCTGAGCAGCTTCTATTAATTCATTCGGTATTTGATCGATGAATTGTTTTACTAAGAAAAGTCCGATCGGCATTGCGATCAACGGGAAAATATGAACAAGGAACGTGTCCAACAATCCCACTTTTTCAATAAGCAAGTAACGCGGAATGACGACTGCCGCCGAAACGAACATTAAAGCAAGTGTGTTGATTTCAAAGATGGTTTTCTTTAGTTTGAATCGTTTTTTCGATAAGGCATACCCTGCCATCGTACTGATAAGAACTGTGACAAATACGACGATAAGGGTGATGGAGATACTGTTAAACAAGTAACGGGACATTGGAACACCCGTTGTACTTGTGTTGTTCATTAAATCAATGAAGTTCTGCATCGTCGGCTTTTGCACAAAAAAGCGCGGTGGATAAGCGAATAGCTCATCAATCGGCTTAAAGGCGTGAGAAAAGACAAAGACGATGGGCATAGCCATAAAGATGGCGAGCGGTATTAGAAATGCATAGAATTTCAATTGGCTTTTGTGAAAACGGTCTGGATTGATTTTCGTTCCATGGAATGCCGACACATCATTCACTCCCTACATTAGAAGTTTTATAGCTTGGATGTTTTCAAAAAGATTGTTAATCTGATTTAAAATGTTGTTTAGACACCGCTGTGGATTTCTGCAAATGGCTTCGCTTTCCTAGGGGCACTGCTGGAGCCCTCGTCGGCTACGCCTGCGGGGTCTCCAACTAGCGCTATCTCCCTCAGGAGTCTTCGCCTTTTGCTCCAATCCCCAGCTAGGTTTTCTCTAGGCACATGAAAATTCAGTTTTCCAGTGGCTTTGAGTCAAGTTTCTTCCGCTCCAATCCACTCATTAACTTTCTCTAAGAAAACAGCCATCTCTTTAGTCTTTTTCTCCGAATAAACGCCAAGCGATTTTTGAGAAAATATATACGAATAATAGTAATAGAACGCTTATTGCTGCTGCATATCCCATTTCATAACGGATGAAGCCATAGTCCTCTAAGTGATTGACCATTAATTGACCCGCATATTGAGGCGTCGGGTTGGCACCGGATAAGGCGACCCCGATCGCACCGGCCTGGAACGTCCCGACCACTGCCATCACTGCGCCGAAAAGCATCTGCGGCTTCATGGATGGAATGGTGATATAGATGATTTCTTGGAATCTATTTTTAATACCGTCAATATAACCAGCTTCATAGATTTCCCGATTAATGTTCAACACACCAGATAGCATCGCAAGGAATCCCACTCCCATGCTCCCCCAAAGGGTAACCACGATCATGATCGTCATTAAGTGATCTGGTGATTGCAGCCATTGTACAGGCTCCAAGATGACACCAATCGTAATCAATAAACTATTCAAGTAACCCGTCTGATCCCCACTGAAAATGATGGTCCACACAACTGCCATCGCGATTCCGGCTGTCATGGATGGGGAATAGATGATAAGCGCCAATACAGTTCGTGGCCCTTTGGAGATCTGAGCCAGCATCCAGGCAAGCAGGAAAGATAAAATATATCCTCCCGGCCCGACGATGACTGCAAACATCAGCGTATTCGGCAAGACGCGCTGCATGAAGACCTCATCTTGGGTAAGCACACTCACGTAGTTTGCAAGCCCGATGAAGCTCGGCATCTCAATCGCATTGAAGTACGTGAACGATAATAGAATGGCCACTATGACCGGGATGATGATAAAGGTAAAGAAAAAGATTAAATATGGTGCAAGAAAGATCGATGTACTTGCATGCTTTTGAAGGCTACTCCTCATTTTCTTCCACCCAGCTTTCTACTTGTTCAATCGTCGGAATCGGATAGGTTTTCACGATTTTTCCGTCTTTCATATATCCGAATTCCTCCATCTTCCGTCTCATTTCACGGTCAATGGTCACCACCGCATCATCAACTGCTGAACGGGTATTTTCCCCGTCAAAGACGACACGGTTCCATACATTACTTATCTCACGCTCTACCATATAGGTGTAAGGCGTTTTCGGTACTTCACGTAAATGTTCCCATTGCTCTAAGATGACTTCTTTATGTTCCTCTGGCCATGGTAATTGTTTAAAAGCGTCAAGATTTGCGGTATTCCACATATAGGATGGACCATACATGATTTGCAAGGTAGTGGCAAAGTCAGTCTGTGTTTCTGTGGACATCCACCATTTCAACACTTGCCATGCTTCGTCCTTATTCTTGCTGCCGTTAAAAATCATGCCAGCCTGTCCAGATCCCGTTGCCCATCTTTCCACTTCTCCGTCCTCACTTTCCACTCCAGGATGAAGGGAAATGTCCCACCAACCGGAGATTTCCGGTGCTGCAGATGTAAGCTCTACATAAGTCTGGAAGTTAGACACACCGATTGGCAAAGTAGAATAACGGAAATGGTTATAGAAATTCGGCACCTGAAGCGGCGTGCTGTAGATTGTATTCAAGTCCGTCATAAGCTGAATCCCACGGACTGTTTCATCGCTGTCAATCGTCGTACCCATGCCATCCTCTTTATACATGTCCCCTTGATGTTGATAGATAAAAGGAGAGGTTGACTGGAAGGGCTTGAACGCCACTGCACCAGCAATAGGCGTGTAGTAATTTAATCCAAAGCGTTGCAACTCAGGCAAGACATCTACTACATCCTCCCATGTGTCAGGGACAGGAACATCTAAGGCCCCTAAAATATCTTTTCTGTAAAATTGAACAAAGAAATCCTGCGTTTCCGGCAACCCATATACCTCATCTTCAATGATCATTGGCAAGAAAGCGCCAGGTGAAAAATGAGCAAGCGTTTCATCGAAATCATCAAACTCTCTTAAGTCATAAGCCGCTCCACGGATAGCAAGTTCATATGGCAGCCAGCTACTGATTCCAAGCGCAAGGTCCGGTTGACTGTTGGCTGCATTAGCCAAAATCAATTTTTGCTCAGAAGGCATGATGGAAAATCTCACTTTAATTCCTGTTTGAGGCGTAAAGTTTTGATCCACCATGTTCTGCATTAATTCTACATATTGACGTGGTCTGTTTACCCACACATCTACCACATCATCATCCACTTCTTCCGTTGCTAACGTATTAGAATGGAACGAGTGAAAGAATTTCAGTACAGATTCTTTTGTTTTTGCAAAAAATCCTAGCTCTGGTTTTGGTAACTTTTCGTCACCGTGAATATATATTCGATCCATTATCAATGGCTGTTTTTTCAAATCCAGTGTTGCATTTCCAAGAAGCTGTGCGACAGAACTTGAGCCTTCTGATAGCTGAGTCAGTCGTGCCGGGATTTTGTCAGGATCTGCAGCAAGCTCCCTTAACCGTTCAACGGCTATGTTGAGCGATACAATTTCTACTGATTCTTTCCCATCGCTTAACTCAAGCAGATACTCACTTTCTCCTTCAAGCTTATCCGCCCAGGAAGTAAGTTCCCCTTCTATCTCAGGCATGTACTCGGTAATCCTCCAGCCGCGAGAGCGATCTTGGTTGTTTCCGGTTAATCGTTTAATAGATAAGGAGAGCTGTTCAATGCCCTTCATCACTTCATCCATTTCGAATAACGTGCGGTTTACAGGTGACGCATCACCCTTAAGTGTTAGGGTATTTTTCCCCTTCTCTAAATAAAAATAATACGGTTTCCCGTCTTCATTGCTAAGCGTTTCATTTACCCAGTTTTTCTCCTGTTGGAAAGAATAGCTTTCTACTTCTTCAAAAGGTACCTCTCCATTGATCATGACTGTCCGGAACACCGGAAAGCCTGATTGTTTCTCTTGTAAAACTTTCAAGGAAATCTGGTAGTAGCCTGCTTCCTCCACATCCATCTCCCATGTAGCCGTTTGCCCGCTCGTTTCCCATGACTCTCCGCCGATTGCATTCAATAAGCGCTTGTCACGTTCATAAGGGACAACAGATGCATCCTGTCTATTTACAGGTCTGATAAAAGAGCTGTTCTTCTTTAGCGGGTGCTCCGCTTCGATCGTAATACTGTTTGTTTCCGTGAGATCCAAAGCTTCGTTTTCTCTATACTCTTCATATGTAGGGATCGTTCCCACACCACTTACATAAATGTTTCCAAGCAGCATTTCTCCCCGGATGTTTTCAAGTGTAATGGTGTTTTTGCCAGCTTTTAATTGATACTTCAACGGCCTTGCCTGCAGATGACTAGAATCCTCAGCCTTAATAGAATGCCATTGTTCGATCGGGAGCTGCGCCGGAATAATTTCATCTCCAAAGCGGTCCTGCTCAAAATCATTTGTTGCACTTTTCCAGTCCTTCGGGAACGTAATTCTGCGACTCTCAAAATACGGATACTCCCCGTTCACTTTGATCGATCCTTCTATCGGAACAATTCCTTCACCTAGAGGATAATAGTCGAAGCCCAGTTCATATAAGCCTTCTTCCTTTACATCCACTTCAATCGTCACTGTATTCTTGTCTTTCCAAGCATATACCTGATCGCCATACTCCTTGCTTTCTCCACCAGAAAGCAGGCTATTCTCATCAATGGATAAAAAATCGGCGGGAGGGACAATGCGCTCGAAATCTTGCGCGTTGTCTTGTCCCGCTTCATTCCACTGCTTAAGGATTGATAGATAGCGTGGCTCAATGACTTGTTCTGCCACCTGCTCAAGGCTCTTCTCTTCATCAGCAAATGCGAATTGGCCTGGTACTAGCAACAGCAGTATTAATGACCAGAACATCATTTTACGTTTTCATATCTAATCCCCATCCCCCTTCACAGTTTTACACCTTATTGACCAATCGCTTCTTTGCCTTTCTTGGTACTTTTGATTTGCTAATTCATTGATTTGTGCTGCATAGTCTTCAATCTTGATTTCGCCTCTTACACTTGCATCAATCAATGCCGCAATGTTTGCATTCGGCTCTTCTCCAACGGCTACACCAGTCGGCGCTTCCCATCTTGATTGAGCAAAGCCTGGTACTGTTTTAACAGGTTCCACAATTCCATTCGCCAGATTGTCATATGCTGTACGTAAGCCAGGGATATCCTGAACTTCAAAGAAGGCATCCAATACTTCTTCATCTTGCGTTACAGGCAGATTGTTCAATGCCTTGTCATGCTCTACGGCTAAATCAATACGTTTTAAGAATCCTTCTTTACCAAAGCTCATCCACTTAGCAAATAGGAATGCTTCTTCTTGATGTTTAGTAGATTTAGAGATTCCCATGAAATCATTAACGATGACTGTTCTTCCGCCAGGAGTTCCAACGAAATCCCAATCAAAATCAAGGTTAGTAGAGAAGTTTTCCACTGCCCATGTACCATCCCAGTTAAGTCCGATTCCACCGCCGGCAAATACTTCTCCAGCGTTCTCACCATTGAAGTTAGCTTTTTGCTCATCAGACAAGTTCTCATAAGAATAACCGTTTGTTACAAAGTTGCTTGTAAGATTAACACCAGAAATGAATTCATTGCTGTTTAGGTGATACTCGTCTTCACTGAATGTATACCAGCCAATCTCTTCGTTTACAGATGAAGGATACCAATCCACAATGGCAAATGGATTATTTAAACCAACCACTCCACTGTTTAAATTTGTCACGGAACGAACAGATTCCGTAAAATCATCAACAGAGAAACCATATTCAGGAACATCCAGGTTTGCCTGGTTGTATAAATCTTTATTTACAAAATAACCAAGGAAATGCTGTGCACTAGGGATTGCATATACCACATCATTATATGTAACAGAATCTGTTACAACTTCCGGAATGTTTGCAAAATCTTCATCTTCTGCAGCCAATTCTGTTACATCTAACAACCAGTCATTTGCAAGTCCAGTCGGTACTTGAGATACCATGAATACATCAGGCATTGCATTTGCACTTGCTGCAGAGGAAAGGGAATTATTCCAGTCATCTGTTGAGATCGACTCATCAATTTCTACATCAATGTTAGGATATTTCTCTTCGAATTCCGCAATCATCATGCGCTCGATATTATTATCTTCTTCCGTGCCAAGCGCCCAACTAGCAAATTTAATGGTTACTTGATCTTCGTTGTTACCTTCCTTCTCTGCGTCATTGGAAGCATTGTTGGAATTACTGCACCCAACTACCAGCATGAATGAAGCGGCGATCGCGATCCAAGGTTTCATCAATTTCATTACCCATACACCCCTTATTTATTATTTAATCGTTTAATCGAAACGTTTCAATTTGTTTGTAAAAATAAAAAGGGAGAGCTACTCAACCTTTTATACCTGCCTATCTGCAATTGATACGTTTCACTAACGTCATTATACTCCGTCTTGTAAACGATTACAATATTATTTTCTAAATATTTTCGGAGATTGATAGAATTGGTTGAAAAGTCTTAATACGTATGGGTTTGGTAGGTATTGGAACTGTTTCTATGATTATGAAAAATAGAAAAAGAACCGATTTTCATCAGTAGAATCGATTCGATTATTTCTTTTTTATTCTGTTGTACACCGCTGTTGGTTTCCGCAAATGGCTTCGCTTTCCTGCGGGCGGTCTGGGAGCCTCCTCACTTCGTTGCGGGGTCTCCCCTGTCCCTTCCTCCCGCGGGAGTCTTCGCCTTTTGCTACAATCAACAGCTAGAAAGCGTCAATTACATAACAATCACTTTAACAGTGCTTAATTTTTTGATTAATAATCCCAGATTAAAGCTGTTGTTCGAAAAATTCTAATACATCTTTTATATGTTTATCCCAATATGCCCAGTCATGGCCACCGGGTCCATCTGAAAAGGTTAAATCTAACCCGGCTTGGATGGCATGGTCTCTAAAGCGGGTATTTGCTTGATAGTTATGATCTTCTGTGCCGCAGCACTGATATAGCTTGGGAGCTTTTTCACCAATTTTTGTTGCAAGATGATAAAGGTCATCCTCACTTCCTAAAATAGGGCGATCGCCGAATATGTATTTGAAATCTCTTGGGAATGCAGGCAATCGTTCATTGATATCTAAGGAACCTGACATGCTTGCCGCTGCAGCAAATTCCTTAGGATTCCTCATGGCGACTTTGAAAGCCCCATAACCGCCCATGGAAAGCCCTGCAATAAAGTTTTCCTCTCTCTTTTCTGACAGTGGAAAAAGGCTTTGAGCAAGCGTGGGTACTTCCTCACTGACAAATTTGTAAAAATCATATCCATGTTCCATATCCGTATAAAAACTTCTCCCTGCAGCTGGCATCACAATCGCCCAGCCCATGGCAGAAGCATAACGTTCTAAGGAAGTAAATCTTGTCCAGATGGTATGGTCATCTGAAAGACCATGCAATAAATAAATGGTAGGGTGTTTTTTCTGTTTCACCTTTGATGATACCCCAATTTGTGAATTTGGCTGTGGCAATAAGACCGTCATGGAGGTTGAACATTGCAAAGCCTCCGAGAAAAAATCGCATGTAATTCTAGCCATTCTTTTCACTTCCTTTTTATAAGTTGATGAAACGTTTCGACTTTTTTCCATTATACGAGGTAGTAAATCTGCTTTCAATATTTTTCAGAAAATTATATTTTGTCGAACGTATGTTCTTTACTTTTCTTTTATACCAAAATATAATGAGAGAGTAAGTACATATCCATTGAAAAGGAGTGTTGAAAATGAAGCATCAAGCTGTACCTTATTTATCATTTAACGGAAATGCTAGACAGGCACTTGAGTTTTACAGAGAGGTATTTGAAGGTGAAATCAAAGGCATCATGACATTCGGCGAAGCGGACTTCCCGACGCCACCAGAAGCTGACCACCTTGTTATGCACGCGCGTTTTGAAAAAGGAAATCTAACACTGATGGCATCTGACTCATTCCCAGGTCAAACAGTAGAGATTGGAGGGAACGTCTCTTTAATGCTTGAGATGGAAAGCGAAGAACAGGTTGACACCCTATACGCACGCTTAAGTGAAAACGGAAAGGTATTGATGGAGCTTCAAGACACCTTTTGGGGAGCACGTTATGGAAGTGTTCAGGATTCCTTTGGTGTGAAATGGGATTTGAACTATACAAAGCCGCAATAAGCACAAAAACGCTTCGAGATCCATGAAGGTTCTCGAAGCGTCTAGATTCATTTAGGCAGAAATTCTTTTACCTGAAATCAGTTCAAACGTTTTTAAGAAAAACCAACTGAAACCGGCATAAAAACCTATGAGTGGATACTTAAATGATGCCGGCTTATTCTTTTCAAAATAAAAGTGGCCAATCCAAGAAAAAACATAATGCAATATAGCAAGCACTAAAGTGACCCACCAATTTACAAACAGAAATACCCAGGCCAAGAAAGCTGCTAGAAAGGCAAAATAATGCAGAACCTGATTCCAAGGGTTCCTATGTGCCTTTTGATATAATAGCAAATCGTTTTTCACTTTTTCTATCATCTCAGGTTATCCCTCGTAAATCATCTTTCTTGTCATGCCGCCATCGACCGTAATGTTTTCGCCGTTCACAAAATTGTTTTCCGAGTCCGTTAGATACAAACAAGCCTTTGCAATATCAACAGGCTTCCCAACCCGATTAGACAGATGTTGTGCATGATCCTTATCTCTTAGCTCTTCATAATTTTCATTTTGAATCCATCCAGGAGAAATAGCATTCACCGTAATATTCTGCTCACTTAAGGAAGCTGCCAGCGCATGCGTCAGCGCCACAATCCCGCCCTTAGTTGCAGCATATGCTTCAGAGTTTGGCTCAGACATGGACGCTCTGGTGGAGGCGATGTTCACAATAGAACCTCCATTTTTCATATACTTAGATGCTTCTTTGGAGGAGATAAACACACTTCGCAAATTCGTGTTGATTACATCATCCCAAGCTTCAACAGTGAGGTCATGAAGTGGAGTGAACCGGGAAACTCCTGCGTTATTAATAAGAATATCAATTTGGTGGAAGTGTTCCATGGTTTTAGTTATCAGGTGTTGTATGTCCTCTTCTTTTCTGACGTCTGTTTTGACGAAAAGGGCTTTTTCTCCAAGCTCCTGTTGTAGTGTTTGGCCCGCTTTTTCATCCAAGTCCGCAAGCACCACGTTTGCACCCGCATTTATGTATGCCATTGCGATTCCTTTGCCAATACCATTTGCCGCACCGGTAATAATGACAGTTTGTTTTTTGAAATTCATAGAGATTGCCTCCTTTGAGTATGTTTTGCTAGCCATTGCAAGGAAGTATAATGTCCACCATCGCCCCACCATTGGCATTATTTTGAATACAAAGCTTACCATTATGAATCTCTTCTACAACACGTTTACAGATCATTAACCCCAGGCCATTGCCGTCTTTTTTGGTTGTAAGAAATGGTTGGCCCATTCTGTGCAAAATCTGGTCAGGAAAACCATTTCCATCATCATTAAAGCTGACCAAAAGCTGGTTGTCACCCTGTGGTTTAACACTGATGGTGATTTTTCCGTTCTGTTCCACCGATTCTACACTATTTTTAACGAGATTGATAAACACCTGCTTCATTTGATTACCATCACAAAAGATAGGCTTAACATCCTGATAATTATATAGAATTTCAACATTTTTAATAATGGCGAAGCTCGATAATAATACTTCTATTTCACTGATAAGATCACGAACATCTTGCCAGTCCTTTTTCTGAACGGTCGGCCTAGACAGAACAAGGAACTCATTGGTGATTTGATCAATTCTTTCTATTTCTTTTAACATGATTTCTGGGAAGGCGTTACTTGGTCCCCCTTCTTTACTCAGCTGTATAAAACCTTTTAAAGTAGTAAGTGGATTCTTTATTTCATGTGCAACTCCTGCTGCCATCTGCCCTACAATAGCAAGCTTTTCAGCATTTTGAATATAGGATTCGGTTTTCGTATATTCTGTAATATCATGAAGCTGAATCAATGTTCCTCGTTGAAAAGGAAAAAAATCTACCAAACATGTTCTTGTCTCGTGTTTATTTTGAAAAATAATTTTGTAATCCTGGATAACTTCTCCTCTTACGTAAAGATTATGAACACGACTCAACAACATTAATTCATCTATGGCGAAGGACTCATAGTCTTGTGGCAAGCCTAAAATATCCCTAGCTTTAGGGTTAATCCTTACAATTTCCCTGTTTTCCTCTACCACTATGTAGCCTGTATTGGATTGCTCCAGCACCATATGGTTCATTTCATCTAAATATCGATTCTTTTCTAGAAGGTTCAATTCCCTTTGAATCGAATCCACAATCGTTTCCAAAGAAGCCATGATAAGCGGGTTCGCGACCTTTACAAACGTCATCATGGATATCGTGCCAACTACTTGGTTCTTTATAAATAGAGGTACACTGTAACACGCAGTCTGATGAAGGAAAGAAAAGAAATGCTCTTCTCCTATAACTTGTACAGGAACACCAAGGTCCAGTGCAGCTACAATAGAGTTCACCCCTGCCTGCTCTTCGCTGAATTGAACACCTTTTTTCAGGCCAACCTGATTAACAACTGTATTTTCTAAGCTTGGATCGCCAAGGTATTCAATGATATTTCCTTTTTCGTCTGTTACTGCAACTAAGATAGGTATACCTTTGCTCTTTTCTAAAAATGTATTCATAAACAGTCTGATAATATCCAACGTGTCCTTGTATGTACTTTGAATCTCGGACAATTCCTCATCTGATAAGCTATTAAAAGTGGGGATGACATGTGGATCTAATTTATTGATATGGCAGCGCTCTCGCATTTTTGTTATATATTCTTCTAGCATGCTATCATCCTTTGAAGCTCGTAATGTGCTCATACTAAAAAGTATATACTACTGAGAGTGGAGATGGAAACAATGAAAGATTGGGAGGCGGCATTTCCGGTGGTTTATGGGGTTTTTATGGCAATATAAAAGACCACACCAGAACAGTGTGGTCTTCTTACATTTGAAATGGAGACGGTGGGAATCGAACCCACGTCCAGAAACATCGCCACTTAAGCATCTACGAGTGTAGTCAATATATTAGTATTTCGCTAACCGTTCCGCCTATTGACTGGCATCCTGGTAGCTAGTCTGGTTGTGCTCTTCCTTTGACCTCAGACGGCGATCTCCGGCGTAGCCCACTTAGAGTGAGTCCCTGATCCTACCACATGGGCGATGGAGGGAGGAACCGCTATAGTCTGTTATTAAGCAGCTAAAGCGAAGTTGTTGTTTTCTTTGCCAGTTATATTGGCGTTGACGTTGATGACGAGGACGATCCCCCCGACTCGCAACCCAAGCTCGAACTATCCCTGTCGAATCCGTAACGTCCCCTCGATTATAAATGTCTCTGTTGAAGTTTAAATCAACAAAGAGCAAAAACACGAGGTTCTACGGGAAAGATAATCAAGCCAATGTGTTGGCTATTCAATTATCAAAGCGCCACTGTTATCTTAGCGACATCCTTATTATAGCACACTCACATAACTTTGCAATTGTAAGTTATTGTAAAATACACTACACTATTCCTTTTGACGTTCACGGAACGCTCTCTCAATATCGCGTTTCGCTTCTTTCTTTTTCAAGTCATCACGCTTGTCGTATTTCTTTTTCCCTTTACCCAGACCGATTAACAGCTTGGCATAGCCATTTTTCAGATAGATTTTCAAAGGGACTAATGCATAGCCTTCTTCTTTTGTAAGACCTATCAGCTGATTTATCTGTTTGCGGTGAAGAAGCAGCTTTCGTGTACGAAGCGGATCATGGTTGTATCTGTTTCCTTGTTCATACGGACTGATGTGCAGGTTGTGTAAAAATACTTCCCCGTTCTGCACCCGCGCAAAGGAATCCTTCAGGTTTACGCGACCTGCTCGCATGGATTTGATCTCCGTACCTTGCAGCACCATCCCTGTTTCATATGTCTGTTCGATGAAATAGTCGTGGTTGGCTTTTTTGTTGGTACTGATGACCTTTCCTGTCCCCTTCGGCATGGCTGTTTCCCCCTTTCTTTCTAATAAGGCGTAGTGAATATTTTACCAAATCCACTACCCCTCTACAAGAAAGAAGGATCTTTCTTGGTGAAAAAGACCCTTCTTCCCATTCATTATAGCTTATCACTTCTTCTTTTTACGCTTCTGTTTCGGCGCATTTTCAAAGAACTTCTTGTTTTTCTTTTTCTTTTTACCAGTGCCTGTACTTGGCCCCTTAGTCGTCCAGCCGATTTCAAACGTGTAATCATCAATATTGCTCTCATCTTTACGTATTTGGCTGCGACCTTTGGCCGGTTTTTTACGTTCGCTTTGGATGACACGCGGTGCACTCTTCGTATCTGGGCGACGAGTACCTTTCATACCAACTACTTCAAAGTCAATGGAGCGCTCATCTTTGTTTACATTGATAACACGAACGGTGATTTCGTCTCCGATGCGGTACACTTTCCCGGTCCGCTCCCCGATCATTGCATAATGACGCTCATCGTAGCGATAATAGTCATCCGTCAAATAGCTCACATGGACAAGGCCTTCAATCGTATTCGGCAGCTCGACGAACATTCCGAAGTTTGTAACAGAGCTGATGATCCCATCATATTCTTCTCCAATTTTATCAAGCATGTACTCGGATTTCTTTAGTTCATCCGTTTCACGCTCGGCTTCTACCGCACGACGCTCCATGTTGGAAGAATGCTCGGCAATCTCAGGCAGCTTGTCGCTCCATTTCTCCTGGGTCTTCGCATCCAGTTTCTTTTGAATCAGGTAGGTGCGAATCAGACGATGAACAATCAAGTCAGGATAACGACGGATTGGTGAGGTGAAATGGGTATAGAACTCTGTGGATAAACCAAAGTGCCCTAAGCTTTCCTCATCATATTTCGCCTGTTTCATAGAACGTAGCATGACAGTGGATACTACCATTTCTTCCGGCTTACCTTGTACCGCTTCAATTACCTCCTGAAGCGCACGAGGATGAATCTCGTTCCCTTTTCCTTTTACCACATATCCGAAGTTTGTGATGAACTCAAAGAATCGTTGGAGCTTCTCTTCTTTTGGGTCCTCATGGACACGGTAAATGAACGGTACATTCATCCAGTGAAAATGCTCGGCTACCGTTTCGTTCGCAACAAGCATGAACTCTTCAATCAATCGCTCAGCTACCGAACGTTCTCGAAGAACAACATCCTTAGGTGCACCTTCTTCATCCACAATCACCTTGGATTCTTTGAAATCAAAATCAATGGCACCACGCGTCATCCGCTTTTTGCGAAGGACAGCAGCCAACTCTTCCATTAACTGAAACATCGGAACCAAGGATTCATAACGAGATATTACTTCTTCGTCTTTATCAACGAGAATTTTTTTGACATCTGAATAAGTCATACGTTCCGTTGTCTTGATTACACTGTGGAAAATCTCATGTTTCACCACTTCACCGGCATTATTAATCTCCATCTCACAAGAAATAGTAAGGCGGTTGACTTTCGGGTTCAACGAGCAGATCCCATTGGAAAGGCGATGAGGAATCATCGGGATTACACGGTCCACAAGATAAATACTTGTTCCGCGCTCCTGCGCTTCCATATCTAACGGTGAACCTTCTGTCACATAATGTGTGACGTCTGCGATATGAACGCCAAGCTTGTAGTTACCGTTGTCTAGTTTCGTCACGGTTACCGCGTCATCCAGGTCTTTCGCGTCCGCTCCATCGATCGTAACAATGACCTGATCGCGAAGGTCACGACGATCTCCAAGATCTTTTTCGTCAATCTCATCCGGTGTGGCATTTGCTTGATCGAGGACTTCTTTTGGAAACTCCTGCGGCAGGCCATGCTTATGAATGACAGACAAGATATCTACACCAGGGTCATTTTTATGACCGAGTATGCGGATGACTTCACCCTCGGCACTAAGGCGACCTTCCGGATAAGTAACTAGTTTTACTACAACTTTATGTCCTTCAACCGCACCATTGCTGGCACTTTTCGGAATGAAGATATCATTGGCAATTTTTTTGTCATCTGCAATTACGAAGCCAAAACTCTTACTTTCGGTATATGTACCAACAATCTCTTTGACTCCACGTTCCACGATCCGGATGACCGTACCTTCTTGACGCGAATCACCAGCAGCCTTTCTGCTTACGCGTACAAGTACGATATCTCCGTGCATGGCATTGTTCAGCTCGTTCGGTGGAATGAACACATCGTCCATATCCGCCTCTTCCGGCATGACAAATGCAAAGCCCTTGGAGTGACCGATTACTTTTCCTTTAATCAGGTTCATTTTTTCAGGCAAGCCATAACGGTTGCTGCGTGTTCTTACAATGAGCCCCTGGTCTTCCATGTACACTAACGCTTTAACGAAGTCCTTGAATTCTTCTGAGTCTTTGATTCCGAAAGCTTGTTCTAATTCTTGAGTAGTTAGTGGTTTGTAGGCTTCTTCTTTCATATAGGAAAGTAATTTATCTACGTGTTGTTGAATTATTTCTTCCATTATATATCCCTCCCCTTATCAGGTTTTTGAGTGTCTGTTGTTCACCGCAGTTGATTTACACGCTAGGCTTCGCTTTCCAGTGGGCGGTCCGGAAGCCTCCTCACTTCGTTGCGGGGTCTTCCCAGTCCCTTCCTCCCACAGGAGTCTACGCCTATCGTTCCAATCAACAGCTAGGTTACTTCAATGATTAGAGTTCTTATATATATAGTATTACCAATCCAGCGACTCTAAAAACTCGTAGACGTCTTCGTGGAGTTGCTCGCGTTCTTTATCGAGCGTGATGACGTGACCGGATTCTTCGTACCATTTTATTTTCTTATCGTCCGATTCCACTTCGTTGTAGATAATATTGGCACTGTCTGTGTTAATCATGTTGTCATGTCGGGCTTGTACCACAAATGTTGGGGAATAAATCATATCTACATTATTCCGCACGTCTGCAATCAATTCCTGCAAAGCCTTCAATGTCCCCATCGGTGTCTTCTCGAATTCCTTCATTTCTTGTTCAATCTGCTCCGCGCTTTTCCCTTCACGGCGCTTGAACTCGCGCGCGTATTCCAAGACACCTTGGTACATTATTTCTTCGCTCTTGATATACATCGGCGCGCACATTGGCACAATACCCTTCACAGGAACTGTATAGCCTAACCTTAAAGAGAAAACTCCGCCAAGAGACAAGCCTACGACCGCAATACTTTCAAAACCTTTATCCTTCAAGAACTGGTAGGCTTCCATCACGTCCTTCCACCAATCCTCAGGTCCTGTATGAACCAATTCCTCCGGTGGCACCCCATGCCCTTTATACTGAGGCGCATGGCAAGTATAACCTCTCTTCTCCAAGAACCGGCCCATCATCCGCACATCTGCCGAATTCCCTGTAAACCCATGTAACATCAATACCGCACGATCTCCGCCTTCAAACGTAAAAGGCTTGGGCAGCTTCACTTTCATCACGTCAGAACATCCTTTCTTTCACATGTATTTATAGTATGCTAATTTTAATTAAATATCAGATATGATTAGTCCGAAAAGAACATTTTACCATAAAGGGTGATGAATAGCTTTTAATGAGCCCTTTTCGTAGAGGAGTTTACATTTACGGGGGTACTTAGTAAAGAAGTATCAAAATTGATTTTTTAGTAGGAGAAAATCGACAAAAATAATGTTTTACTTTTTGAATAAAAGGTGGCAAAATACCCATATTTTCTATTCAAAACCCGCTATTCAAGTCCTCAATTCAGCTTTTATAAACATTTTATTCCTAAAAGCATTTTCGTAAAATAATTATATATATTCGACAACAATCTGCAACATTCCATAATTAGTTATTTTATAATAAATTTAGGGAATAGGAAGGACAATGGTAGCAATACCAAAGTTGTATATCGAATCATTCGAAACAACAGTCAAAGGCAAACTTGCTGAAAGGCAAGGACGCAAAGTCAACAGATCTAAGATTATGTAAAAGAGATATAAAAAGTTCTTTTACCAATTAAGATGGCTGGGCTGCCTGAAATACCAAAGTATTTTAGGAGGGAAATAGGGATGGAAAACGTAACAGTTGAAATGACAGAAAATTTAGATAAGGAGTGGGTAGATCTAATAACGAATGCATTAGAGATGGGCATTTCATCCGCAGAAATTAGAGATTTCTTACATAATTATCGCAATCATAGTTCATTTAAACTCTAATTTTATGAATATTTACGTATTTTCGTTCTAAATATCTAACAAACCCTTCGTTATATGCTATAATAAGCATGATAGGAAGGTGAAAGCCATGATTGGTGAACGAATTAAGAAATATAGAGAACAACGAAAAATGTCCATGTCAGAACTAGCCGAACGCGCCGGCGTGGCTAAATCATACCTTAGCTCGATCGAACGGAACCTACAATCAAATCCTTCTGTTCAATTTTTGGAAAAAGTCTCGTCAGTGCTTGGAGTTAATGTTAACACCCTCCTACACGATGAAGACGAAGCCCAGGCAAAAGAAAACCTTGATCGTGAGTGGGCAACTCTTGTGAAAGAGGCGATGGACTCAGGGGTGACCAAGGATCAGTTTAGAGAGTTTTTGGAATTTAATAAATGGAAAATAAATCAGGAAAAATAGAAAAACCGCTGATGCTTATGAAACGGAGCGTCAGCGGTTTTTTATATGACTTTGTTAACTTTGTAGGATGTGAGGTGAAGTGTTATTTGCTTATTTCTATAAGGTATTGAAGTGTGATTACCTTTAGCGACAATGGCCTTTTGTGAGGTTAAATCCTCTAAGCAGGTTGGACATTTCCAAAAGTCATACTCATAGGAGCTATATGAGGTTCTTTCACATATAGAACAAGTTTTAGTATACATTTTCAATCACCCATTTTTCTATTTATTTTTTGTGATAAAAAAACTACTATTCCTATTCCAAATATGAATAAACCATATAAAATAAAATCATAAGCATTTCCTGCAGTATTTGGTAAAACACCTGATTGTTCTGGGGTAGAAACAGATTCGTTACCCTTTGCTTTAATAATCAATTCAAATTCTGTTTTAAGCCCTTGAAAATTGTTTCCAGATTCATGTGGAAAGGTAACTGTAAAAACGTATTCATGAGATTCTTTTTCCTCAAAAATCGATTGTTTTAGCCCATCAAAATCTTTAATCTTACCATTAAATAATTCTTTATTTTCATATTCTATGTTAAGGAAGAATTCGTTAAATAATTTCTCTGATCCAGACTTATGATTTAATTCCATGGTGTAGGAAGTTTTAGATCCAATATTTTTAAGAGAAATTATTTTCTCACTCCAATCTCCTGGAGCGAAATCACTTATATCAAATAATATTTTTTCAGGTTTTGTAGTAATATTATATATAGGGTTATTCGTTGGTTGAGCAAAAACTAAACTTGGAGTAAACAAGGTAAACACTACTAAAATTAGTAAAACTGCAATTTGATTTCTCATCCTACCTACTCCTTAACTTTAAAACTACATAACTTAAAACTTAACTATATTCATAAAAAATATTTTAAAACAAAAGATGGCATATGCCATCTTTTGTTTGATTTGACAAAAATTTAGTCTCTAGACATTCCATCACGTTGAGTTGCTTCTAGAGTAAATGTAGGCTTAATTGTCCAACCTTGAAATTTATTTTGATCATACAATCCATCTTCATTTGCATCATCTAAGATGTTTTCAAATTTGATCCTCATTTCCATAGTATCTGTATCTCCTACTGCTAGTTTTCTGTCAGTAGAATCAATAACTCCCCATAGTCCGTGGAAAGCAGTGGTAATATCAGGTTTGTGTTGAGATAATTGGTGTATAGTGTATCCTTCTAAATCCCCAAGGAAAGGAATTCCAAAGTAGGTCCCACCTTGGCCATATCTCACAGGGTCTCCTTCATTATCTAAGAATTGAACAGTAAATTGGTTTGCAAATTCTTCCCTTAACGCTTCGTCTGTAATTTCCACACCATTTTTATCTTTAACAACATAATTTGTAGCCATAAATACTTCTTTTATTTCAATACTACCCTTATTTTCCAGTGTGAACTCTTCTGTTTTCCAATCGCCAGGAGCTAGTTTATCGATATTAAATACATGTTTAGGATTTACTGCTAAATTAAGAGTTCCTGCAGCAAAAGTATTACTTACTGTCTCAATATCATTAAACGCTGCCCAAGTTCCCCCTCCAATCAATGAAATACCTAGTGCTGCTGACATTACCCCTGCTCCTAATTTCTTTTTAATAGTCATTAAATTTCCTCCCATTCCCCTCGAGCTTTGCGAGGTATGTAATTTATATGAATCCATGTTGAGCATGGAGATTCACCACTAAGAAATCTTTTCTTCAATAACATCGCTTTCTTTTGTAGTAACTTGCATTTTGCCTTCAATTTCTTTTAAAGCTTGTCGGATAGTAATTGTTGCATATCCCAGCAGTATCAATCCTGGTATTATCAACAGAATTGCTGTTCCTATAGGTGATGTTGCATAATTTAGGAAGTAACCCAACTTGGGTATAGTATAGCCTGAATAAACGGCAACAACATTTTGTGATAGTACAGGATTTGTATCTTCAAAGTTGTTGTTATCTCCTTTTGTTTTATATAAAACACCTTCATTTGAAGCGATAACATCAATAATTCTATGTGTTACTAAGACATCTCTACTTTCTTGAAATGTTATAACGTCACCTATGGATAAATCAGTAGGATTCTCTAATTTTTGTACTGCTATTACAGACCCTGTTTGAAATGTTGGTTCCATGGATCCAGATAGGACAGTTTTAATCTGATAACCAAATAGGTTTGGTTCTCCACCTGAAGCTCTACCTGCTATAACAATAACCACGCATATCAGGGTAGTTATCATAAACAGCCAGTAACCTACATTTCCTATCACTTTTACTATCTTTTTACTATTCATTGGATTCACCACCAGAAGTTTTATTTGAGTCCGCTGAATCATCTTTATTGTTATTTTCTGTAGATCTAGATTCAGCATTTTCACTTGATTCTTGTGTTGTTTCTTGAGTTTCTTCATTAGTATTACTTTTGCTTTCAGTAGATTCATCAACTTCTTGTGTTCCATCTTCGTTAGAATCATTTTGATTAGATTGGTCTTTATCTTGTGTTTCTACCTCATTAGAACCTTGTTGCTCTTCCTCTGAATCATTATTTTCTTTTGTATCAATTGAATTTGTTGTGTTTCCACAAGACTTCACGTCAATTTTCATACCGAAAACTGGCATTCTATCAACAACTTCTCCACCTAGCTTCTTGCTACCAGAATGACCATCTGATTGAAAAGCAACTATTTTGTAAGAACCATTCAAAAGCTCACTTTCTTCATTTTCAAAAGTAAGAGTAGCTGAATCACCTTTATTAAGGACTGGAATTATACCTGTTTGAAAGATTAAATCTCCATTTTTTTTATTTGGATTAATTGGATTTTCAAAGTTTTCATTGTAGTAAACATAATATATAGACTCATTTAACATATTTCCGTCACCAGTATTTTTAAATTCTTGTGAAATTCTTGTACAAGAATATTCTATTGATGAATCAATTTGAATTAATGAGCTTTTGTCTGTCCTATCTACCTTAGGCTCATCTGGCTCTTGTGGATCAACCACCCAACTAACAGGGATCTTTGCATGAATGGTAGTTAGCGAGTTAAAAGCTGCATTTGTATTTGCATTTAAAGATAAGATACAAAAAAATAATGCATACCATAAACAAAGTGCTTTAATTCCCTGTTTTTGCAGTTTATACTTATCTCTAAATTTTCTTAGTCGATGAGATCTTATAATAATCTCCTCCTATCAGGAGTTAGTTGTTTGTTCTTTTTAAAGAACCTTACAATACGAAGTATAAAACACTTTGTTCTTAATGAAAAACCTTAAATTAGTTCAAAATACCTCAATAAAGAACGTTTTTTGGGATTTTCCTCCTGTTTTCTTTAATTTTCTCACTATTTTGTTTTTTATAAAGAATTTATTGTGCTATATAATGAACTTATGTCATAAGATGGTAAGGGGACGAGTATGCTTGGTGAGCGCTTGAAGAGGTTGAGGAAGGTAAAGGGCTATTCATTAAGTGAACTCTCGGAACTGGCTGGTGTGTCGAAGTCTTATTTGAGTTATTTGGAGAGGAATATCCAAACGAATCCTTCTCTCCAGTTTTTAAATAAGATCGCCGTTACGCTTGAGACAGACTTGGATTTTTTACTGAATGGGGAATCGGATAACGATAAACCTGATGTGCAGGTGCTGGATGAGGAATGGAGACGGTTGGTGCAGCGGGCAATTGCGGAGGGTTTGAGCAAGGAAGATTTTATTCATTTTAAAGAGTACATGGAGTTTCAGAAGTGGCAGGGTACAAAGAAGACCGTTTCGAAGAAGGAGGAAGAAGAGGCTTGAACGTTGAGATGGATATGGAATGGGTAGAGCTGTTAACATTAGCTAGAGCTTATGGGATTTCTATTGAAGAGGTGAAAGCCTTCCTCCAGGAGACAAGTGAACAGAACAAGGAAGTCTTGGTCGTAAAGTGACTAGGGCTTTTTTTAATGATAAAAGCAAAAAACCACTTTCCAAATTTGGAAAGTGGTTTTATTTATTATGCAAAGTATGCAATTGACAGTGTCAGGACAAAGAATAATACAGAAAGAACAACTGTCGCACGGTGTAGAACAAGGTCTAGGCCGCGTGCTTTTTGTTTTCCGAAAAGTGATTCTGCTCCACCGGAGATCGCTCCTGAAAGACCTGCACTTTTACCTGATTGAAGTAGTACTACTGTGATCAAAGAGATTGCTACGATAATAAGTAAAATAGTAAGAAATAACGTCATGTAAACTACACCTCCTGCGGAACGTACATTTGTCGATATATTTAATGTACCACAAACTGTCAAGTGGGACAAGATGAAGATGACAAAAAAGAACCCAACCGAAGTCGGGTCCTCGCAAGAAGTAATTACTTCTTCAAGTTATAGAAAGAACGTAGGCCGTCGTAGCGAGCTGTGTCACCAAGTTGATCTTCGATGCGAAGAAGTTGGTTGTATTTAGCTACGCGGTCTGTACGGGATGGTGCACCTGTTTTGATTTGGCCAGCGTTTGTTGCTACTGCGATGTCAGCGATTGTGCTGTCTTCTGTTTCACCAGAACGGTGAGAGATTACTGCAGTGTAGCCTGCGCGTTTTGCCATTTCGATTGCTTCGAACGTTTCAGTAAGTGTACCGATTTGGTTCACTTTGATTAGGATGGAGTTACCGATTTTGCGCTCGATACCTTCAGCCAATTTCTTTGTGTTTGTTACGAAAAGATCGTCTCCTACTAATTGAACTTTGTTTCCAATGCGTTCAGTTAATAGTTTGAATCCTTCCCAGTCGTTCTCGTCTAGGCCGTCTTCAATAGAGATGATTGGGTACTTGTCCGCCATCTTCTCGTAGAAGTCCACCATTTCAGCAGAAGTGTAAACAACGCCTTCACCTTTAAGGTGGTATTTGCCGTCTTCTTTGTTGTAGAACTCAGAAGCTGCAGCATCCATAGCTAGCATTACTTGCTCGCCAGGTTTGTAGCCAGCTTTTTCGATTGCTTCGATAATTGTTTGAAGAGCTTCTTCATTAGAACCTAGGTTTGGAGCGAATCCGCCTTCGTCACCTACAGCAGTGTTTAAGCCTTTAGCGCTTAATACTGATTTAAGAGCGTGGAAGATTTCAGCGCCCATACGTAGAGCTTCTTTGAAGTTTTCTGCTCCAACAGGCATTACCATGAATTCTTGGATGTCAACGTTGTTGTCCGCGTGCTCTCCACCGTTGATGATGTTCATCATTGGTACTGGAAGCGTTTTGGAGTTGAATCCACCAAGGTGTTGGTATAAAGGAATTTGAAGGAAGTCAGCTGCTGCACGCGCTACTGCCATGGATACACCAAGGATTGCGTTTGCACCTAATTTTCCTTTGTTTTCTGTACCGTCAAGGTCGATTAACGCTTCGTCGATTGCTACTTGCTCAAGTACGTCGAAAAGACCTACTAGTTCAGGAGCGATGATTTCGTTCACGTTTTCTACTGCTTGTTGAACACCTTTTCCAAGGTAGCGGGACTTGTCGCCGTCGCGTAGTTCTACTGCTTCGTATTCACCTGTAGATGCTCCACTTGGTACTAGTGCGCGTCCGAAAGCTCCGGATTCTGTGTATACTTCTACTTCGATTGTTGGGTTACCACGGGAGTCTAGGACTTCGCGTGCGTAAACGTCAGAAATAATTGGCATGTTTGTAACTCTCCTTTTGGATTGAGATAATTTTTATTTTTTTACTGCTTTAACACCGCTACAGATCTCCGTTTCAGGTGTTCGCTTTCCGCGGGACGGTGCTTGAGCCTCCTCGGCTTCGCCTGTGGGGTCTCAAGCTACCGTTTTCCCCCCGCTGGAGTCTCACACCCTACACTTCGATTTATAGCTAGAAATCAGCTTTTACTTTTTGATTAAAGAATTACCTGTCATTTCAGATGGTTTGTCCACCCCTAGTAAGTCTAGCACAGTTGGGGCTAGGTCACCAAGTATTCCGCCGTCACGGAGTTGTACGCCGTTTTTCGTAACAATGACTGGTACCGGGTTGGTTGTGTGGGCAGTCATTGGGTTGCCTTCTGTCGTTACGACTTCGTCAGCGTTCCCGTGGTCTGCTGTGATGATGGCCACGCCGTCTTTTTCTAAAATGGCGTTGACTACCTTCCCTAAGCACTCATCTGTCACTTCTACAGCCTTGATGGTTGGCTCAAGCATTCCGGAATGCCCGACCATATCAGGGTTAGCGAAGTTTAAGATAATGGCGTCATGTTTATCAGCTGCTATTTCAGCTAATAGTGCATCCGTTAATTCGTAAGCACTCATTTCAGGTTGTAAGTCATAAGTTGCCACCTTTGGAGAATCAATCAAGATTCGTTCTTCTCCAGGGTATGCATCCTCACGTCCGCCGCTCATAAAGAACGTAACATGCGGATATTTTTCTTGTTTCTGCGATACGAAGCTGGTTCAAGCCGTTTTGAGATAATACTTCGCCCAAAGTATTGTCCATCCCTACTGGTTTGAATGCTACATATCCATCCACCGTTTCACTGAAATGAGTCAAACAAACGAACTGAAGGTTGTTCGGATGCTTTGACCCACGATCAAATGCGCGGAAGTCAGAATTAGTGAATGTATTCGATATTTGGATGGCACGGTCCGGACGGAAGTTATAGAAAATAACTGCGTCTTCGTCCTGAATAGTTGCAACAGGGCTGCCATCTTCTTTTGTCATAACAGATGGAATGACGAACTCGTCAAAGATTCCGTTGTTATAGGAGTCGTTGATACACTCCATTGCGTCATTATAAGTAGGGCCTTCTCCGTATACCATAGCTCGGTAAGATTTCTCTACACGATCCCAACGCTTGTCACGGTCCATGGAATAATAGCGTCCGGAAATGGTTGCTATTTCTCCAACTCCAAGGTCTAGAAGCTGCTCGTTCAGCTGCTCCAGGAACTCTGGTGCGGACTTAGGAGCAACATCGCGGCCATCTAGGAAGCCATGAATATAAACTCGGTCCAAGCCTTCTCTTTTTGCAAGCTTTAAAAGTGCAAATAGATGTTGGATGTGGCTATGAACGCCTCCATCTGAAAGTAAGCCGAACAGGTGAAGGTTGGTTCCTTTTTCTTTAGCATGCTTAATGGCATTCAAGAACGTTTCATTTTCATAAAAGTCCCCTTCGCGGATTGCCACATTTACACGTGTTAAGCTTTGATACACAACGCGGCCAGCTCCGATGTTTAAATGGCCAACTTCAGAGTTACCCATTTGCCCTTCTGGAAGTCCTACCGCTTCCCCGCTTGCCGTCAATTGCGCGTGCGGGTATGTGCTCCAAAATTTATCAAAATTAGGTTTGTTTGCTTGCGCCACCGCGTTACCGGTTGTTTCGCCGCGCATCGCAAAACCGTCTAAGATGATCAGTGCTACTGGTTTTTTAGTCATTCTTACCTGCCTCCAAAAGCTGTAAGAAAGATTGGTGCTCAAGGCTTGCTCCGCCTACAAGTGCTCCATCGATATCGGATTGTGCCATGTATTCTGCGATGTTTGTCGGTTTTACAGATCCGCCGTACTGGATGCGTACTGCATCAGCTGCCGCTTGATCAAATTCAGAAGCGATAACGCTGCGGATGTGTGCACATACTTCGTTTGCATCTTCCGCTGTGGAAGATTTGCCAGTTCCGATTGCCCAGATTGGCTCGTATGCAACGACAGTAGTTTTTACTTGATCAGCAGTTAAGCCAGTTAGAGCTTTCTTCACTTGGTTCCCAACGATGTCGTTTGTTTTACCAGACTCGCGCTCTTCAAGTGTTTCACCGCAACATACGATTGGAGTTAATCCGTGTTTGAATGCAGCAAGAGTTTTCTTGTTTACTGTTTCGTCTGTTTCTGCAAACATTTCACGACGCTCGGAGTGACCAAGAACAACGTAAGATACGCCGATGTCTTTTAGAGCAACAGGGCTTACTTCTCCTGTGAATGCTCCGCTGTCTTCGAAGTGCATGTTTTGGGCACCGATTTTAAGGTCGCGGCCTTCTACGTTTGAAACAAGTCGCTCTAGGAAAAGAGCTGGTGCACATACTACTGCGTCGATTTTATCGCTAGCAGGGACTAGTCCTTTTACTTCTTCTACGAAGCTTGTTGCTTCGGAGAGTGTTTTGTGCATTTTCCAGTTACCAGCAATAATTGGTTTACGCATGGTATCCATCCTTTCGGGGTTGGGGTTGTCTATGGGATTTTTGGGGTTGATTTCCGTTCCAGGCGCTTCGCTTGCCTGCGGGCGGTCCGTGAGCCTCCTCACTTCGTTGCGGGGTCTCACCTGTCCCTTCCTCCCGCGGGCGTCTGCGCGCCTTCCACTTCAATCAACCTCTATAATCTTTTAGAATAACTTGTATTACTTATCGTTTAGCGCTAGTACTCCTGGAAGTTCTTTGCCTTCCATGAATTCTAGGGATGCGCCTCCACCAGTTGAGATATGGCTCATTTTGTCTGCGAGGTTGAATTTTTCAACAGCAGCCGCAGAGTCTCCTCCACCGATGACAGAGTATGTATCGGTAGCTTCTGCTAGGGCTTCACCTACTGCTTTTGTTCCGCCAGCAAATGCATCAAGTTCGAATACTCCCATTGGTCCATTCCAGATGACAAGCTTGGAGTTTTTGATTACATCCGCGTAGATTTCACGGGATTTAGGTCCGCAATCAAGGCCTTCCCAGTCGCTTGGAATTTCTTCAATAGGTACGATTTTTGTGTTTGCGTCGTTCGAGAAATCATCTGCAACAACTACATCCACAGGCATGTACATGTTCACGCCTTTTTCTTTTGCTTGCTCCATGAAGGATTTAGCAAGGTCGATTTTGTCTTCTTCTAGTAGGGATTTTCCTACATCATAGCCTTTGGCCTTGATGAACGTGTAAGCAAGTCCACCGCCAATGATCAGGTTATCCACTTTGTTAAGAAGATTTTCGATGACACCTATTTTATCTTTAACCTTTGCTCCACCGATGATCGCCGTGAATGGGCGCTCAGGGTTGGAAAGGGCTTTTCCGAGTACTTCTAATTCTTTTTCCATTAAGAGGCCTGCTACTGCCGGTAAGTGCTGGGCAATACCTTCTGTGGAAGCATGTGCACGGTGAGCGGCGCCGAATGCGTCATTTACATACACATCCGCAAGCTCAGCAAACGCTTTTGCAAGTTCTGGATCGTTTTTCTCTTCACCAGGGTAGAAACGAACGTTTTCTAATAAAAGAACGTCTCCCTCGCTCATGTCGTTTACAATGGCTTTTACAGAATCGCCGTAAGCTTCATCCGCTTTTTTTACATCTTTTCCAAGAAGCTCTTGTAGACGAGCTGCAACCGCGTTTAAGCGAAGCTCTTCGACTACTTGCCCTTTTGGACGTCCTAAGTGGCTTGCAAGCAAGACTTTCGCGCCGTTATCCACTAGGTGCTTGATGGTTGGCAATGCTGCACGGATACGGGTTTCGTCTGTTACTTGTCCGTCCTTCATCGGTACGTTAAAGTCCACACGGCAAAATACGCGTTTGCCTTTGACGTCGATGTCACGAATACTTTTCTTGTTCATCTTGAACGGCCTCCCTTTAAAGGAAATTTGTTTTTGAAAACATGAAAAGAGGGAGGGGTGTGTTCCCCAATCCCCCTCTACTTCACATGTCTTATTATAGAATGCTGATAAGGTTTATCCAAGCAATATCTATTGCTATGAAAAATTATAGTCCTTTAGCAGCGATGTATTTCGCTAGGTCTACTACACGGTGAGAGTATCCGCTCTCGTTGTCGTACCAAGAGATTACTTTAACCATGTTGCCTTCCATTACCATTGTAGATAATGCGTCGATTGTAGAAGACTCAGGGTTACCATTGTAGTCACCAGATACTAGTGGCTCTTCAGAATAACCAAGGATTCCTTTTAATTCGCCTTCAGCTGCTGCTTTGAACGCTGCGTTTACTTCTTCAGCTGTTACATCTTTGTCAAGCTCTGCTACAAGGTCAACAAGAGAAACGTTTGGAGTTGGAACACGCATAGCTCCACCATTTAATTTACCTTTAAGTTCAGGTAATACTAGAGATACTGCTTTTGCAGCTCCAGTAGTTGTAGGGATGATGTTCTCAGCTGCCGCACGAGCACGACGGTAGTCTTTGTGTGGCAAGTCTAAGATTTGTTGGTCATTTGTGTAAGAGTGAACAGTTGTCATCATTCCACGTTTGATACCGAACTTGTCGTTCAATACTTTTGCGAATGGAGCCAAGCAGTTAGTCGTACAAGATGCGTTAGAGATAACGTTGTGGTTAGTTGCATCGTACTTGTCTTCGTTAACACCCATTACGATTGTGATATCTTCATCAGATGCAGGTGCGGAAATGATTACTTTCTTCGCTCCAGCTTCTAAGTGTTTCGCAGCGTCTGCACGCTTTGTGAAGAAACCAGTAGATTCCACTACTACTTCTACTCCAAGCTCACCCCAAGATAATTTCGCTGGGTCGCGCTCAGCTGTAACTTTGATTGTTTTGCCGTCAACAACTAGGTTGTCTCCGTCAACTTTCACGTCAGCAGCTAATTTGCCGTGTACGCTGTCATATTTTAAAAGGTGTGCAAGCATGTTAGCGTCTGTTAAGTCGTTAACTGCTACCACTTCTACGTCGTTATTTTTTAATGCTGCGCGGAATACGTTACGTCCAATACGTCCAAATCCGTTAATACCAATCTTTACTGCCATGTTAATTTCCTCCTTAGTTTTTCTAAGAAATTTTTTGTTTGGCTTCGTTACACCGCATTTGATCTCCGCAAAAGGCTTCGCTTTCCGCGGGCGGTCCGGGAGCCTCCTCGGCTACGCCTGTGGGGTCTCCCATGTCCCTTCCTCCCGCAGGAGTCTACGCCTTTTTCTTCAATCAAATGCTGATAGTCTCTTAGCCTTTATAGAAGGGATGTTACTCCCTAATTAACTCTTTTGCTGCTCCTTCATCCGTAATGAGGATGGTGTGGGGAGCTTTTTTTAGATACGCTTGAATCGCTTTTGCCTTTGAGGCACCGCCGGCTACTGCAATCACACATTCTATCTTTTCCAAATCTGCGAGTTGCATTCCAACTGTCTGAACTTTATGCACCACTTCTCCGGCTTCATTGAAATAGTACCCGAAAGCTTCAGCTACCGCATGGCTTTGTTCGATCTTGCGCATATTTTCCGGCGCTGTTTTACGGCGCTCTGCCATTGTTTTAGCGTCTCCAATTCCATGAATAACCATACTAGAATTTTTGATGAGGGAAATCACTTCTTTTATAGAAGGTTCCTCAATCATCGACTGGTAGGATTCATGACTCAGCGAATCTGGAATATGCAAGAGCCTGTAGTCGCCTGATGCCTTTTCTGCCATGGTGGCACAAATGGTGTTCGACTGGTTTTGCACCTTCTCACCAAGACCGCCTCGAGCAGGGACAAACAACAGATTACGGTTTTTCGTGTCGGGTGTCATCATTTCTGCTACGGAAGAAACAGTTGTTCCACCAGCTACAGCAATGACATTTTCGTCATGGAATCGTTCTCGCATTGCGGATACACACGCACGACCGAGTTCTTTTTTCACCCAAGGGGATTGGTCACTGTCACCCGGAACCACGACAACTTTTGTAATCCCTAACTTTTCTTCTATTCCCGCTTCTAATTGCTTTAAACCGGAAACTTCTTTCATAACCTCTTCCAAGTCTTTAATGAGGTATTCCCCTTCTTTTGTCAATGTCATGCCGGCAACACTGACATGAATCAGGTTCTGCGCTTTCAGGAAATCAACTTCCCCTCTCAGCACCCGCTCACTTAAACCTAGACTGCCTGACAAACTTCTTCTTCCAATCGGCTGCATCAACCTTATGTATCTTAAGATCTCGTATCGCTTCTGCATAATGGAGAGAAGATCAGGCAACAATTTCTTTTGTACTTCAATAATTTGATTCATTATAGCTTCCCCTTCAGAGTGTGTATTTTACCTTTTGGACAATTGTCTGTCTGTTGGACCTTAAATGTCCCACTGTGACATATTATGTCCCAGTAGCGGTAAAAAAAATCACCCTTGCTACAAGTTGATTGTAACAAAGGTGAAACCCTTATGCAACTAGGGTTTAGCGGATTTTTTCAAGTAAACGCTTTCTTACTTCTTCTTTGTTCACTTGACCATACGCAAGCATTTCTCCCTCATGCTCTACGACCGGAATCATCAACTGATATTTTTCTAGAAGCGTATCGTCTTTATAAATATCAAATTCCTCTATAGTAAAAGTCAGGTCGGATTGCAGCTCTTTTAGTTTTGTTTTTGCCTTATCACAAAGCGGGCAATCCACTTTTGTGTAAAATTGTACATTCATTTTGCATCTGCCTTTCTAATCATACCTTTTTCTCATGGAAGATCCCGGGATGCTCAATAAATCTCGATATTTTGCAACGGTTCTTCTGGAGATGGTTATATGATACTGCTTTTGCAGGATGTTTGTCAGCTGCTGATCTGACAAAGGCTTCTGTTTGTCTTCATTCTTAATGAGTTCTTCGACCAATTGTTGCACCTGCTTGGTTGATTTCTCTTCATCATGTCTGCCCGAGAGACTTTGACTGAAGAAATATTTCAATTCAAACAAGCCATACGGTGTCTGAACATATTTTTCCTTTGTCGCCCGGCTAACCGTAGACTCATGGATTTCAAGCCTGGTGGCGATATCCTTCAATGTTAACGGTTTCAAAGAGGATGGTCCGTTAAGAAAGAAAGATTGTTGGACACGGAGTATCTCTTCCATCACCTTGACAAGTGTGTGTTTGCGATGCTCCATTGATTTAACAATCCACTGACATTGCTGGAGCTTTTCCTGCAAGTAGGATTCAAGTTCATTTTTACTTTTAAGCGCCGACTCATACTGCTTATCTATCTTAATTTGCGGGATGATCTCTTCGTTTAATGACACGACAAAATGATTTTGGTGTCTTTGAACGATTAAGTCCGGGGTGATATACTTTGGTTTTTCAACTGTTTCATATCTGTTTCCCGGTCGCGGGTTGAGTTTGACGATTTCGTCGTGGATCGTCTGAATTTCTTTTATGTTGATCTCATACTTCTTTGCGAGTGTCTTCCACGCTTTTTCTGCAAAGAGGGTGAAATCATTTTCCAATATAGCTTCTGCAAGTTCGTTTCGGGGTGATATTCTTTTTAGTTGAAGCAAGAGGCACTCCTGGAGGTTATGTGCTCCTATCCCTGCCGGTTCCAACTGTTTTATGGTATTTAAGGCTTTTATGATGATCTCTGGTGTGGTTTTAAGCTGTTCAGCAATCGCAACTGGCTCCTCTTGTATATAGCCATTCTCGTCCATGTGTTGGATAATGCGCTTTGCAAGTTTTTTTTCTTCCTTTGTCATGTTCGTGTCGAGCAATTGTTGTTCAATATATTGATGTAGCGTTTCTCCATGTTTACTGAAATTTTCAATGGAAAAGGTTTGTGTGGTGGTCGTTCCGATTTTCTTAGGTTTCAAGCGTTGCACACGAGAAGAAGAAAGTTCCCTATGGACGGACGGTTCCTTCAAATCCATAAGCGGGTTCTCGAGCGATTGCTCCTTCAGGAAATCCACAAGCTCCAATGTCGAATACTGCAAAAGTGTAATCGCCTGCTTCAACTCCTGCGTCATCGCAAGCCTCAACGACTGCTCCTGATACAAACCAACTGACTGCTTCATACATCCAACCCTCCTCCGGCCAAACTCACATCCGGTCTCTATCTATATTTTACATGACTTTTGGGAACTTGTAAGCTTTAAAAATCTTCCTATAATTCGCTTGAGGGGTCAGACCCCGGCAGGATTTTCAGCACTTATGTCGAATGGCGCGCTATTTGGTGATGTTGTTAGTTGTTTATTCTATTTTATTATGGGGTTTGGTTGGTCATACTTAGTTTTGGGTGAAGTTTTGTTGTGAGGATTTATTTGTACAGAGGGTTGGAGGAGGTTTATTTTCCGTTAACCCAAATATATTTTCCGTTCTGCTATTTTTATTTTCCGTTACAGTTTATTTATTTTCCGTTATCCTAATAATTGATCCATTAATCCAAATATATTTTCCGTTCGCCTTAACTTCTTAACTTCAAAATAAAAAGAACAAAAGGCATCCCATCATTACGCTGAGATATCTTTTTGACAAAATAAAAACCCAGTGTGCCGACACTGGGTGAGTAGATAATATGAGATAACGGCGCTTGTCCGTTACAAGTAATACTATAGCATGGTTGCTGACTATGTATCAAACGTAAGTTTTTCCAATTGATAATGGCGCGCTCGGAGGGATTCGAACCCCCGCATGACGCGGTACCGGAAACCACCGCTCTATCCCCTGAGCTACGAGCGCACACTGCAAATGGAACTTTACTAATATACCAAATTATACACTAATTGTCGAGAGTCCGGCAATAACAAGTCGTGCCGGTAGAGAAATTAACTCGCCATAAATTTGTTCTGTAAGCCGCCAGGTACCCCCTTTCGAAGTTTAATCCCACCCCATACTGGATATGATTATTACATGGGGAAAAATGGGGGTATTTGCGATGGTTTTTATTTGACCATTCTTGACCTTGTATGTATGATAAAAGTACATAAAGATTTAGTAATACTTACTAATTGGTATAGGTTCGCTGAAGGTTTTCCCATTTTTACATAGGAGCCTATGTCGATTGAAATTTAAATTTTAAGGAGGAAAAGTGAGATGAACTTAATTCCTACAGTTATTGAACAAACAAGCCGTGGGGAGCGCGCGTACGATATATACTCCCGTCTATTAAAAGACCGTATCATCATGCTTGGAAGTGCAATTGATGACAATGTGGCTAACTCCATTGTTTCTCAGCTTTTATTCTTGGCAGCGGAAGATCCTGATAAGGATATCTCCCTTTATATCAACAGCCCGGGTGGATCCATTACAGCTGGTATGGCCATCTACGATACAATGAACTTCATTAAACCAAATGTCAGCACAATATGTGTGGGTATGGCCGCTTCCATGGGAGCATTCTTACTTGCAGCTGGTGAAAAAGGCAAGCGTTTCGCGCTTCCAAACAGTGAAGTCATGATTCACCAACCACTTGGTGGAGCACAAGGTCAAGCAACGGAAATCGAGATCGCTGCAAAACGCATCTTGTTCCTACGCGAAAAGCTTAACACCATCCTATCCGAGCAAACTGGCCAACCAATCGAAGTGATTTCCCGCGACACAGACCGCGACAACTTCATGACTGCCGAACGTGCATTGGAATATGGATTGATTGATAAAGTTATGAATAAAAACAACCTATAACAAAAAACCGGGCTTCCCATCAAGGGAGACCCGGTTTTTTAGTTCTCTTGTTGTACATATGCCGTTAAGGCAGCGATCGCCTCTTGTTCATCATGACCATCAGCAATTAATGTAATCGTCGCACCAGTGCTGATTGCTAAGCTCATTAAGCCCATAATACTTTTCGCATTTACCTTTTTCCCGTCCTTTTCTAAGAAAACCTCGCTTGAGAAGCGGTTAGCTTCCTGTACGAAAAGTGCTGCCGGGCGAGCTTGCAAGCCGGTTTTTAAACGAACATCTACTTGTTTTTGTACCATTTCTATTCCTCCTCTATTTCATGTATAGTTACTGATCGAAGTCAGCTCAAATTAAGGTGACTTTCTCCAGTTTTATTTAACGGATTCCCCTGCACGTAGTTTATCGGCAATTTCATCTATTTTTCGTAGTCGGTGATTGATTCCGGATTTGCTGATTGTCCCGCTCGACACCATTTCACCAAGTTCTTTTAACGTGACGTCTTGATAGGTGACACGCAATTCCGCAATTTCTCGTAGCTTGTCAGGCAAAATACCAAGGCCGACCGTGCTGTCAATAAAGCGAATGTTTTCCACCTGGCGGATCGCAGCACCAATCGTTTTATTGAGGTTGGCAGTTTCACAGTTCACGAGGCGATTGACCGAGTTACGCATATCACGCACAATCCGGATGTCCTCGAACTTCAGCAAAGCCTGATGGGCACCGATGATGCTTAAGAATTCCGCGATCTTTTCGGCCTCTTTCAGGTATGTGATATAACCTTTTTTCCGCTCCAATGTTTTACTGTTTAGGTGAAACATATTCATCAGTTCACACAATGATTCGTTGTGTTCGTGGTAGAGCGAAAATATTTCAAGATGATAGGAAGACGTTTCTGGGTTATTAACCGAACCTCCAGCCAAGAATGCTCCTCGCAAATATGATCGTTTGCAGCATTTTTTGCTGATCAGGTTTTCGGAAATGTCACGAACGAACGTGAACCCATCCTTTAAAATCTTCAATTCATCCAAAATATAATGCGCCTGCTCGGCATAACGAACGATATAGACATTATTCTTTTTTAGTCTCATCTTCTTTCGTACAAGCAATTCGACACGAACATCATAAATCCTTTTTGTTAACGTGTAAATTCTGCGGGCAATCGCGGCGTTTTCGGTTTGTATATCCAATATCAATTTGCGATTGGAAAAGGACAGAGAGCCGTTCATTCGAATCAGCGCCGCAAGTTCCGCCTTCACACAACAGTCTTTTGTTTCGATGGTGGTTAATTCTTTTTTTTGTTTCAGAAGCGTAGGACATTGTTTTCACCTCCATTGTGAAAGTACTTGGTGTCTGCGAGGTGTTCAAACAGTTAATTATCCTCTTACCACCAGCAATGCATCCGTTTGCATCCTAATTTTCGTCCAATTTTATCATGGAGTACAATAGTGCCGCTACTTTTTGGGTATCATGACGGATCACTCCATCTTCGTAGCGGATAATTTTATCATGTACGATTTCAAGCCCCAAATTAGACAGGGCAGCAATATCATATACAACAGGTGTTGCAGATTCTTTTTTATAGCGAAGGGCTATTTCATCTGGAATTCCCTCATCATTCACAAGAATGGTATCCATGAAACGACAGCCCAAATGGTCATAGAGTGCCTTAACATGATCACTTGCGGTGTATTCAAGCGTTTCACCGGCTTGCGTCATGACATTACATATATACACTTTTTTGGCGTGTGCGTTACACACAGCCTCTCCTATTTTCGGAACTAGAAGATTTGGCAGGATGCTAGTGTAGAGACTTCCAGGTCCGACGATAATTAAGTCTGCCTTTTCTATCTCATCGACTGATTCCTGTAGGGGCTCCACCTTATCAGGGGTCAGGAACACCCGCTTTATTTTCTGCCCGTTGGCCGGGATCTTGGATTCACCAGTAACAATCGAGCCGTCTTCCATTTCCGCATGTAAAATAACACTTTGGTTCGCTGCAGGCAGAACCTTTCCACGAACGTTCAACACCTTGCTCATTTCACGGATGGCATGGACAAAGTCACCAGTAATGGTAGTCATCGCCGCTAACAGCAAGTTACCGAGTGAATGTCCTGAAAGTCCGTTTCCTGTTGCAAAACGGTGCTGGAAAAGATCCTCAATTAACGGCTCCACATCTGATAAAGCGGCAAGCACGTTTCGGACATCTCCAGGAGGCGGGATATGCAGTTCATCGCGCAATCTGCCTGAGCTCCCACCGTCATCGGCAACTGTCACCACCGCGGTTATATCCACATCATAATGTTTGAGGCCCCGGAGTAAAACGGGCAGCCCGGTTCCCCCTCCAATGATGACGATTTTAGGTACTTTTTGACGTCTCATCAGTGTTTACCCTTTCGTTTCTCAATATCTCGGTGTGTTAGGAGTGTATCATACTCATCCTTGAAATGCTTGGCAAAATACTCTGCCAAGGTTACAGAACGGTGCTGCCCTCCTGTACATCCGATCGCAAGGACAAGCTGGCTCTTTCCTTCTCGCTTATAGTACGGAAGCATGAAAGTCAGCAGGTCCGTAAGTTTTTCTATAAATTTCTGCGTTTCCGTCCACTTCAACACATAGGAAGAAACCTCTTCATCAAGCCCCGTCATCGGTCTCATATGGTCAATATAATGGGGATTTGGTAAGAAGCGTACATCAAACACAAGATCTGCATCTATAGGAAGTCCATATTTAAAACCGAAGGAAACGACATTCAATTTAAAAGTCTGTTTGGAGTGTGTGGCAAATTGTTTGAGGATTTTCTCTCTAAGTTCACGTGGCTTTAAGTTGGATGTGTCCAAAATCAGTTGGGCACGTCCCTTCAACTCTTCTAACAACTCGCGCTCATGTTCAATTCCTTCAAGCGGAAGTCCTGATTTTGCCAATGGATGCGATCTTCTTGTTTCCTTATATCGCGTCACCAAAACAGAATCTTTAGCATCAAGGAATAAAATTTGCGGTGTCACCCATGACAATTCCGAAATATCATCCAGCGCTTCAAACAGGCTGTCAAAAAACTCACGGCCGCGTAAATCCATTACCAAAGCCACTTTATTCATTTTACTGCCTGACTCCTCCATCAGCTCCAAAAACTTTGGAAGCAAAGTCGGCGGCAGATTATCGACACAGAAAAATCCGAGATCCTCTAAACTCTGAATGGCCACTGTTTTCCCAGCTCCACTCATCCCAGTGATAATGACTAATTCGACATCACTGCTCGTACCTGTACTCATGTATCTTCCACTCCCTTTTTATCTAATCAGTTCGGATCAAGACGGTAGGACAACAATTCAAAGTCCGGCGTATAAGTAAATGTCCCAAAAATCATGCCAGATCCTTTAATGAGGTAATCAAGAATATGAAAATCACCAGGTGCCATTGGAAGCTTTGCAATCTCTTCCTGCTTATGCCACTCGATTTTCCCTTCCTCTGATTCCTTCACATTCTGTCCGTCATACTCCGTTGCAAGGAAGGTGAACATCATCCATTCGGATACGATATCCTTGCCTTCTTTTATTACAAATGTAAAAACACCCTTTAGGGCAGGATTTTTTAAGTAAATGCCAGTCTCTTCACGATATTCACGCACAACCGTATCTTTTACGGATTCTCCGTGCTCCATTTTTCCACCAGGTGCAACCCACCATCCACGACGCGGCTTTTGCAATAGTAGCACTTGGTCATCTTTCACTAGCACACAATTTGTTACTCTTTGCATGGTTACAACCCCTTTTGAGCTTGGCTGACTGTTTATCTCTAATAACTCCTATAGATTTCCGTTCCAGGTGTTCGCTTTCCTAGGGGCGGTGCTTGAGCCTCCTCGCTGCGCTGTGGGGTCTCAAGCTACCGCTATCTCCCTCAGGAGTCTCACACCTTGCACTACAATCTATAGGTGAGTTTGTATGAATTTTAAAACTAGCCAAGTGTATCATTTTTTATTTTACAGCAAAAGTATTGATTAAGACACAGTAAAGTTCTACAAATTAGCAAACTGTGTGTCAGGATTTCTTACAGGTATCGATTCCAGATTGGGAGTAGTTTCGTGTAAACGCTTTACTTTTTAAGTATATCATAGCTTTGTAGGATAGAGTAAACAAGGAGGTATGAGGTAAGGTTTGGTTGACCGGTTTTATTTGACCGGTCTGCTTAAAAACCGCTTGCTTCGGGCTTATAGAACGCTTCTATTTAACCGTTCTGCTTGTAAACCGCCGGCTTCGGGCGTATAGACAAAAACGCACGGCATGCCGCACAAAAAAAGACATAAAAAAGGACACGGGAAAAAGGGAACCCGTGTCATCCACTATATTTATAAAAGGGGGTCAATTACTATTTATATAATAACCGATTATTGTTTCAAAGCTGTTACAGATGCGTTAAGGCGCAGTTACGTTTTGGTTAAAGGGATATTTCGACAAAGCCTTTTATAGTTCGACATACCTAGCATCCCTATCCTTTAGCCTATTATTTTGCTGTGTTTGCTTTTAACTCCTCAGCTAGCTCTTCTACAAAATGCTGGGCACTTTGAGCTGCGATACTTCCATCACCTGTTGCCGTAACAATTTGGCGTAGCGTTTTCTCGCGGATATCCCCCGCTGCAAAGATTCCAGGGACTTTTGTTTCCATGCGTTCGTTTGTTTCAATGTAACCCATGTCATTTGTGATACCAAGATTCAAGAACGGTTTTGTCAGAGGAAGCATTCCCACATAGATGAAGACACCGTCTGTCTGGAATTCTTGTTCTTCGCCATCCTTTGTGCTGACAAGTGTCACACTTCCAACTTTGCCATCTTTTTCGTTGATTTCTTTAATCGTGTTGCTCCAAATGAAGTCAATTTTGTCATTGTCGAAAGCACGTTGCTGAAGGATTTTTTGCGCTCTAAGCTCGTCGCGGCGGTGAACAATCGTTACTTTGGAAGCAAAGCGAGTCAAGTATACTCCTTCTTCAACAGCAGAATCTCCTCCACCAACAACTACTAATTCTTTATTTTTGAAAAACGCGCCGTCACATACCGCACAGTAGGAAACCCCACGTCCGCCAAGCTCCTTTTCACCAGGCACGCCGATTTTTTTGTATTCAGCTCCACTTGAAATGATAACAGTACGGCCTTTATAAGATTTGCTGCCCGCGTTTACTGTCTTATATTCTTTACCATCGATGACTTCTTTCACATCACCATATGCATATTCTGCACCGAATTTTTTCGCATGCTCGAACATTTTAGTGGAAAGCTCAGGTCCTAAGATATGATCGAAACCAGGATAGTTCTCCACTTCCTCCGTGTTCGCCATTTGCCCGCCAGGCATTCCACGCTCAATCATTAATGTGCTTAGGTTTGCACGAGAGGTGTAAACCGCAGATGTCATTCCTGCAGGTCCAGCCCCTATAATAATCACGTCATAAATTTTTTCTTCTGTCATGTTGCCCACTCCTTTAACTCTTTACTGCATATTATGAAAACCCTATTTTCATCCAATTTTATATTTATATTTACAGAATACCTTTAAAAGTATTCCCAGTTACTATCCTATATAACAGGTGTGTTGTCCGTCCAATTTTTTGCTCATAGAAAGTTTGGTAAGGCTATACTGTCTCTTCGCATGGTATGAAGACAATGTTTCCTCTTTTTCATCGGCTCAGGGCTTCATTGACATCCTACGAGGACAATGTTTCCTCTTTTTCACCAGTTCAGGGTTTCATTGACACCCTACGAGGACAATGTTTACTCTATTTTATCGGCTCAGGGCTTCATTGACACCCTACGAGGACAATGTTTCCTCTTTTTCATCGGCTCAGGGTTTCATTGACACCCTACGAGGACAATGTTTACTCTTTTCAACCGGCACAGGGCTTTATTGCGTTCCATTTTCCCCGTTATTATCCTTTACGAACATCATTATGCTCAGAGCTAAAAAAGCGATACCACTTAAAACCATCGAAATAACCAAAAACCAAGGAGTTGGGACAGGACCATTTCCGATTGGACCAACTCGTGGTTTATTTTCAAGATCTATTGCGTAAAAAGGAAGAGCAATCATGATTAATGAAAGCACCAATAATATGTATTTTCTCATTGCTATCACCTCAACACCATTTTACCATTTCTTCCATAATTAAGGTCACCAACCACGCAAAAAAACCGAGCATCATCGCAGCTCGGTTTTTAAGTAAGTAGATCTTCTACTTTTTTAATTATATTTTCTTAACGTGCTTGCGGAAATTTCATATGTTTCCACCAGCTCTTTCTGTGTTACAGCATAGCCGTTTCCTTTGCTCCACACGTAGGAGAATGCGGCTGCCCATGCTGGTGCGTTCGTGAAAGCGACAGCTTGTTTTAATGCTCGAGCATATAAATCAAACCATTCTTTTACGAGCATTTCAGCCTGTTTCGTATTTAATAATGACGCAATTTCATACCCATTCACGACATTTACTGGCACATCTTTACGATTCAATAAGGCAAACATGGCAAATTCACGGACAGTCGAGGTGACAAAGGATTGTTCCAGTACGTTTTTGACTGTTGTTTTGTTAGAAGTACTTGTTTGGAAAATATGAAAAAGCTGTGCTGCTTCTTCTTCCTCAACCGTTTTATCTTCTACATAATTCCAAGGCTCCGTTCCGGCCTTTTCCGGATTCATTTCAATCACTTTGGCCCAAGCTTGTTCTGCAACGGTAAAGCGCTCTGTTTGGTAGGCTGCATTTGACAACCAAAAATAAAACGTCCCGTCCCCTTGGAAACCGTTTTTCTGCAAGGATCGTAACCATTTGAAAGACAATTCATGTCTGCCAATCAACCCGAAAGTCGCTCCGAGCTTATAACGGTGTTCCACCAAAATAGGTGTAACCTTCTCAAGGCGGTTTGCCAGTTCGTTCATTTCCTTCACATTATTTTCATAATGGAAGAAAACGAGCAAGTTACAAAGCGCATGCAGGTTTCCTGGATTCTTTTCCAGAACTTCCTCCAGGACTTCTCTAGCCTCCGTTAAATTCCCTTTGTAGAAATAGGCTAGTGCCAGATTATTATATGCCGACCAGAATTGTGGATACTCCTCGATAATCTGTTCGAGCAGCGCCAATGCTTCTTCTAGTTCCCCCTTTTCAAGCAGACCTCTTGCATTTTCCTGCATGACAATAAGGTGGTCCTGGCCATCCACATAATCTTCCGCTTCATCTGCCTCAATTTCCAAAAGATCAATCAAATCCTCTGTGTCCTCGACAAATTCTCCGTCCGGCTCCATCGTCAAATATTCCTCAGCATGCTTTCTTGCCTCTTGAAATAATCCCAAATAGGCATAATTGTTCGCCAAAAAATAATGACAATCATGCATGTCCGGTGCCAAATCTTCTATAATATCTTCTAAAAGTTCATTAGAACGCTGATAGTCACCAAGCTCGGTGAGGACAATCGCCAGCTGACACATAATCGATGCATCGCTAGGTTTCATCGCCTCCGCTCGTTGGAGCCATTTTCTTGCCTTATATAAATCCCGCTTCCGATAAGCGCGGATCCCTTTTTGAAAAAAATAATCGCCATTCTGCGCAAATGGGATGATCTTCGCAACTTGTTTCACATTCGGATTTTTTCCCATTATAGCCTCCATACAAACTTACTTACCGTTCGTAGTATAACATAAGAGAGGTTGGAAAGAATAGGTGGGAAATTTTGAGGTGTGCTTTATTTGCAAATAAAAAACACTTTCCCAGCTTCTAACTAGAAAAGTGCTAAAACAAAGTTACTCAGCCTATTAATTAGACGGCTTTTTCGCATGCCGCTCCTCCAGCACCGTCAACACTTCATCCAAGCTCACGTCCTGCTCACGCAACAACACCATTACATGGAAAAAGAGATCGGCAACCTCCCACGTAAGCTCTCCGCGGTCACGGTTTTTCGCCGCGATAATTACTTCCGCCGCTTCCTCGCCGACTTTCTTCAGAATCTTATCCACACCTTCTTCAAAAAGATAAGTGGTATAAGATCCTTCTGGCTTATCCACAGCCCGAGAGGCAATGACAGACTCTAAGCGAGATAAAATTGAGGTTGTCCCCGAAGCCGAGGCACCAATTCCCCCCGCCACATCAGTATCCGCACCAAGTACCACCTCATGAAAGCAAGTCTCCTCGCCCTTGTGACATGCCGGTCCATTCGGCTCCACCAGCACGAGCACCGCATCCTGATCACAATCGTAACGCATCTCTACCACGCGCTGCGTATTACCGGAAGTTGCGCCTTTATGCCAAAGCTCCCCACGAGACCGGCTCCAAAACCACGTTTCCCGAGTCTCGACCGTTTTTACCAATGACTCACCGTTCATATATGCCAGCGTCAACACCTCTTTAGTAGAAGCATCTTGCACAATTGCCGGGACAAGCCCTTTTTCATCAAACTTCACTGCTTCTAGGTTGATCATCGAACCTGCACCCCTTTCTCCTTTAAATAGCTTTTCACTTCTTTTACACTCGTTTCTTTGTAGTGGAAAATAGAGGCTGCCAACGCTGCATCTGCCGCTCCTTCTTCAAACGCATCCAGAAAATGAGATGCTTCACCTGCGCCACCAGAGGCGATTACCGGTACAGATACAGCAGAACTTACCGCTTTTGTCAGAGCCAAGTTGAACCCTTTCTTTTCCCCGTCACTGTCCATGCTTGTCAATAAAATCTCTCCGGCTCCCAACTTAACCGCTTCACGAGCCCATTTTACCACTTCCCAGTCCGTTTCCCTGCGTCCGCCATGCGTATACACTCTCCAGGAACCAAGGCTCTCGTCATACTTAGCATCAATTGCGACAACGATGCATTGTGAACCAAAGTAATCCGCTCCGGCCTGGATCAAATAAGGATTCAACAATGCAGCCGTGTTCAAAGAAACCTTATCCGCACCTGCACGCAACAATCGCTTCATGTCATCAATAGAGTTGATACCGCCGCCGACTGTGAATGGAATCGCCAATTTTGCAGCCACCTGCTCGACCACATCCACCATCGTTTCACGTCCTTCATGGGAAGCAGAAATATCAAGGAACACGAGTTCATCTGCACCTTCTTCATCGTAAAAGGCAGCAAGTTCGACCGGGTCACCCGCATCGCGGAGCTCGACAAACTGAACCCCTTTCACAACCCGTCCTTCTTTTACATCCAGACAAGGGATGATTCGTTTCGTTAGCATCTATTTCACCTCTTCCAATGCACGTGCAAGATTGATTTTCTCCGTGTAGATCGCTTTTCCAACAATGGAACCAGTTACACCTTCATCGGCAAATTTCCGAAGCGCCAACAGATCATCAACTGAACTTACTCCCCCAGAAGCAATGACAGAAGCACCTGACACACGAGCAAGCTCAACCGTCGCATCAACATTCGGTCCTGATAACATGCCGTCTGTTGCAATATCGGTGAAAATAAATGTCTCTGCTCCAGCATCTGACAGCTCTTTTCCAAGCACGGTCGCTTTCACAGTGGACGTTTCAACCCAGCCTTCCGTTGCCACATATCCATCCTTGGCATCAAGTCCGATCGCAATTTTCGCGCCATATTTCGCAAGCATCGCCTTCACAAAATCCGGATCATTTATCGCTGCACTTCCTAAAATCACTCGGTCTACACCGTTCTCCAAGTAGCGCTCCACATCCTCCGCAGTACGGATCCCACCGCCAATCTGCACTTTCGCCGGCAGCTCGCGTGCCACCTGCAGCACAAAACGGTCATTGACAGGTGAGCCAGCCTTGGCACCGTCAAGGTCCACCATATGAATCCACTCTGCACCTTGCTCCACAAACGTTTTTGCCATATCAAACGGGGAATCACCGTATATCGTTTCCTTACTATAATCTCCCTGTAGCAGACGTACACATTTTCCGCCGCGCATATCGATAGCCGGATAAATGGTAAAACTCATATTATCGCTCCTCTTCCTTCACAAGGTTCACAAAGTTTTTCAAAATCGCCAAGCCGACATTGCTGCTTTTTTCCGGGTGAAACTGTGTTCCAAACACATTCCCGCGTCCCACCACAGCCGGCACCTGCACATCATATGTACTGCTTGCCAATAGCTCCGCTTCAGCAAAGTCTTTTACATAGTAGGAATGAACAAAGTAAACATAATCCTCTGGAACACCTTCTAAAAGCGGGGATGCCTGTTGAAATTCAAGCTTGTTCCAACCCATATGTGGGACCTTGTACGATGCACCTTCTCCTGTAACTCCAGGAAAGCGTTCGACCTTGCCTTTTAAAAAAGACAACCCCTCTGTTAAGCCGTTTTCTTCACTTTCCTCAAACAACAGCTGCATACCAAGGCAGATTCCTAGCATCTTTTTCCCTCGCGATACTTCTTCTTTTATAAAAGTATCCAGGCCTGTTTCTTGTAAAATAGACATGGCGTCACGGAACGAGCCGACACCGGGGAGGATAAGGCCCTCCGCTTCAAACAAAATATCCCGGTCATTGGAGATGACATACTCCACTTCCATCCGCTCTAATGCCTTGCTGACGCTATATAAATTCCCCATTCCGTAATCAATGATGCCGATCATCTTCTATAACATTCCCTTCGTCGATGGTACCCCTTTAACTCGCGGATCAATGGTGGTTGCCTCGTCCAGTGCACGACCAAGCGCCTTGAATATTGCCTCAATGATGTGATGGGTGTTCGTCCCGTAATGCACAATCACGTGTAGGTTCATTCGGGCCTCTAATGCAAGCTTCCACAAAAATTCGTGTACAAGTTCAGTGTCAAACGTGCCGACCTTTTGGCTTGGGAATTCCGCTCTTATTTCAAGATGTGGACGGTTGCTCAGATCTACGACCACTTGTGCAAGCGCCTCATCCATGGGTACGAACGCGTTTCCGTATCGTTTTATCCCCACTTTATCCCCAAGTGCATCTTTTAACGCCTGACCAAGGCAAATCCCAATATCCTCTGTTGTGTGGTGATCATCGATATCCACATCCCCATTTGCCTGCAAGTCCAAGTTAAACTGGCCATGCTTTGTAAAAAGGTCGAGCATATGTGTCATAAACGGGACAGGCGTCTCAAGCTTTGCCGCTCCTTCTCCATCTATTGTAAAAGCAAGCTGTATTTGCGTTTCTTTCGTATTTCTCTCCAAACTAGCTGTTCGTGTCATCAGAATGTCTCCTCACTTTTCCTTGTTAGTAAATCGGGATTCTACCGCACGGGCATGCGCTTCTAGACCCTCTAGGCGAGCAAAAGCCGCAATTTTATCCACATTCTCTTTTAAAGCCTGTTCACTGTACATAATCACACTGGACTTTTTCACAAATTCGTCCACAGACAATCCACTGGAAAAGCGGGCAGTCCCATTAGTAGGTAACACATGATTCGGCCCGGCAAAATAATCCCCAACAGGTTCTGAACTGTATCTTCCCAGGAAAATAGCTCCGGCATGCTTGATATACGGCAGAAGGTTCATTGCCTCAGCTGTCATGACTTCCAAGTGCTCCGGCGCCAGCTCATTGACCACACGGAGTGCCTCTTTCATCGTGTCTGTTACAAAAATAGTGCCATATGCTTCAATGGAAACCCGAGCTATTGCTTCACGCGGCAGGCTTGAAAGCTGTTCTTCTACTTCCTTTGCGACCTGTTCCGCAAGTGATGCCGAAGTGGTCACAAGAACACTTGAAGCAAGTTCATCATGTTCTGCTTGGGATAATAAGTCCGCGGCAATCTCGTCAGCGTGTGCCGTTTCATCAGCCAATACGACAATTTCACTAGGTCCGGCAATGCTATCGATATCCACAAGTCCATAGACTTCTTTTTTCGCAAGTGCCACAAAAATGTTACCTGGTCCCACAATTTTATCCACAGCCTGAATGGTTTCCGTTCCATAAGCAAGAGCCGCAACAGCCTGTGCTCCACCAACTTTATAGATCTCATTCACACCTAGAATATCCGCTGCCACGAGCACCCCTGCAGGCAATGTCCCATCTGCAGAAGGAGGACTCACCATCGCAATGCGCTCCACCCCCGCCACTTGTGCCGGAATAACATTCATCAACACGGAAGACGGATAGGCCGCTTTTCCACCGGGTACATAGACACCGACCGCATCAAGCGCTGTCACCTGTTGCCCAAGAATCGTGCCATCCAGTTTAGTGGATAACCACGACTGTTTTACCTGTTTTTGATGAAAATCACGGATGTTTTCCGCTGCATTGTGGATAATGTTGATAACTTGTGGAGAAAGTTGTTGATAAGCTGCTTGAATTTCTTCTTTCGTTACTTTTAATGTGGATATCTTTGCACCATCCCATTTTTCCGTGTAGGAAAACAGCGCTTGATCTCCTTGTTCCTTGACCGTTTGCAGGATCTGAAGGACTGCCTCACGTTGTTCTTCTGTTCCTTGGTCAATCGAACGGCGTAAAGATACCGATTCGCTCACTTTTTCTATCTTCATCATTTTTTTACACCTCTCCAACTACCTCTGCTAATCTATCCACAAGTTCATCAATTTGCTTGTCTTTTAGTCGATAACTCACAGGATTCACAATCAATCGCGACGTGATATCCACAATTCTCTCAAATTCCACTAATCCATTCTCCTTAAGCGTTCGTCCTGTGGATACGATATCCACAATACGGTCGGACAACCCGATCAGTGGGGCTAATTCTATCGACCCGTTCAGTTTGACGATCTCCACCTGCTCCCCTTGCTCCCGGTAATAGCTTGAAGCGATCCCAGGATATTTGGTTGCAATCTTAGGAGCCACATCTTTCATTTCTGTTCCGGGCAAGCCTGCCACCGCCAAGTAGCAGTCACTGATCTTGAGATCAAGCACTTCATAGACATCGCGCTCTTCTTCAAGCATCACGTCCTTGCCGGCAATTCCGACATCTGCCACACCATGCTCCACATATGTAGTCACATCCATCGGTTTAGCTAAAATAAAGCGCATGTTTTCATCCGGTACATCAATAATCAGCTTTCTGGAATTCTCCAAATCGGGAGGAATGTTATATCCCGCTTGAACAAGCAATTGAGCCGCCTCTTCAAATATTCTCCCTTTTGGCATCGCAATTGTCAGTACGCTCATGCTTCGCTCTCCTTTCTAGCTTTTCCAAGAAAAAAGGTTACTTCGCTGAAGGACGCGGTGCATGCATCCACATTTTCCACCCCTGCAATGTCTTGTACGATTACTTTTTCCCCAGCTTCTCTTTTTGAAGTGGCAAATGCGATTGCCTCTTCTCTTCTTTCTTGGCTGAATAAGACTCCATGTATTTTCACTTCCGCCTTCTTCACACCTTTTGCTTCTAAAAGACGATCTAAATGAATCCCGAAACCTGTTGCCGACTTCTCACGGTTGAATTTTTGGAACAACTTATCATATCTCCCGCCATTTCCGATTGGAAAGCCGATGTTGCCTGCATACGCTTCAAACACAATTCCTGTGTAATAACTCATATGACTGACAATATTCAAATCAAGTTTCACAAACTCTGCTACACCATAAGCTTCTAACATCGTCCACAGTTGCTCAAGCTCTTGAATCGCTTTTTTACCTGCATCTCCATCCAGCACTTCTTTTGCAAGCTCAATGTTGGACGAATCTCCTCTTAACGTTAATAAGTTTAAAAGGCGTTTTTTATCAATAGAGGACAAAGGCAGATTTTTCACATGCTCCCGGTACCCAACGTAATTTTTTTCATATAAGTATCTTCTTAACGTTGCCGCTCGCTCTTCATTACCGACTATGTCTAGGAAAATCTCCTGCAAAAATCCGATATGTCCGATCGCGACAGTGAACGTTGATAAACCAGTATTTTTGAGAAGTGCTACAAGCAAGGCAATCATTTCAGCATCGGCACTGATTGAACGATCACCAATGCACTCGACACCTATTTGCTCAAACTCTGCCGGTCGTCCCGCTTCATTCTGTTGGGCACGAAAAACGTTGGCAGAGTATGCAAGTCGCTGCGGATAGCCTTCATTTAAAAGTCTGGAAGCTGCCACCCTGGCAATCGGTGCTGTCATGTCTGGCCTTAAGACTAGCGTATGTCCTTGCTGATCTAATAGTTTGAACAGTTGCTGATCGAGGATAGCCGATGCTTCGCCGACCGTTTCGTAGTATTCAAGTGTCGGGGTCTCCATAAACTGATAGCCCCATTGACTGATTTCTGCTGTCATCGTGTTTTTGACGTTTTGTTTTGCTTCATATAAGGAAGGAAGCGTGTCCCGCATTCCTAGTGGTTTTTCGAACATGAATAGTTTTGAATTTGACATGTGGATACCCACCTTTTAAAATAATCTGAAATCCTTTAGTTCGCTAATATGGTAACATACTAACAAAATGAAGCTTTTTGGTCAAGTGTTAACGGTCTGGTGTATGCCTTACTCTATTTTGGGTAAAAAAAGGCACTTTATCCTTGGAGACAAAGTGCTTGATATGTTGAAGATTGTTGATTGCAATTATTGATGAAGACTTCACTGGCTCAATTTTTATGCTTGTCAGGTCTTCATAACGGTTATGAGGACTTCTCTGACCTGAAATTGTCGCTCGACAGGTTTTCATAACGGTCATGAGGACTTCTCTCGCTCAAATTTTATGCTAAACATGTCTTCATAACGCCCATGAACACTTCTCTCGCTCAATATTCATGCTAGACACGTCTTCATAACGGGTATGAATTCTCTAACTCAAAAATGGCGCCAAACAGGTCTTCATACGCTAGCTGAGCTTCTTCCCAACTCACCAACTAAAACCTCATCCGCTCCTGCATTTCTTCTTTCGTATAGATGACGCGCATCGGGTTGCCCCCGACGAAGGCGCCTTCTGGGACGTCTTTATGTACGAGTGTGCCGGCGGAGACGATGGCTCCGTCGCCAATCACCACGCCGGGAAGGATGGTCGTGTTGGCGCCGATCATGACTTCGCTGCCGATTTCCACATCGCCAAGGCGGTATTCCTTGACCAGGTATTCGTGGGCAAGGATGGTGGTGTTATAGCCAATGACCGTGTTGCGGCCGACGCTTATTTTTTCCGGAAACATGACATCAAGCATGACCATTAAGGCGAAAGAGGTCTGCTCGCCTACCTTCATGCGCAAAAAGGTGCGGTAAAGCCAGTTTTTCATTCCGAGAAACGGTGTGTACCTTGCAATCTGAATGACGGCGAAGTTTTTCACCACTTTTAAAAAAGGGACGGTTTTGTAGACGTGCCACAGAGAATTCGCGCCTTCCACCGGATAGCGGGTCGTCCGTCTACTCACCCTCTGTCACTCCCACTATTGGCAGCAGGTCTTGCATACGTGTCAGCGTGTAATCCGGTTCAAAGGATTGAAGGTATTCCACTCCTTTAATCGTCCAGCTCACTGCTGCCGTTTTCGTTCCGGCATTTTTGCCTGCTAAAATGTCGTGAAAGTTATCGCCGACCATGATTGCCTCATCAGGCGTTGAACCAAGCTGCTGCAGGGCAAGGTGGATTGGTTCTGGATCTGGTTTGGCATTTGTGACATCATCAAGGCAGACCACCACATCAAAGAATTGGTCAAGGCCTGTCAACTTTAGTCCCATCACCACTGTCTGACGCATTTTTGTCGTCACGATTCCTAGCTTCAAACCTTTTTCATGAAGGAGCTTCACTGTTTCCACTACCCCTTCAAACTCTGTTACATACTCATCATGTTTGGTCATATTAAAGTCTCGATAATGAGCAATCATTTCGTCTACTCTCGATTCATCCATTTTCACGAATGTGTCGTATAATGGCGGGCCGAGGAAGGTCAGTACGTCTTCACGGCCATATTGCTCCGGATAATAATGATCTAAAGTGTGAAGGAACGACTCAATAATCAGGTCGTTCGTATCTATTAACGTTCCATCTAAATCAAAAAGCACGGTATTAATGGTCATAAGAGGCTTCCTTTCTTTTTGCAAGTTCTAGCCGTTTCCAAATGAAAGCCACGGCTATCGTAAGGAGAATGGCTGTTGTAACACGGATGGCAAGCAGCGGCCATACAGGGATGCCGAGCGGGATGAAAATCAATGTATCCTCCACCACCGCATGACAGGCAACGAGAAAAATAAAGGCAAGAGTCAAATCCTTCTTACTTACATTATCCTCTTTTACTGCTTGAATCATAACTCCTGCTCCATAGGCAAGGCCAATGACCAGACCTGCCGCCATCGTAGTAGAAGTATTTTCTTTCATGCCAAGCGCACGTGTGAACGGTCCCATCCACTTTGAGAAGACCGCCAACCAGCCAAGTTCCTTCATATATTGCACGAGGATCATAAGCGGAATGACGATGATCGCAAGCTGCAAAATCCCCATCAAACCTCGCTGGGTGGCATCAAGAATAATAGGAAAAAAGCCAGTTACAGCTTCTTCTGATTTTGCGACCATCCCGTACTGGGCAAGCTCGCCCCCACCTTTCCAGACTAGGTTGATGATAATTCCTGCAGAAAAAGCAAGGCCAAGTCGCACCGCTAAAATCACCCATATTTTCAGCCCTACTTTTGCCGCTACGGTCGACTCTACTAAAAGATTATGTGAAAACGAGAGCATCACTGCTAAAATAAAGACCTCTTTGACGGTAAGGTCTAAGGTGAGGATGGCACCGATTCCAGCATAGAGGTTTAGGAAATTTCCTATCACAAGCGGAATGGCTGCTTCACCTGACAGGCCGAATATCCCCATGATCGGCGCAATCGCGTTTATAAGATACTGCAAGACTGGTGTATGTTGAAGAATGCCAACAAGGAGGGTGACAGGGAAAATGACTCTCCCCAGTGTCCACGTCGTCCCGAGCCCCACCATCAGCCCGCGTTTAAATGTTTGCATCTTGAAGCTCCTCCCCCTTTGAAGTAGCCGCTCCATTTTTTATCTTTTGGAGACTTTGCTTATTTAGTCGCTTCAGGCGTGTTTTTCTTCGAGTCCATATAACGCTCTTTGTTTTCTGGATCCAAGTAACGTCTGTTGGCCATGCCAAGTACACGACGCACAACGATAAGTGCAATGGCAAGAACGACAAGTCCGATGGAAATAACTTGTGCAATTCTTAAAGACTCTGTCAGCATCAAGCTGTCCGTACGCATACCTTCAATAAAGTAGCGTCCCACAGAATACCAAATCACGTAACTTAAGAAGAGTTCCCCGCGTCTTAGGTTTACTTTTCTCAGTAAAAGAAGCAATCCGACACCCACAAAATTCCAGATTGACTCATAAAGGAACGTTGGGTGATAGTATGTACCGTTAATGTACATTTGGTTGATGATGAAATCCGGTAAGTAAAGTCCTTCCAAGAAAGTTCTAGTCACTTCTCCACCATGGGCTTCTTGGTTCATGAAATTTCCCCAGCGTCCAATCGCCTGACCAAGAAGGATACTTGGTGCACCAATATCGGCAAGCTTCCAGAACGAAATTCCTCGTATTCTCGCAAAAATAACCCCGGTGGTGATGGCTCCAATCAGTCCACCATGAATCGCCAGGCCACCTTCCCATATTTTCAAAATATCGCCTGGATTTTGTGAATAATGATCCCACTGAAACGCTACATAATAAAGCCTTGCACATAAAATTGCGATCGGGATGGCAAACAAGACTAGATCGACAAATACATCTTTGTTTAGCCCCCGTCTTTCGGACTCCCTTGTGGCCAGCCATAAACCAAGCAGGGCTCCTGTTCCAATGATTGCCCCATACCAGTAAACCGTTATTGGCCAACTGATCATGACTGGATTTAACGGCTCAATGTTTCCTAACAACATATTCCCCACACTCCATTATTTTTTAAATGTCTTCATGCTCGTTTTCATTATTAATGACACCTGACAGACGGTTGGAGAACTGTTCGGCAGCATTCATGCCCATTCTCTTCAAGCGGAAATTCATCGCGGCCACTTCAATAATGACAGCCAAGTTTCGCCCAGGACGAACAGGAACCGTCAAGCGTGTGACTTCAGAATCAATAATCTTCATCTTTTCTTCATCCAACCCAACGCGGTCGTACTGTTTGTTTTTATCCCAAAGCTCAAGATTAATGACAAGCGTGATACGTTTGTAGCTACGCACCGCTCCCGCTCCGAAAAGAGTCATCACGTTGATGATACCTAGTCCCCTAATTTCAAGCAGATGTTCAATCAGTTCGGGAGAGTTCCCGATAAGCGTATCCGTATCTTCCTGTCTGATTTCAACACAATCATCCGCCACAAGACGGTGTCCTCTTTTTACAAGCTCTAGCGCCGTCTCACTTTTACCAACGCCGCTTTTCCCAGTGATCAGCACACCAACTCCATAGATGTCGACAAGCACACCATGAACGGCTGTTGTCGGTGCAAGCTTTCCTTCTAAATAGTTGGTCAAGTGGGAGGAAAGCCTCGTCGTTTTCATCGGGGAGCGCATTAGTGGCACACTTTCGTACTCTGCGGCTTCCACAAGCTCAGGCGGAACCTCCATGTCCCTTGAAACAATGATTCCCGGAGTGATGTCCGTACAGAGCTGATTCATACGCTCTCTTTTTTCCTTCGGCGTAAGCCTTTCAAAAAAAGACAGCTCCGTTTTTCCAAGCAGCTGGATTCTCTCTGCCGGATAGTAGGTAAAATAACCGGCCATCTCTATACCAGGTCGGGAAATATCACTTGTCGCGATCGGACGGTTCACGCCCTCTTCCCCACCAATCAATTCAAAATTAAACTTCTCAATCAGATCCTTTGTCCGAACCTTTGGCACAACCAAAACCTCCTTAAGTATGGAAACACCCTGCTGGTATGTTGCTAATCAAGTGTCATGCTTCCTATGTAAAATCACCTTTTCTCATTTTAGCACTATTTGACTTTTTTATTAAGTGGGAGACCTAGCGTACAGAAAAAAACGCGAACCTTTTAGAAAACAGGTTCGCGTTTCTTGTTACTTCTTTTTTTGCAAAGGCTCGACAATCGCCTTCTGGATTAGCAAATTTAATATAGATATAACAATCGCTGCCAATATGGCCGTTCCAAACCCATCAATGTTGAATGCATCTCCCATCAAGAAAGCAGTCAACATGAGCGTGATGGCATTGATGACAAACAAGAACAACCCAAGACTTAGCAACGTGACAGGCAATGTCAGAATCACCAAAATCGGTTTAACAATGGTATTCAACACTGCCAAAATTAAACTTGCAATGATCGCCGCTCCTACACCGCTCAGCTGGAACGAATCAAAATAGCCTGCGACCACGATTAATATCAATGCATTAACGAGAATACTGATAGCCCATCTCATCAGCGTATCTCTGACTCTTCATTAGGAAGTAGAAATGTTAAAACAAAGTACGTCACAATCAAAGGCATTACTCCTGTCGGAAATAAAAGGATGACAAAAATAACACGCAGCAGATTGGAATCTACTCCTAAATATTTCCCTAGACCTCCAAGTACTCCCGCAAGTTTACGGTCGTTCTTGGAACGGATAAGACGTTTCATATTACTTCACCTCATATGGTTTGATTAAAATGGACCCTGTATTTGTTTCCGCAAAGATGTATGTGAGCGGAGCATCTTCTTTTTTCGCCTTAAAATGAAGCGACTTTTGTACCACTTCATTTTTCTCCTCTACAATATCCATTCCTGGAACCTCGCATGTAAAGCTTCCAAGATTCGTTTTCAACTCTGCCTCCACTGCATTAACAGTTGGGATGAACAGGTCCACACTGCCTGTTTTTGTTTTTGCCATAATGGAACGTGCAGCAGATCCAGTCAACTCACCGACCACATTTCCATTAAAGCTCTGAACATCGAGCTTCTCGATATCTCCGCTAACTCTCAACATGCCGTTGATTGTTTCTGCTTCGATTTCTTTCGCATCGCAATCTGTCAATTGTATATGACCATTTGCCGTTTCCGCTTCAATATATTCGCTCTTTAAGTTCTCCCATGTTAACGAGCCATTCGCCGACTTCATTTTCATCGACTTTACATGTAAACCTTCCCCTGATATCGGTCCATTAAACATACGGATATTCAGACTGTCGTATTTTTCTTCTGGAACATAAACCGTAGCATTCACTTTTATATGCTTCTTTTGGACAGAAAAACGCAGTTTCCCAGCTTCAATGGAAAATAGTACTTCACTCAAGAAAGCTTTGCGCGCGTCATCTTGGGAGTTCTCCTCATAAACTTTCGCCTCACACTCTATCTTCACATCATTCTCTTTCCAAGGAACCACCTTAACTGCCCCATTCGCCACATCAAGATCGATATGCTGCAAATGCACATCTGATTGCTGGAAAATATGTTGAATGGAGATAGAAGGGCCAAAGTTGAAATCCAAATCCAAGTCTTTAATCTTCTGCAGCGCACTACCAACAAAGTCTAAGATATTATTTTTAAAAGAGGACGCCTGTTTGCTGTAAGAATCAAATTTGGATTTATCAAAAGAGCTTGATCCGCTCGAAGACCAACCTGACGAGCCGGAGCCATTTTTATAATTGGCATTGGAAAATACCTTTGATGACAGTGCTTTAAAGATATTGTCTTCTGCTTCCTGTGAACCTTTCGCATCCTTCGCGAGCTCAGAAACAATTTCATCCTGCCGCAAATTCTTCTCTTCACTATTCTTCTCCAAACTCTCCAATAAAATAATCGCCTCTTCCGCCGTCAGCTTACCTTCCTCCACCAACTTCAAAATACGCTTACGCTCTTCCATACATAACATCCTCCCTTTATATAACCTTTCAACTAACTACAACCGCAACTTAACATACCTTTGAATTCATCTATACTACCTCTACGACCGAACACACCCAAAAGTTTCACTTTCCGCTTATACACTTATTGTTGCATAAAAATTTCGAAAAGGGGTCAGACCCCGGCAGGATTTTTCCACCTCATGTCGTACGCCTCAAGTCTTATTTGTTTGTTGTGCGTTGGGATTCAATTTGGTTTCTTTGAGTCTCCCTCTCTCCTAATGGTATAATGGTTCTAGTTTCTGGGTATAGATTGTGTGGAAGGAGTGAAATGGATATGGATTTTATTATGGATCATTTGTTGACTATCATTATTGTGCTGGTCGTTTTATTTGTGGTGATTCCTTTCTTGAAAAGCATTTTATCTAAACTAGTTATGATTGGACTGATACTTGCCGGCTTGATTTTCTTTGGCGTGCTGGGTCCAGATTTCACTGAGTCTTCCTCTAATTATGTGGAAAATACCATTCGTCCTGTTGTGACGAATGAAATAGATAAAGCAGACTTTCACTATGATGAAGCGTCAAAAGAGTACAAGATTCAAAGTGCCTCTTTTCACCTGATAGGAAAACTAAACGAAAACACTGGCGAAATTCGTTTCAAGGATAAAACCTATGAGATGGATGTTCGATTCTTACAAGATATTATTAAAAAGAAAGTTCAAGAACAAGAGACAAACCAATAGAATTACAAAAAAGAAGGATGGTTGCCGAATTGGCGTAACCATCCTTCTTTTAACTCTATACCTAAAAACTATCCTTTGTTGACCGCTTCGACTTTCTTTACTTTCTGATCCATTCGATCACGGTCACGGAGTAAAACAGGTCGAAGATATTGCCCCGTATAAGAAGCATCTATTTCAATAACTTCTTCAGGTGTACCAGTCGCAATGATGCTGCCACCTTTGTCTCCACCTTCGGGACCAAGGTCGACCATGTAATCCACCGCTTTAATGACATCTAGGTTATGCTCAATAACAAGCACAGTATCCCCATTCTCCACTAATCGTTGTAGAACCTTCAATAATCTCGAAATGTCATCCACATGTAAGCCAGTTGTCGGTTCATCCAAGATATAAAGGGAACGACCTGTAGATCTACGGTGCAATTCTGATGCAAGTTTAACACGTTGCGCTTCCCCACCAGATAAAGTGGTTGCAGGCTGACCAAGCGTAATATAGCCTAAACCAACATCAAAAATGGTCTGCAGCTTCCGCTTGATTTTTGGAATGTTTTCAAAAAAGCTTACAGCATCCTCAACCGTCATCTTCAAAATATCGTCTATATTCTTTCCTTTATACTGTACTTCAAGCGTTTCACGGTTATAACGTTTTCCATGACACACTTCACATGGCACATACACATCAGGGAGGAAATGCATTTCGATTTTAATAATCCCGTCCCCACGGCATGCCTCACAGCGTCCGCCTTTCACATTGAACGAAAAACGACCTTTCTTATAGCCACGAACTTTTGCTTCATTGGTAGATGCAAATACGTCACGGATATCATCAAATACCCCTGTATATGTCGCAGGGTTAGAACGTGGCGTTCTTCCAATTGGGGACTGATCGATATCAATTACCTTATCAAGATGGTCAATCCCTCGGATCTCTTTATGCAGTCCAGGTTTGGTCTTCGCATTATGCAATCGTTGGGCAAGTGCCTTATGCAAAATTTCGTTAATCAACGTACTTTTCCCGGATCCTGACACCCCTGTTACTGCCACAAAACATCCAAGCGGTATTTTTACATTCACATTACTCAAGTTGTTTTCATTCGCACCGATTACTTCAATGAAGCGGTCCTTTACTACTTTTCTTTCTGTCGGTAGCGGAATGAACTTCTTGCCTGATAGATATTGACCTGTCAAAGAGCTCTCATCGTTCATCACTTCTTCAGGTGTACCAGCAGAAATCACCTGACCTCCATGGACACCTGCTCCAGGTCCGATATCAAGCAAATAGTCCGCTGCCATCATCGTGTCCTCATCATGCTCGACGACAATTAACGTGTTTCCGATATCGCGCATGTTTTTCAGCGTCTGAATGAGTCGGTCATTATCTCGCTGATGAAGTCCGATAGATGGCTCATCTAGAATATACAAAACCCCTGTCAATCGAGAGCCGATTTGAGTTGCGAGACGAATCCGTTGCGCTTCTCCCCCAGAAAGAGTTCCGGCAGAACGGCTCATCGTCAAATAATCAAGCCCGACATTGTTCAAGAAGCCTAGGCGTTCCTCAATCTCACGTAGAATCATATGGGCTATCTTTCTTTCTTTTTCCGTCAGCTCAAGGCTATCAAAGAAGTCCAATGCTTCGACAATGGAAAAGTTCGTCACATTTCCGATATGCTTATTGTTGATAAGCACCGATAGGCTTTCTAACTTCAAACGGTTCCCCTTACAAGCTGGACAAGGTTGCTGAGCCATATACTTTTCCATCTGTTCACGAATGTAGTCAGAACTCGTCTCCTTGTAGCGTCTTTCCACATTGGGGATAACTCCCTCAAAAATGATGTAGCTTTCCCGCACTTGTCCAAAGTCGTTTTCATAGCGGAAGTAAATTTCTTCTTTTCCACTACCATAAAGGACTTTATCCAAAAGATTCTTGGGGATATCTTTCACAGGTACATCCATGTCAATGCCAAAGTGGTTACACACCGCCTGCAGCATTTGTGGATAATATTGTGAACTTGTCGGCTCCCATGGTGCAAGGGCGTGCTCTTTTAGGCTGAGGTTTTTGTTTGGCATCACCAAATCAATGTCCACTTCTAGCTTTGTGCCTAAACCATCGCATTTTTGACAAGCTCCATATGGACTGTTAAAAGAAAACATTCTTGGTTCTAGTTCACCTATTGAGAATCCACATTGTGGACAAGCATGATGCTCGCTGAAGAGAAGTTCCTCTTCCCCAATTACATCCACAATAACTTTTCCTTCCCCCAGTCTAAGAGCAGATTCCAATGAGTCTGACAGACGGGTTTCCACGCCTTCTTTCACCACAATACGGTCTATAACTACTTCAATGGAATGCTTTTTGTTCTTTTCCAATTCGATATCATCGGAGATTTCCATCATTTCTCCGTTCACACGCACACGCACATATCCTTGCTTTTTTATATCCTCAAGTGTTTTCACATGCGTTCCTTTACGGCCTTGGATCACCGGCGCAAGAATTTGAAGTTTGGTCCGTTCCGGGTATTCCATGATCCGGTCTACCATTTGTTCAATGGTTTGGGAGGAAATCTCTATACCATGCTTCGGACATGTCGGTCTACCTACCCGTGCAAAAAGAAGACGTAGATAATCATAGATTTCTGTTACCGTTCCAACAGTAGAACGAGGATTACGGCTTGTCGTCTTCTGGTCGATGGAGATGGCAGGTGACAGCCCTTCAATCGCATCCACATCCGGTTTGTCCATCTGCCCAAGGAATTGGCGCGCATAGGCAGAAAGGGACTCCACATATCGGCGCTGTCCTTCCGCATAGATGGTGTCAAAGGCAAGAGAGGATTTCCCCGATCCTGACAGCCCTGTTAACACCACTAATTTATCGCGGGGAATTGTTACATCTATGTTTTTTAAGTTATGGGCTCTGGCCCCTTTTACAACTATTTTATCCATTGCCATCCTTATGTCATCCTTCCGCTTTGAGCTCCAAGATGAGGTCACGAAGCTCGGCTGCACGTTCGAAATCGAGCGCTTTTGCCGCATCTTTCATTTCCTGCTCCATGCTTTCTATGAGCTTTTCTCTTTCTTTCTTGTTTTTCGGTCTTAGTGACGGTGCTTTGCCATCGTAATTGCCATCTTCCTCGGCGACAAATGTCGCGCGGATAAGTTCCGGAACTTTTTTCTTAATCGTTGTCGGCGTGATGCCATGCTCCAGGTTATAAGCCTCCTGGATTTCTCGGCGACGCTTTGTTTCATTTAAAGCAATATCCATGGATTTCGTTATTTTATCTGCATACATGATGACTTTACCGTTTGAGTTACGTGCCGCACGTCCGATGGTCTGAATCAAGGATCGTTCGGAACGGAGAAAACCTTCTTTGTCCGCATCTAAAATGGTGACAAGCGACACTTCCGGAATATCGAGACCTTCCCTCAATAGGTTGATCCCGATCAGAACATCGTGTTTCCCCATCCTTAATTCTCTAATAATTTCAATCCGATCAAGCGTCTTGATTTCAGAATGCAAGTACGCAACTTTAATACCTAGCTCTTTTAAGTATGCTGTAAGATCTTCAGACATCTTCTTCGTCAAGGTGGTGACAAGGACCCTTTCATCCTTTTCCACACGTTTATGGATTTCACCAATAAGATCATCAATCTGGCCTTTTATTGGACGAACTTCAATAATCGGATCAAGAAGTCCGGTCGGTCGGATGATCTGTTCGACCATTTTTGGTGTATGCTCAAGCTCGTAAGGTCCTGGTGTGGCCGAAACATAGACAAGCTGGGCTGTTTTCTTTTCAAACTCCTCAAACCTTAATGGACGGTTATCCTTTGCTGACGGCAGGCGGAAACCATGGTCTACTAGAACTTGCTTTCGCGCCTGGTCCCCATTGAACATCCCTCTGATTTGTGGAAGCGTAACGTGGGACTCGTCAATGACCAATAGAAAATCTTCCGGGAAGAAGTCCATCAGTGTGTATGGCGTCGAGCCCGCAGGACGGAGTGTCAAGTGACGGGAGTAGTTCTCGATTCCAGAACAAAAACCCATTTCCGCCATCATTTCCAGATCATATCGGGTACGCTGCTCCAGTCGCTGAGCTTCTAGAAGTTTTCCTGCTTCGCGAAGTTCTTCCAGTCTCTCCTCTAGTTCTGCCTGAATATTGACGATGGCCTTTTTCATCTTTTCTTCGCGGGTTACGAAGTGAGATGCAGGGAATATGGAAACATGGTTACGATCTCCAAGAATCTCCCCTGTTAGTGCATCCACTTCTCGTATGCGGTCGATTTCGTCTCCGAAAAATTCCACACGAATACAATGTTCGTCACGGGATGCTGGGAAAATCTCCACTACATCACCACGAACCCGGAATGTTCCGCGCTTGAAGTCAATATCATTCCTGCTGTATTGGATGTCTACTAAATCGCGTAGCAAGACATTCCGTTCTTTTTCCATGCCTGTTCTTAAGCTGACGACAAGATCGCGGTATTCTTCCGGTGACCCCAATCCATAAATACAAGACACACTAGCGATGATAATTACGTCGTTCCGCTCGAAAAGCGAAGCCGTTGCTGAGTGACGAAGCTTGTCAATTTCGTCATTAATGCTTGCGTCTTTTTCTATGAAAGTATCAGTGGAAGGTACGTACGCTTCGGGTTGATAGTAGTCATAATAACTAACAAAATATTCAACTGCGTTGTTAGGAAAGAACTCCTTAAACTCACTATATAATTGCCCTGCCAACGTTTTGTTGTGGGCGATGATTAATGTTGGTTTATTTACTGCCTGAATCACATTGGAGACAGTAAACGTCTTACCGGTACCAGTAGCACCAAGAAGCGTCTGATGCTTTTTCCCCTTTTTAAGGCCTTCCACAATCTCCGCGATCGCGGTCGGCTGATCTCCATCCGGCTTATATCCAGAAACTAACTCAAATTGTTCCATCCACAAAAAGCCTCCATTTCCGTTCATCTAACCTCTACCAATATTCTACCACAATACATGCCCAAAACAACAAAAATACGAACTGATATTCGGTTTTTTATATTAATATCCTTTTTTCTCTATACCCGAGTCTGTTGCGTTTTAAGAGTGTTTTCTATATTCTTATCATTATCATGTATTAGGAATCGGAAACTAGTTTTGAGGAGATTTATAATGAAAAAGTTTTTTATCAGGAAAAATTATAGAAAATTGTTCTGCATAGGTTGGATTATTATGTTACTGACAGGCTGTTCGTTCAACGATATTCCCGAAGAAACGCTAGACTTTCCTTATCTAGATGAACGTGCATTGGAAAATCCCGGGGTAGAACTAACCTACAGTGAAGTGGATGGCGAGTATGTGCATGATTTTATCAAAGATAATAAAGATAAAGCCATTAGGTGGACTGCTACGGTGACACGTGTAGAAAACAACTCAACGTACGAGCTGCAGGAACCGCTTCTACCAGCAATCCTCGTTACTTTTGCAGACGAATTAAATCATACACCAGAAGTTGGGGACGTTCTGACATTCGAAGGCGTTCTCACCGGATACGGAGAGACATTTGGCAAAGACCCGCTTTGGGTAGTAAGGCCAGCCAGCCTCGAGTCGACGACCACTGAAGAGCAAGAAGAATTGGCCAACTATCAACATGCAGCACGACAAGCAAAAGAGGGAGCAGACATTCCGTAACTCGGAAATGCCGCTCCCTCTTTTTTATTTAAATTTCCCTACCATGCGCTTTGAATACAAAAATCCGATCACTAGAGAAAGGACGTCCAATAAAATAACATACCATTCGTTCCCATGTCCTTTAAGAATGGAAACTAGAATGAGCGCTGCCGCCAAACCTGTACCCACGTAAAGGTTATAGGTCACTCTTGTGAAAAGGACCACGAGCAGCGCAGGGATAATCAACGCTAAAACCAGCTTTACTAACAATCTGAAAACCTCTTTTCTATCTCATCCGAAAATCTTCTAAAGTTAGTATAGCAGTTTTGGGGCTTCTATATAATAAGAATTAATCTACTTGTATCACCTGAATGTCATCACCAGAGACATTTTGAATGACTGTTTTTCCATTTTCCTTTTTAAAAATTATAGAATAACCTTTTAATAATTCACCATCGTATTTAACCATAACTTGCATTCTCATCTTTCCACTTCGTACACCTTCTAAATCCAAGTCATCCATTGGAGATTCAAAAACGTAGTCTTCCTTTACTGGAAAGTCGTACCGATTTAAAGTAAAGACGGGGCCACTGTCCATCGACTGTTCAACCTCTACATAATTGGTTCCCAGTATGTTACGAATCTCCACCTTGCTCATTCCTGTAGATACATTACTCAAAACAAATTCCGCAGAAACGGTCTCCTTGTCCGTTGTTGTTTGCATAACCCCATAAAGTGTACCCGAAACAATGAACAAGAGTAACACACTCAACACAATCCTTGGATGTCCCCACCAGCTTTTTCTCTTTTTCGCTCCCTTAATTCTCTCCACCACTCGTTCCCGGTCTACACTTGTAAATAAAGAATTTGGCGAAATGAAATGGTCCATTTCCTGTTTAAAGTGATCGCCTTCTAGTCGAGGATTCTTGCTCATGTTCATCGCCTCCTTCCAGTATGTATACTCTCACCTTGTCTCTTCCACGTTTGAGCCTCGTCTTTACAGTATTCTTGTTTACTTCCAAAAGCTCTGAAATCTCTTCCACCGAAAAGTCTCTATAATAATGTAGAATAAGAACTTCCCTATATTTCAGTGGCAAACTCATTACCACAGCAGCAAGCTCTTGGCTTTCCTCTGAAATTAAAACCTTCTCATCCGTCAGTTCACCATCTGCCAAAAACGGCTGGACCAACTCCATGACCTTATGCTTAAAACTTCTCAAATAATCCTTGGAGATATTAATGGCAATTCTATAAATCCATGTTTTCAACTCGCTATCCCCTCGAAAAAGATGCAAATTCTTATAAACTTTCACAAACACCTCCTGGGATAAGTCGTCAACCACGGCATAATTTCGCACATATGTGTAGATTAATCGTTTAATCTCTTCGCCATAGTGATCCATAGCCCACACAACCATTTCTTCTCGTTTTTCCTCCGACAAATCATTCTCCCTAGCCAATCCGCCCCCTCCTTCTTGTTTTTTCTGTTTGACGTTTTATAAGAATAATAGGTTTCATTTTTTCTAAAGAATTCAAAAGAAAAACCACCTATCTGGTGGTTTCTGCTACAATAATTATTCCACTTCCACAGCTATCTCTGTCACGCTTCTCAATTTTTTCTGTTTATTAGCTAACTGAATTTTATTTACAAATGTAATGAGGGACTGCGTGTCTCTATCGTTTTCAATTAAAAACTCTACTAAGTATGTATATCTTCTTTTTTTTACATTTGCCTGAACACCAAGTATCTTGGCTTTAAACTCAAGCAGTTGATTGGCCACCCTGAACTTCAAGCCTAATAGCACTTTACTATTTTCCGGAATCTCCACACGACTAATAAACCGCAATTTTTCCATATTAAGCTCTTCCATGTATACTTTCGTACTGCCTGTAGTCACTTCACGACCATTCACCTCTAAAATCGTCATCCCACCGACTACGTAGTGCCTTGTTCTATATAAACCTAGCCATATTAACTTATCGTCTTGATTCCCCACAAAATTGCCCCCTAATCCCGTGCTTTTGGTTATTATATCGGCCGGGGAACCCCTACTATAAAGGGATTTTTAAATCTTACTGGCAATTAGACTTTCTAAAGACTTCTCTCACAAGAAAACTCACTCATTTAGGTCTTTATAGCACTCCTTAAGACCTCCGCAAACCATAATCTCCTCCACTCAGGTCTTTATAAAGCTTCTTAAGACCTCCGCAACTCATAATCTTCTCTACTCCGGTCTTTATAACGCTTCTTAAAACCTCCACAACTCAAAATCTTTTCTACTCCGGTCTTTAGCCAACACCCCAATACAAAAAAGCCCAAAACACCCCGCCTGAAAGGGTATTCTGAGCTTTTTATAAAATTAAACTTAATCTTCTTCCGCCATAATATCAATCAGGCCGATTTTCGGATTCTTATCTTGGAACCAGCGTAACGAGAAGTCGTTATCAAACAATGCAACATACTGATCGTTGCGGTCTTTCACCAAAATGTTACGGGAATCAAACAATGAAGTATCCACGTCTTGGTTTTCCAACCAACGAGGAATTTTCGAGCCGATCATGTTGTAGACGACTTCCACATTGTACTCGCCCTTCATGCGGTACTCAAATACATCCAATTGAAGCTGACCAACCGCTCCAAGAATGTAGGCTTCTGTACCGTATTGACGGAACAACTGGATCGCACCCTCCTGCACAAGCTGAGTGATTCCTTTTCCAAACTGCTTCCCTTTCATGACGTTTTTCGCTTCTACTTTTACGAAAAGCTCAGGAGCAAATGTTGGGATCTCATCGAACTCGACCTTTTGATTGCCACCGCTGAACAGAGAATCACCAATCTGATACACACCCGGATCATAAATACCGATGATGTCACCAGGGTACGCATGATCTACCGTTTCACGGTCAGATGCCAGGAACTGTTGAGACTGAGTCAATTTAATGGATTTACCTGTTCTGCTTACCGTAACAGTCATTCCACGCTCAAATACACCCGAACAGATACGCAAGAACGCAAGACGGTCGCGGTGAGCAGGATTCATGTTCGCCTGGATTTTGAAAATAAACCCGGAGAACTCTCCAGATTTAGGCTCAACCGTACCTTCTTCTGTTTGACGAGGCTGCGGCTCACTAGCTAGATCCAAGAACGTACGGAAAAACATTTCTACACCAAAGTTAGAGATCGCACTTCCGAAGAACACTGGCGTCTGCAATCCATTCTTCACTTTGTTAATGTCAAAGTCATTTCCGGCCTCTTCCAACAGTTCAAAGTCTTCTTTTGCTTGGATAAAAGTCGGGTGGGTAGAGATTTCCTCCACAGCATCCAGTTCCTTGAAAGGAATACGGTCCTCTTCATCTTTTCCTTGATAACGAATGAACACTTCGTTGTAACGGTCGTAAACACCCAAGAAGCGTTTCCCCATTCCAACCGGCCAGTTCATCGCATAAGATTCGATGCCAAGCACTTCTTCAATCTCTTCCAAAAGCGCAAGCGGCTCTTTCCCTTCACGGTCCAATTTGTTAATGAACGTGAAAATCGGAATTCCACGCATACGACAAACTTTGAAAAGCTTGATAGTCTGAGGCTCTACCCCTTTTGTACAGTCGATGATCATCACGGCGCTGTCCACGGCAGTCAATGTACGATACGTATCTTCACTGAAATCTTCGTGTCCTGGGGTATCCAAGATATTGATATGCCTATCCATATATTCAAAACTCATAACACTCGACGTTACCGAAATTCCACGCTTCTTTTCAATCTCCATCCAGTCAGAAGTTGCAAATTTTTCCGGATTTCTTTCCTTTTACCGTACCTGCTGAACGAATAACGTTTCCGAATAATAAAAGTTTCTCCGTCAGGGTCGTTTTTCCCGGCATCAGGGTGGGGATATAATCGCAAAGGTTCTGCGGCGGTCTATCTCTTTATTTAAAAGTTCATTTTTCACAGTTTCCGTACCTACCTCTCAAAAATTACACAATAGTGCTATTATAACAGAAATCAGCGCGAGAAAAATATAGCAATCCAACGAAAACCTATTTCCATTCTTCCTATTCTCGGTTATACTCTTTGTAAATATATGTTAGGAGTGATCATTTTGGCAAAAAGTAAAGCAAAAAAGCTGCGTGACAAGCAAGTCCGCGAAGGCAAGCGCAACCCCGAAAACAGCCGCGGCACTTACGCCCTTGCAAACCTTACAACCAAAACAACCAAGACGAAAAAAGAAAAATTGAATCAGCTGTACAAAAAAGAACGACAATCTCGCTATGGTGGTGACCGGGAGAATGTCGTTCTTTATTTATTATATTTAAAAAGTGCATGAAGGAATTTCATTCAATGTTGTTTCCAGTTGATTGCAGTGGAAGGCGCGCAGACGCCCGCAGGCAAGCGAAGCGCCTGGAACGGAAATCAACCGTTAAGCCCATCTTCCTTATTTCTTCTGCTGAAAAGCTACCACCGCATCAAACTCCTGTTCATACAGTCGGCTCAATCGAATGAACAGCGGCGTCAGTTCTTTATACACTTCCACTTCCGCTTGGTCAGGTACATACCCGTTCGTCGTCCCCACCATCTCATTCATCACATCAAACGAGTCAATCTCACCTAGTGCATACAAACCAAGAACTGCAGCACCAAGGCAAGAGCTTTCCACGCTTTCCGGGATGCTTACTTCCTGATTGAAAATGTTCGAAAGCATCTGACACCAAACTTCTGAGCGAGCAAATCCGCCTGTTGCATGTATCTTTTCAGGAATTCCGATAATCTCTTCCAATGCTAGCAACACTGTATAAAGATTAAGATTGATTCCTTCTAATACCGCGCGCATCATGTGCTCTCTTTTATGGTGGATGCCAAGTCCATAGAAGGATCCACGTGCGTTTCCATTCCATAACGGTGCACGTTCACCTGTCAGGTAAGGGTGGAAAAGTACGCCCTCCGCACCAGGTTTCACTTGAGCAATTTTTGCAGTCATGACATCATAAGGATCGACGCCAAGTGCTTTTGCCTCTTCTACTTCCGCTTGGCAAAATTCATCACGCAGCCAGCGCATAATCATGCCACCATTGTTGACAGGACCACCAATGACCCAATGATTTTCTGTCAGTGCATAGCAGAATGTTCTACCCTTCGGATCGGTTACAGGCTTGTCCGCAACGGTTCGTATTGCTCCGCTTGTTCCGATCGTCAATGCCACAACGCCTGGCTGCACTGCGTTTACCCCAAGGTTGGAGAGTACTCCGTCATTTGCACCGATCACAAATTTCACATCAACAGGCAAACCTAACTTCACAGCCCACTCTGCTTTCAATCCGATGATGATTTCTGTTGTGGGCACAAGGCGAGATAGCTTGCCAGGTGTCACACCGGCAACTCCCAGTGCACCTGCGTCCCAATCCAATTTCTCCAGGTTTAACATTCCTGTTGCGGAGGCGATGGAGTGGTCTACGACGTATTCACCAAACAACTTGTGAAACACATATTCTTTTATGGAGATGAATTTAGATGCTTTTTCAAACGTTTCTGGATGTTCGTTTCGCAGCCAAACAAGTTTTGCCAAAGGAGACATCGGATGAATCGGTGTTCCTGTTCTTCGATAAATCTCGTGGCCATCCCATTCATTCTTAATTTTCTTGGCCCATTTCTCACTTCTTTGGTCTGCCCACGTAATGCTTTTAGTCAACGGAATTCCTGCTTCATCCACTGCAATCAGGCTGTGCATCGCCGCACTGAAGCTCACATGGGAAAGGTCTGTGGTATCGATGCCACTTTTGAGAATAGTTTCTCTAATCGAAGCAACCACCGCTTCGAGAATTTCGTCAGGATCCTGTTCTGCTGCACCCATTTCTGGAGTGTACAAAGGATATTCCACGGCGTGTTGGCTTTTTACTTTACCATTCTTCGTAAAAAGAACCGCCTTTGTGCTTGTTGTTCCTATATCAACGCCTAGCATGTATGTTGTCATGGTGATGTCCTCCTTGATTCAAAATCACAACGGGCCAAGGAAATAACTCCTTGACCCTACTTTAACTTATCCTATAAATATACCAATAATTACCGCTACTGCAAAACCTACAAGACCGATGATGGTTTCCATAACCGTCCAAGATTTTAATGTATCTTTTACATCAAGGCCGAAGTATCTGTTTACCAACCAGAAACCGGAGTCGTTTACATGAGATAGAACCGTTGCTCCAGAAGCGATTGAGATAACGATTAGACCAAGTACAGGTCCTTCAAGACCCATGATACCGATTAGCGGCGTGATCAGTCCTGCTGCCGTTACCATTGAAACGGTTGCGGATCCTTGCGCCACGCGGACTGCCGCTGCGATCAAGAACGCTAGGACGATTGGAGGCAATGCAGATCCTGCCATCATTTCACCTAGAACATCACCAACACCAGAGTCGATTAGAACCTGCTTGAACACTCCACCGGCACCTGTTACAAGGATAATGATACCAGCTGGCTCAAGCGCTTTTGTTGCGATATCTTGTACATCTTGTTTTGTATAACCGCGCTTCGTTCCAAGGAAGTAGAACGTCAGTAATGTTGCAATCGTCAACGCTACGAACGGGTGACCAACAAATGTCGTGATCTCTCGAACGATGTGACCTTCTTCATAGATGACCGTTGAAAACGTATTCACTAAAATCAACACTAAAGGTACTAAAATAATAGAAGCAATAAGTCCGAATCCTGGTAGATCCTTGTCATATTCCTTATCTTCGTCAATTTCCATATATTTTGGTACAACGACGTGAATTTTCTTACCGATATATTTACCGAACACCGGTCCAGCTAAAATCATAGCCGGAATACCTGCGATAACACCAAACAGGATAACCCATCCAAGGTCTGCGCCAATTAAGTCAGCTACAGCAATAGGTCCTGGAGTCGGCGGGATGAAGCTGTGCGTTACAGCAAGACCAGCTAGTAATGGAATACCGTAGTGTAAAAGGGACTTCCCTGTTTTTTTTGCCAAGCCATACACGATTGGCACTAAAATGATGAAACCTACATCAAAGAATACTGGGATTGCTACTAAGAAACCTGTGATACCAAGTGCCCATTGAGACTTGTCTTCTCCAAATTTCTTCATTAAAGTTTGAGCAAGTCTTTCTGCTCCTCCTGAAACTTCTAGCATTTTACCGAACATCGCACCAAGTCCGACAACGACTGCAACGAACCCGAGGGTACCTCCCATTCCGTTTTGGACGGATGCGGTAACTTCATTTAGCGGCATGCCTGAGGCGATACCTACTAGTAAGCTGACTAGCAGCAGGGCTACGAATGCGTGTAGTTTTGTTCGGATGACTAGGAATAATAGTAGAAAGATTGCTGCTGCTGCGATTAGGATTAGCATGGATCCTGACATGATTTGTTCCTCCTTTTTGAATACCTCTATTTTGAAAAAATATGTTTTCACTTTAACTTCCTGATGACTTCCGTTCCAGGTGTTCGCTTTCCGCGGGACGTGTGCTTGAGCCTCCTCGCTTCGCTGTGGGGTCTCAAGCTACCGTTATCCCCCGCTGGAGTCTCACACCTTGCACTCCAGTCATCAGGAGGAATCTTCATTAACTATGACGTCTCTTGTTATCTACATAAATTAATTTAATTCTTCTCTACTGCGTGTCCGCCGAATTCGTTTCGTAGGGCGGCGACTACTTTTCCGGAGAAGGTGTCGGGCTCTAGGGAGCGGTAGCGCATCATTAGGGATAGGGCGATGACTGGTGCTGCGGCATGGAGGTCAAGAGCTGTCTCTACTGTCCACTTACCCTCACCGGATGAATGCATAACGCCTTTGATGCCTTCTAATCTTGCATCTTTGCTGAATGCATTTTCGGTTAGTTCCATGAGCCATGAGCGTACGACGGATCCGTTGTTCCAGACTCTCGCAACCTTTTCATAGTCAAAATCAAAATCACTTTTTTCTAGGATGTCGAAGCCTTCTGCAATTGCTTGCATCATGCCGTACTCCACACCATTGTGGACCATTTTTAAGAAATGGCCGCTACCGGATTTTCCTGCATATAAGTATCCGTTTTCTACACAAATATCTTGGAAAAGTGCCTCCACGTGTTTAAATGCTAATTCATTTCCGCCAACCATGGTGCAAGCTCCGTTGCGAGCGCCTTCCATCCCACCGCTTGTTCCGACATCTAAGTAGTGGACACCTTTTTCAGCAAGCTCTTCCGCACGCTTTAATGTGTCTTTGTAGTTTGAATTTCCTCCATCGATGATGATGTCTCCCTCTGTTACGAATCTACTAATCTCTGAAAGCACATTTTCTGTGATCTCACCAGCCGGCACCATCATCCATACCACTTTTGGTGATTCCAGTTTGCTTAATGCTTCCTCGATGGAGTAAGCACCGATTGCACCAGCCTGTTCGCTTTTGACAACGTTTTCATTATCAACATCAAATGCCACTACTTCATGCTTGTTATCTATTAAATTTAATGTAAGGTTATACCCCATCTTGCCTAATCCTATCATTGCTAGTTTCATAAAAATTGAAACTCCCTTCTTCATTCAAAGCTAAGTATAGAAAAATATTTTTTGTCTTGTTCCTATTATGAAAAAAAATTCCCCAAAATGCAAGCGTTATCAAAAAATAGTTTCTTTTTTTTTGAAACCTCTTTATGATAGATAGTAGATTACTATTTCTGGAGGGTCGCACCATGAACAGACAAGAATCGCAATACTGCATGATGCGCATACGTTCCCACTATCCACAATTCAGGGGGAAGGAGCAAGTCATCGCGGACTATATCCTCAACAATCCACAAAAAATTGTTCACAGCACTATCAACCAGGTTGCCGATGATCTTGGTGTAGCCGACTCTACCGTATTCCGTTTTTGCCAGCGGATTGGCTTTAAAGGCTATCAGGCGATGAAAATTGCACTCGCAACGGAAATTGTCGAACCCATTCAAGATATTCATGAAAATATTATGGAACATGACAGCGAAAAAACGATCGCGGAAAAAGTGTTCCGTTCCAATATTAAAACGCTTGAAGATACGTTGAAAATCCTAGATGACCAGGCTTTCCACCAGGTGATCAGCGCTATTCTCGGGGCACGAAAAGTGGAGTTGTTTGGAAGCGGCGGTTCCAATGTCATCGCGATGGACGCCTATCATAAACTTATCAGGACAGGGGTTTCGGTGAACGTTCAGTCTGATACCCACATGCAGCTTATGTCTGCCAGCCAACTGACAGATGAAGACGTGGCCATCATCATTTCTCATACTGGAGCATCCAAGGATATGATGCACATTCTTGAAGTGGTGAAAGCAAGTGGAGTGAAGACAATCGGCATCACCAACTTTGCCAAATCTCCGTTAAGCCAAGGAGTGGACATCGCACTGTACACGATGTCAGAAGAGACGGACTACAGGTCAGAGGCATTGTCTTCTCGTATCGCCCAGCTTGCCATGATTGATGCCATTTATGTAAATGTGCTTATGGCGAAAAAGGATGAGGGAAAAGAGGCTTTGCAGAAGGTTCGTGCTGCGATATCGGTGAAGCGCGTATAGGCTTCACACAAAAACACGAAAGTCATCAAAGTGACTTCCGTGTTTTTTTAGTTCTATAAGACAATAAAGGAATAAATGACCATCGCTCCAAGTCCAACTGGAACCCCATGTCTTGCCCACTCTTTACTTGTAATCCCAAGTTTTCCAGCCGCAATGATATTCGGAATATTCCCAGGCACCAACATTCCTCCACTTATCATGAGGCCAAGTAAAATCACCCGAATGACTCCCGGATCCAGCTCGGCACTAATCTCAGCCGCCGCCAATGTCGCATTATCCAAAATGGCCGAGGACATATTGAACCAGTACAAAACAGAAGGATCCATTCCTAAAAAATAGGTGGAGACAAATGGCTCAAATCCTGCACCAAGAAAAGTCAGACCCATGACAAAGAAGTAAATCTTCAAGCCTCGAACAAAGATTTCCTCATAACTTTCCCTGTCCTTTACATTCCGTTGCAATTCGTTAGCACCTGATGCTTTCACCATGAAGGCAGCAAGCAAGCCGAACAAGAATAAAGATAATAGGACATCCTTTCCAATCAGCCTTAATAGGTAAAAGAAATCCCCGTTCAACTTACTGATGGTCACGATCGACAGCGGCTCTCCGATCGGGGTAAGCGCTGCTCCTAACCCTATCGAAAAACAAGCAAGTACTGTAAGCCGAATTTGTTCTTTCTTTTCCAAATCAAGTCCTACCACGATGAATACTAATAGAAGCGCAGCAATAATTGCGGTAATGACACTTGAGATTAGTCCAAGAAACACAACAAGCAAAAAGATAAATAACTTAAATGGGACTCTATTTTTCAAAAAGTGAAGAATTCGGCTAAACGGCATCTGCAACCATCTGAAAACCAGGCCCGCCATTAAGACGGCGAGTGAAATGAAGATGGGATCAGTTGCAGCAATGAAGAAAAGGTGTTCATTGTAGACTCCGCTTACCATACTCGAAAGTATCCCCATGCTTAACAGAAATACTTCCATATTTTCTTCTATTTTTTTGGCCAGTAAAGGTCCCAGTAATACGACCAGAAAAATCGATATCAATCCGAAATCCATTTTTCACACTCCCGCTGTCTGAAGAAATTCTTTAGATAACGGTTCATGTATATGCAGGTATTGGACAAACATGACTGGAGTAAAAAAAGAAGAGACATGCGCCAACATGCCGCGTGTCTCTTTAATATTATCCCACAGCTTCCGTCTGCTTCCACTTCTTCCCGACCTGAACGAATAGCAGTCCCAGTTCATGGTGGTCTCCTTCGTACAAAGCGGTTTGAGCAAAACGTGCTTCACCGTTTGCATCCACAACTTGCAGTTTACAAAAAGCCCTGTTTTGTTGAAGGGCTTCGTAAAAATTCGAAACGGAATTTACCGGTATATTGTTCACTTTTGTAATGATTTCTCCAATTTGGAGGTTCATTTTTTCAGCAGGGCTATCTGGGATCACCCCAAGAATAACAAGTCCTTTGTCACGTTGAACAAAGATCGGCTGATGCTTCTCGTCCTCTGTTTTGGCCCTGTAATTCAGCCATTCCCTACCTATTACAGCAACAACCGCTGCAAGGATGGAGGCATTTTCCCACCACAGGCTGCCAACTCCTGTCAACAAGACTACGACGGCAAGCAGAACCAATTGTCGACCAACGACCGGAATTGCATCAAGCGGTAAGCTTGCTTTCAGGCGTTGATAATACCCCATGCTGAATGGAACAAGCCACAAGGAAAGGGTGTGTTCTCCCATTTGCAGGACAGGCCACCACTCAAAGCTTGTCTCGATTCCTCCAGAACCGACGGGCACAAATAAGAATAACGGAAGAATCCATACTCGCTGGACAACATGTGTACCGACCGGCAACCCACGCTTACTTTTTTGAAGCTGCGGAGAGGTTTGCACAGGTGCCTGTTTCCAGACAAACAGTCCTTCAGCAACCATGAGTATCCCCATCAGAATGGCAAGTGTCGGTAAATGCGTTGCTTCTACAGATTCAAACAAGCGCTGAAAGATGGTGACACCCGTCTCCAATTTCGGTAATAGTACAACTGCCAAAGTAGTGAAACCGAATATATAGGCAGTTGAAAGCCATCTTGGCTTAATGAAAAGGGTAAAAATGATGCTAAAGAAACTAAGGAGCACAATCGTCCCAAAAGGAATGATCACTCCTAAACCAATTGTCAGCACAGATAAAGCTAGTCCCACCAAAAGACTCTTACAAGCCTTTTGAAACTCCGTCAGGCCGTATTCCACTCGTATATGAAAGTCATGGCGTTCTCTTTTGACGCGAAAATATCCTAATACTACAGCAACAGCTAAGGTCACATAAAAGACAGGGTGGATGAAAAGGCGACCCACTCCTATCAGCAATTCCCAAAACCATGATTCCATCACCCGATCACCGCCTAAACATACAAACTTTTCTTTTATTTTACCACAAAAAAGTCAGCTCCCACCATAAGGGAAGCTGACTGTATTAATTTATTTCAGCAATGTTTTGATTGCCTCTTTCAGTTGTACGTCGTTCTCTTTGGCACGTACCGCTTCAAGCAATTGTGCTTGCAGCTGTTCTGCTGTCTGGCTATCAACTTTTCCAGATGTGGATAAGTCATTTTCAGCTTGGAACGATTTCACGGCATCTTCCGTTTCTTTGCTGAAATACCCATCCTCACGTCCTGGATCGAAGCCAAGTCCTTTCAACATCACTTGTACATTCTTTACTTTTTCACTGTTTGCATCAAGCGCCAGCTCTTCCTCTTCTTCCATATTAATTGGATTTGCATAGAAGTAATCCGGCTGTTTGACAGGTATAGTAGGCTCCACTCCATCATTGTGAATCCAGTTCCCATCAGGTGTCAACCACTTATAGAGTGTAAGCTTCAGGTTACTGCCATCACCAAGCTCTAGTGCTTGCTGAACAGTCCCTTTACCGAATGAAGCGTCCCCAACGACCTCATAGTTACCTGCTTCTTTTAAGGCACCTGCTAAAATTTCAGACGCAGACGCACTTCCTTTATCGATTAGGGTCACGATTTCATAAGGCTTTTTCTCTGTTAAGGAGGAGAAGAAACGCTGCTTTTCCCCATTACGCTGTTCAATTTGAACATATGGTTTTTCCTTTGTCACAAGCTCTGCAGCAATAATCTGAACTTGATCTAAAAGTCCACCTGGGTTACCACGGACATCGACCACTAATCCTTCAATGTTCTGCTCTTCCAGTGCTGCTAACTGCTCTTGAAAGTCTTTCCCGGTATCTTGTGAGAAGGAGGTAATCTGAATGTACCCCACTTTTTTTCCATCTTGTTCAATCGTTTCAGAATACACCGTTTCAATCGGAATCGTATCACGTGTCACGTCTACATTGAAGGGTTCCTGAACACCAGGACGCTGAATTTCAAGTGTCACAACCGTCCCTTTTTCACCGCGGATCTTAAGTACTGCTTCATATAAATCCAAGCCTTCTATATCTTGATCATCTACTTTGAGAATTTGGTCATTTGGTTGCAGTCCAGCCTTTTCAGCCGGGGAACCACGGAATGGAGAAACAATGGTCACCTTCCCGTTCTGCATGCCCACTTCTGCCCCAATCCCTTCAAAAGAAGATTCAAGCGACTGAGTAAATTGCTCTGCTGTATCTTTATCCATATATACGGAGTATGGATCCTCCAGTGTATCGACCATCCCTTGTATGGCGCCTTGTATCAGTTTTTCTGATTCCGTTTCCTCCACATAGCGAGATGAAATAAGTTCATATGCCTGTTGAATCTTTTCCATCTGTGCCGCCGTTTCTTTCGGCGATTCCTGCGGTGCAGCTTGCTCTGTGTTATCAGTAAGAGGATTTTGCACGGAAGGTACAGCTGCTGCCGGTCCATGACCGAACCATTGTAATCCTGCGTACATTCCTGCCGCTCCAACTAGAACTGATACAACCATTAATACTGTAACAATTTTGCGATTCATGAAAGCTCCTCCTCATCCTATACCCCGTACCGAACGATAGATATGACGCAATTGTACCATAGCCGGCGTTGGTTGAAAATTATTAAAACTTATGTAAGTGGCTGCGGAATGTGGGACCGTCCATAGATATGCCTGTCCCACTCGCCAATTCCCTCGTTCCTGAAGCAAAAGGCATCACACAGGAAGTGTAATGCCTTTTATAGTGTAAGTATATGTGATGGGTGCAAATATTATGTGATGAAATCAGGAAAAGTAATACAAGGCGTAAAAAAACACAACCCCGCCGCCTAGACTGAACAGCGAGATTGTGTTGGTTAAAATTAAAAGTTAATATAAGATGCAGGGTTCACTGCATTGGACTTAGATCCATTCCAAGAACCTTTATGCAATTCAAAGTGCAAGTGAGGGCCTGTTGAGAAGCCAGTGTTCCCCATGTTACCGATGAATTGACCTTTAGATACGGATTGACCTGCACTTACTCCCAAGCTTTCTAAATGGGCATAAACCGTTGTCCAAGTTTGACCATCAATGTAGTGAGTGATGAAAACTACATTACCGTAAGAGCTGGAGTAGTAAGCTTGGAATACTGTACCGCTTCCTGCTGCTACGACAGGTACATTACCGCTTCTTCCGTTTTTCCCAACATCGATACCATAGTGCTGGGATCCCCAACGAGTACCAAAGCCAGATGTTACACTACCAGTTGTCGGTCTTGTCCAAGATCCGGATGAAACTGGTGGCGGCGGTGATGAAACATGTTCAGGAGCTGGTTCAGGTTCTCCTTTAGCCTTTGCTGCCGCAACCGCTGCTTCGTGTTCTCTTTTACGTTGCTCTTCAAGACGCTTTCTTTCCGCCTCTTGTCTCGCGCGTTCTTGTGCTTCACGTTTAGCACGCTCTTCCGCAGCTTTAATTTCAGCGCGGATTGCTTTTTCTTGAGAAGCTAATACTTCTGCTTCATTTTCCAGTTCATGGATTTCGTGCATCGTTTCTTTTTCTTTTTTCTTCAATTCAGCAAGTAGCTTATCTTTTTCTGCTATCTGACCTTTTAATTGAACTTCCATATTTTCCAAATCAACTAGTTGTTGTTCCAATGAAGCTAGTTGCTCACGCATTTCTAGTTCTTTCGCTTCCAGTTCTTTCATGTCATTTTGATGAGCTTGTAGAATATCACGATCGGCTTGAACAATTGTTGCTACCGCACCAACGCGGTCCAGAAAATCTCCAAAGCTTTGTGCACCTAACAATACATCTAAGTAATTCACGGCTCCTCCACCTTGTTGGAAGGAACGAGCGCGATCTTCTAGAAGCTCATTTCTTTTGGCAATACGCTCTTTTAGTACTTCTATTTCTTTTTTAAGTTTTTCAATATCTTTACGAGTTGTATCAATTTCTTCTTTTTTACCACTGATTTTATTTTTTGTTTCTGCAACAGCTTTATCAAGGCGTTCTACTTCTGCTCTAATTTCTTGTTGCTCAGCTTGCAGTTGATTTACTTCAGTTTGTTTTTCAGTTCTTGTGGATTCATTTGATGATTGTTGATCCTTTACTTCGTTAAGCTTTTGTTGCATCTCGTTCGCAAAAGCCTTTTCGGATAATCCCGAAGCAAAAAATCCGGAAAAGCCAATGACTGCAGCAATAGCGATTGTTCCAATCTTTCTTCTCATCCCTTACTTCCCCCTAAACTCTTATGTAACCTGACAGGAACAAATTGGATGTTCCTATCAGGTTTTCTGTATTTTCTAAGCGGGTAATACAATTATAGTAATCTATTACACTCGTAGGAATTTTCGAACAGACATCATGCTTCCCCACATACCGATAAACGCACCAATTGCAATTAAGATTCCAATGACTTGGAATGCGAATGGGTAAAACGGAAGCAACTGTATAAATGTACCTTGTATTCTTGGTTGAACAAGATCTATTAGATAATAGTAAGATGTTAGGATAATACCAATCGGAACGAATGCACCGAGTATTCCTAACCATAATCCTTCTAAGAAAAATGGCCAACGGATGAAACCGTTTGTTGCTCCAACCAGTTTCATGATTTCAATTTCTTTTCTTCGTGCAAATATGGTGATTTTTATTGTGTTAGATATTAGGAACATTGCTGTAAACACTAGTCCGAGGATTAGTGCAAGTCCAACGTTTCTCGCAATCTCAAACACTTTAAACAATCTTTCCACCGTTTCTGCACCATAGATAACTTTATGTGTAAATTCCAGCTCGTCAATTTTCTTGGCTGCTGTAATGGTTTCTTGGGGTGTTGCTGTCTTAATGATGAAAACGTCATATAACGGGTTGTTTTGTTCAAACAGCTCAAAAGCTCCGCCATCTTCTCCAAAACTATCAACCAATCCTTTTAACTCTTCTTCTTTAGAAGAAAATTCTACTGTTTCCACTTCCGGTAAGTTTTGTATCTCTTGTTTTAAAACTTCTTGATCTTCCGGGTTGGCAGTCAAGTCGATGTGGACGCGAATTTCCACGTCACTTTCGATTTCCGAAGCTACATTGTTCAAGTTCATCATTAGTACTAGAAATACACCAACTAATAGGAGGGTAACTGTCACGGCACTGACAGATGCAAACGTCATCCAGCCGTTACGCGCTAAGCTTTTAAAGCTTTCCTTAAAGTGTCGCAGTAGAGTTCTAGGCTTCATAACCGTAGTCCCCCTCTGCTTGGTCACGCGCGATCTTCCCATTTTCAATGGCAATTACACGTTTCTTGATAGTATTTACAATCTCACGGTTGTGCGTTGCCATTACTATCGTCGTACCCTTTTCGTTGATTTCTTCAAAAATATTCATGATCTCCCATGAGGTGTCAGGATCTAGGTTACCTGTTGGCTCATCGGCTATCATCACTTTCGGTTTATTAACAATCGAGCGCGCAATCGAAATACGTTGCTGCTCTCCACCAGAAAGTTCGTTTGGGAGATGTCGTGCCTTGTGCTTTAACTTAACTAAATCGAGCACTTCCATCACACGTTTTTTATATATTTTTTGGACTTTCTTCTATTACTTCTAAGGCAAAGGCTACATTTTCATAGACTGTCAACTGAGGTAAAAGTTTGAAGTCCTGGAATACTACTCCAATGTTTCTACGAAGTAAGGGAACCTTGCTTTCCTTCAGCTTTGAAAGATTTACTCCGTCAATGACAATACTTCCGCTTGTGGGCTTTTCTTCCCTGTACATCATTTTGATGAACGTGGATTTACCAGCTCCACTTGGACCTACTACATAGACAAATTCGCCTGCTTTTATATTTATATTAATACCATCCACAGCTTGTACGCCGTTTGGATATTTCTTAAACACGTCTTGCATTTCAATCATTTAATCACCTGTTGGGTCAAAGATTTGAATCATTGCATTCCTTCTCACTTCCAAAAACGAGTCAGAAATATTCATTAAGCAATTGCGGAAGGTCGATTAGACTAGTACATGGAATTTGCAATATGTATATTTATCTAAAATTTCCGCATAAATTCACTTTCTTATTATATCATCTATTTCGACAAAATAAGAGTTTTTATTATTACAGTTTCTTTTCAAATATAAGTCATCGTTGGTAACATAGGGATATTTTTCCTAGGGGCAGAAAGCTGTCGAATAATATTTGTCGATTTTTATGGAGAAAGGAAAAAAAACACCTTTGGGGGTCAGACCCCCAAAGGTGTTTTCAATGTTACGTAGAATACTATAAGGTTACACTGCAGCAACATCTTGTTGTTTTCGTTATTCGATTGTAAGGAGGTCTACACTAATTACGTAGTTGGATTCTCCGTTTTTGGCTGCATAACCTACTACTGTGTAGCTTCCTGGTTCTAGAACAGTACCATCCACTAATGTTCCATCCCAATTATGGTAGTTGTATCCTTTTCCTAAATTTGCATCGTAGAGAGCGTCACCAATGTAAGTGCTTAGGTCAGAAGAGTAAACCCAAACTTGGTATTCTTCTGCTCCACCAGGTAGATAAGAATAGAATTCGAATTCATTGTTTCCTAATGGTGTAACACCAAAGTGAGTAAGACGAGGGTAATCCGGCTCGCCTACAAATAGAATAGTTGGAACTTGAATTTCCGTATTACCTTCTGTTACCACTAAATGTCCTTCATAGTAACCAGGCTCAAGTTTTGAAGCATCTACTTGTACGTTTACATTTACTTTTTGCGTTTTGCCAGGATTCACACGAAGGTTCTTGCTTGTTTTTACCTTCACGTGTTTACCTACCTCATTTTTGAATGAGAATTCCATGTTGTATTTTTTCGCCTTGTTAGAAAGGTTTTGAATCTCGAATTTTTGTTTTTCTACTTGCTTGCCTTTCTTCTTATCGAATACTCCGAAAGAGTAGCTGCCAGGGTTTACTAAAGTTTCTGCTTGAAGAGCATCTACAACCCGGATACTTCCTGCACCTTGGGAATTGTGTGCATATTCTTCACCTGTAGCAGGGTCAATCAATTTTTCCGCTTTGTTCATAAGTGCGGATTTCACTTCATAAACGCCCCACTCAGGGTTCGCTTCAAGAATTACTGCCACAGCTCCAGCTACGTGTGGAGACGCCATACTTGTACCTTGTTTTGCTCCGTAACCGTGTGGATTAGCAGGGTCAAAAGTAGGTACTGTACTTACAATGTTTACACCAGGAGCAGAAACGTCTGGCTTGATCATCCAAGTGTCAACTACTGGACCACGGGAAGAGAATCCTGCCATTGTTTCTCCGACTGTTTGGTTAAACTCAATGTCAAAGCTAACTGTGTTATTACCTGCAGCCAACTCTTCTTGTAATTTAAGCCCATCTTCATTCGTTAACATGATAGTAGGAACAGCCATGCCTGGAACTTCAGGCATTTCACCTACTACATTATTGTAGATGATTGCACCTACTGCACCAGCATTTTTCGCTGCAGTTGCTTTATCAACGAATGGGTAAGCTCCTCGAATAATCAAGGCGATTTTTCCTTCTAAATCTTTCCCTTCAAAGTCTTGCGGCGCTCCCAAGCCTACATATACAAATTCATATTCTTCGCCATCTAAATTTGTCAATGCTTCATCAGACGGGAAACCTTGAACTTTTGCTGAAGGATATTCTACTCCTTCACTCGTAAAAATAGAAGCATCATATACGTTGTAAGGAAGCTGAGTAGCCCCTACAGAAATTGCTTCACGGGATGTACCCGGAGAACCTACTGTCCAGTTGTTTGGACCAGAGTTTCCATTTGATGTTACCGCTACTACTCCTTCAGCCATTGCTTGATCTAATGCAATGGAAGTTGCCCAGTCAGGAGCGTTTAAAGAGTTACCTAATGAAAGGTTCATAACATCTGCACCATCTTGAACTGCGCGCTCGATAGCTGCTACTACGTTTTCTGTAGATCCGCTGCCACCAGGGCCAAGTACACGGTATGCAAGTAATGTAGCATCAGGCGCCACACCTTTAATTTGTCCATTCGCTGCCACTGTTCCAGCAACGTGTGAGCCATGTGTTGTTGCTGCGCCACGAGGGTCACCTGTAGGCGTTTCTTGTGGATCTGCATCGTTATCTACGAAATCCCATCCTAAATACTCACCAAAGTTAGGCGCTAAGTCAGGGTGTGTGTAATCTACACCAGTATCAATGATTGCAACTTTTACACCTTCACCTGTAAACCCAAGGTCCCAAGCTTCGTTAGAACCGATGAATGGTGCAGAATCAACCATAGCCGGAGTGAATTCTTCTTCCGTTACAACCTCAGTAGTTGTATACTCCACGTTTGGATATACCGCTTTTACACCAGGAGTCGCTAGTAGACTAGGAATCTCATTTGCTGGAATCTCAAGAGAGAAACCGGAGAATACATAGTCATACTCACGTTCCACTTTACTTTTAGAAGTGCGATCTGCCACTTCTTTTTTCACTTTATCACGAGCACTTTTCAGATTCTGCTTGGACTGCTTCTTTCCTTTGTGCTTCGATTCAACAATTGATTCTTCCTGTAATTCAACCATAACCTTAACTGCTTTGGAGGATGATAAATCAAAATCTCCTTGTAAGGTTGCTAACTCAAGGTTTTCATTCCCCGTGTTAGCAGAGACACCGTTCGTAGCAAAAGTACTGAAAACTAGTACTAAAACTAACAAAGGCATGAATGCTGCGATTAATTTGTGCTTCAAATCATCCCACTCCCCTTTTGTTGTATCTTACGACTTATGTAAAAAATTCTAGACAAATACTTAAGTACCATTTACTTACGATAGTCCAAAATCTTTACAAACCAAATTATATTTTAAAAATTTAAATTTTCAATATCCTTTAATGTATTAAACGAACAATTCCGACAATTCAGTTAAAAAGAACCGACAAAATCCCACAAATACCCAACAAAAACACTCTGAATAGCCTACTTTACATTTCATATTAATAGGTAAAAAAGAACATAAAAAAGAACCCTCCATTTTTTTGGAGAGTTCAATCATTCTTATTTATGCTGCGCCAACCATTCCGCTAAAACCGTAGCATCTTCTTCTGGTACTAGACCAGCAGGCATGTTTCCTTGGCCGTTATTGATGATGCTTTCAATTTCTTCTTGACTGTATTTGCTTCCCACTTTTTGAAGGTTTGGACCACTTGCACCCTCCATATTGTTGCCGTGACAGCCAATACAGCTTTGATACAATTGTTGCGCTTCTTCATTTTCCACCATGGTGAATTCGCCACCGCCGGATGTTTCCTGCTCTTCGTCACCGCCGCCACATGCTGCAAGCGTTAAAAGTGAAGATCCAAGTACAAAAGCCATAAAATACTTTTTCATAGGTAGGCCCCCCAATTTTAGATGTAATAATTACCAAGATTGCTTTTATTATATCCTATTTATTCTCTTTTAAAACCCTCACCTAACACTTCAGATGCATTGGTTACGACCACAAATGCAGAAGGGTCAATGGTCCGAACCACTTGTTTCAATTTTGTGAATTCTGTCTGATCGACCACACACATCAAAACAGGCAATTCGTTTTCCGTGTAGCCCCCGTAGGCAGCAAGCTTTGTCACACCACGGTCGATTTTTGTAAGGATGGCATCCTTGACTTCCTCTTCCTTCTTGGTGATGATGATGGCCATCTTGGAATACCCTAGACCCACTTGTACGAAGTCAATGGTTTTGGAGGTGACAAATAGCCCAATAAGCGCGTACATCCCAAGCTCCAAATCAAATACTACTGCGGCTGAGATAACAATTAGCCCATCAATCATCGCAACACACGCCCCAAGCGTCAGACCCGTATATTTATGGATGATTTGTGCAGCAAGGTCAGTTCCACCTGTTGAGGCGCGCCCTCTAAAAACAAGTCCAAGCCCGAGTCCGACACCAATACCTCCAAACAATGATCCTAGCAGAGGATCCTGTGTTGCCGGAGTAACATCACTAGTCCAAAGTACAATTAAAGGCAATGTAATGGTACCGACTAATGTCTTGAGCCCAAACTGCTTTCCAAGAAGAATCACCCCTGCTAAAAAGAGCGGTATGTTAAAGCATAATTGCACGATACCCGGCTCCCAGTCTAGGAGCGATTTCAATATGGTACTGATTCCACTTACCCCGCCGGAAGCAACCTGGTTCGGCAGTAAGAACAGGTTGAACGCCAATGCCACAATCGCAGATCCCAACACCACATATGTATATTCTTTCACCCGTTGATACACGGGATTCACTTGATACCCATTTCTATTTTTCCGACTCAACTTTAAGCCCCCCAGAATCTTTCTAAAATACACACAACGAGCAAGAGTATAGCACGCGATTATAAGGGTGTAAATGGCATTGGTATAACGTGGTAAAGCGTTAATGGAAGTAAACTACGACCGTTCCTTTCCGCTACAGTCACTCGCTTTCCACGGGACGATGCTTGAGCCTCCTCACTTCGTTGCGGGGTCTCAACCTATCGTTACCTCCCGTAGGAGTCGAGTGCCTTCTGCTCCAATCCACTCTTTTGTTTACAAAACAGACTACTATTTTTAGATTGTCCTTCAATTATCACAGTATACTTCCACTAATTAGTGCGAAAAACACCTCCAGCCATTAAAGGCCAGAGGTGTTCCCATTCAAATTATAGTTTCGATCTTAAATAAGCATCAATAAACGGATCCAAGTCCCCATCCATTACCGCTTGTGTATTGCCGACCTCCGTGTTGGTACGGTGGTCCTTTACCATGGAGTATGGATGGAACACATAGGAACGGATTTGGGAACCCCAGCCGATTTCCTTTTGCTCGCCGCGGATCTCATCCAGTTCCGCCTGCTGCTCATCTAGCTTCTTTTGATAAAGCTTTGCTTGCAACATTTTCATCGCGCGCTCACGGTTTTTAATCTGAGAACGCTCAGTCTGACACGTTACAACTACATTTGTCGGTAGGTGAGTAATACGAACCGCGGAATCGGTCGTATTAATATGCTGACCACCCGCTCCACTTGCACGATACGTATCAATTTTTAAATCTTCGGTACGAATATCGATCTCGATGTTATCATCAAACTCCGGCATAACTTCACAAGAAACAAAGCTTGTGTGACGGCGGCCAGAAGAATCGAACGGAGAAATACGCACAAGACGGTGTACCCCTTTTTCTGCTTTCAAATAACCATACGCATTGTGACCTTTAATCAACAAAGTAACACTCTTGATCCCAGCTTCATCTCCTGGCAGGTAATCAAGCGTCTCCACTTTGAAACCTTTACGTTCTGCCCAACGAGTGTACATACGCAACAGCAGGGAACCCCAATCCTGTGACTCCGTACCACCTGCACCAGGATGCAACTCAAGAATCGCATTGTTCTTGTCATGCTCGCCACTCAACAATAATTGAAGTTCAAACTTGTTGAAATCCTCTGCTACTGTTTTCACTTCGCTGCCTAGCTCTGCTTGCAGCTCCGCATCTGGCTCTTCTTTTACCAATTCATATGTCAGTTGCAGGTTTTCATAGTTCTCACTCAACTCATGAAATTGTCCTACAGGCTCTTTTAATGCGTTCGCTTCATTGATGACGACTTGCGCCGAGCTCTGATTGTTCCAGAATTCCGGGTTGGACATCTCATTATCAAGCTCGGCAATACGACGTTCTTTGGCCTCTAAGTCAAAGAGACCCCCTAAACTCGACTAATCGCTTAGCCATTTTTTCTAACTCGTGACGAATCTCTACTAATTCCATTTATTTCACCTCATAAAAATTTTCACTAACACGGATTTAACCCTACATAAACGAACAGGGCAACTAATAGTCTATATTATCGTATTTCACCAAAATAAAAAAGTACCTGCCTGATTCTGTTCAAAAGATGGAGCAAGAATTGCAGGGTAACACAAATATTTCCTTTGCTAAAATAGCTTTTTCAAAAGTTGATCTGAAACACAACAGCTAGACCTATTGGGAGTACTAATTTTCTATTTTCGGTTATTCAAACGTTGGTTTAAAAAGAACTATCTTAAAGTAGTAAAAACACCGGAAAACAGTCATTTAGCACTTTATCCTACAATAGCTATTTCAAAAGTTAATCACAAACAGAACGGCTGAACCCACTGGGATTCCTAGATTTCCATTTTCACTTATTCAAACGTTGGTTTAAAAATCGCTATTGTAGAAGATGTCTAAGCGCTCTATTAACAAGGAAAAAGTGAGGCCGATTAAGCCCCACTCTCCCCAAAACTGCCTTTAGTTTCCGCAGCAGTTTTTATATTTCTTTCCGCTTCCGCAGATGCAAGCATCATTACGGCCAACGTCCATTACTTTTTTCACTGGTTTTTTCTTTGGAGGCTCTCCGCCACTCTCTTTCGGTACAACCGCTTGGCCTTTTGCCACTTCTTCACGTTGCAGGTTATTGCGGATTTGAGCCTTCATGACATACTTTGCCACATCTTCTTCAATGGAAGCAATCATGGTTTCAAACATCGCAAACCCTTCGAACTGATACTCACGAAGCGGATCAATTTGACCGTAAGCACGAAGGTGGATTCCTTGACGCAACTGATCCATCGCATCAATGTGATCCATCCACTTGCTGTCCACCGCACGAAGAACGATAACTTTCTCGAACTCGCGCATTTGTTCCGGAGTAAGCTCCTGTTCCTTCTCATCATAACGAGCTTTTACTTTCTCGACGATAAGCTCAGACATTTCTTCCGGTTCTTTCCCGCGAAGGTCATTAAGCGTAACTGCGCCTTCTTCTAAAAGGTTCGCATCTACATAATCAACGATTCCTTGCAGGTTCCAATCCTCCGGCACTTCCTCTTTGGGAGTATATAGTCCAACTTGACGTTCAATTGCGGAAACAAGCATTCTTTCCACCACTTCACGCAAGTTCTCGGAATCCAACACTTCAAAACGCTGCTTGTAAATAACTTCACGCTGTTGACGAAGAACATCGTCATATTGCAGTAGCTGTTTACGTGCATCAAAGTTATTACCTTCCACACGCTTCTGAGCAGATTCAACCGCACGAGAGACCATCTTACTTTGGATCGGCTGCGTATCATCCATACCCAAACGCTCCATCATGGTTTTCATATTGTCAGAACCAAAACGGCGCATCAGTTCATCTTCCATGGAAAGATAGAATTGCGTCACCCCAGGGTCTCCTTGACGACCAGAACGACCACGAAGCTGGTTATCAATACGACGGGATTCATGACGCTCTGTACCGATAACAGCAAGTCCGCCAACTTCTTTCACGCCTTCGCCAAGCTTGATATCTGTACCACGACCGGCCATGTTCGTTGCAATTGTTACAGACCCTTTTTGACCAGCACCAAGGATAATGTCCGCTTCACGCGCATGGTTTTTCGCATTCAACACGTCATGCTTAATGCCGCGTTTCGTCAGAAGTTTAGAGATAACCTCAGACGTCTCAATTGCAACCGTACCAACAAGCACAGGCTGTCCATTTTTGTTACGCTCAGCGATATCATCCGCCACCGCATTGAACTTACCTTCAATTGTTTTGAAAATAAGATCGGCACGGTCATCACGCACGATGTCCTGATTTGTCGGTATCGCAATAACATTCATATTATAGATATTACGGAATTCCTCTTCCTCTGTTTTCGCTGTACCAGTCATCCCGGCAAGCTTTTCGTACATACGGAAGTAGTTTTGGAATGTAACTGTCGCAAGTGTCATGCTTTCGTTTTGGATATCCAAGCCTTCTTTTGCTTCTATTGCTTGGTGAAGTCCATCAGAATAGCGGCGGCCTTTCATCAAACGACCTGTAAATTGGTCAACGATGACAACCTCGCCTTCCTGCACGACATAATCCACATCATGATGCATCGTCACATGAGCCTTCAATGCCTGGTTAATATGATGATTCAAGGTAACATTGCCGATATCAAACAGATTTTCGATGCCGAAAGCTTTCTCCGCCTTCGTAATTCCATCCTCTGTCAACTGCACACCTTTAGTTTTCACATCATACGTGTAATCCACATCTTTTACCAATGTACGAGCAAACGCATTTGCTTGAATGTACAAGGCTGCAGACTTTTGGGCACTACCAGAAATAATCAAGGGCGTACGCGCTTCATCGATTAAAATGGAGTCAACCTCATCGATTACGGCATAGTGTAGCGGACGCTGTACCATCTGCTCTTTGTACAACACCATGTTGTCACGCAGATAATCGAATCCGAATTCATTGTTTGTACCATAAGTGATATCCGCTTTGTACGCTTCAATCTTTTCATCACGGGAAAGTCCGTTCAGGTTCAACCCGACAGTAAGACCAAGGAACTCATATAGCTGACCCATTTCTGTCGCGTCACGGCTTGCCAAGTATTCATTGACCGTTACGACGTGAACGCCTTTTCCAGTGATCGCGTTCAGGTAAACAGGCATCGTTGCCGTTAACGTTTTACCCTCCCCTGTTTTCATCTCGGAAATGTTTCCTTCATGTAAGGAAACACCACCCATAAGCTGCACTTTATAAGGATAAAGTCCAAGTACACGTTTAGACGCCTCACGAACGACCGCGAAAGCCTCTACCAGCATGTCCTCTAGCTTTTCACCTTTTTGGTAACGGCTTTGAAATTCAGCTGTTTTCTCTTTAATCTGATCATCCGTAAACCTTGCCACATCAGCACTCAGGGAATCTATCTGATCCGCCATCTTCTCCAGACGTTTCAATTGACGCTTATTCATATCAAACACTTTATTTAATAAACCAAGCATACAAACGCTCCTCTGTAACTATAGTCTTATAGCCTAAATAATATATAAATTTTAACACTTATTGGGGGTGGGTACAACTTATTACCGGATATGCCACAACGATTTCCATTTCTCGAAAATTGTCAAGGAGATTTCTGTCGAAACAACAAATATATTTTTCGGAATTGGCTATTCCATTTTTAGTAAAATGGCCCTATAATCATTTTGTCACAACAAAATATTTGACAAAATCGGAGGAACAAAGCGTGTTAAAAAGTAAATTTTTTGTCGTTGTCCTGGCCTTTATTTTTGTATTTTCTTCACTTTCCACTCCTGGTGCTAATGCCTCAAGCTCTTTCTTTAAAGATGCAAATCTTGAACAAGCAGTAATGGACAGTCTTGAAGTGGACGAACTAGATGAGAACAGTTTCACAGACTTCACAGAGCTACACGGTTCTGATTATGGAATAGATAGTTTAGAAGGTTTAGAGACTTACGGAACTAACCTTGAGTTCGTACTTCTAGACAGCAACAATATATCTGACTTAACACCACTTACAAACTTAAAGCAAATCCAACACTTGGAGCTTTCCTTAAATAATATTGAAAACATCAAACCACTTAGTGGATTAAACGAGACTTTCTTATCGCTTGGATACAACAACATATCAGACATTTCCGCCTTTAAAGGATGGACTTCTGGAATGGTGGACCTTTCCGGAAACAATATCACTGATATCACTCCACTTAAAGATATGAAAGAAGGTATGGTTTTCTTATTTGAAAACCCATTGAATGAAAAATCCCTGGAACTGATTAAACAACTTGAACAAAATGAAGATTTAATGATCATTCATGACGGCTCCAAATTTGCTGACCGCCTTTCTGGTCCATCTAGATTTGAAACAGCTGTTGAGATCTCCATGACAGGTTGGTATGAAGCAGATACGGTAGTACTTGCTAACGGCTTGAACTTCCCTGATGCACTTGCTGGTGGACCATTGGCATATGCGATGGATGCACCAATCCTATTAACTCGCCCTGAAACCTTACATGCAGCTGCAAAAGAAGAAATCCTTCGTTTAGGTGCAAGGAAAGTAGTCATTCTAGGCGGAAAAGCAGCAGTATCGGAAAAAGTTGAAAATCAACTTAAAGCACTAGACATCAAGATTGATAGAATAAACGGTGCTGACCGTTACGAAACAGCTAAAAAAATTGCTGACCGTTTAGGGTCACAACATGACGAAGTTGTAGTAGTGAGCGGTAAGAACTTCCCAGATGCATTATCCATCGCACCTTATGCAGCGATGAATGAATTACCAATCCTACTGGTAGCACCTGACAAAGTCCCTGCTTTCACTAAAACAGTACTAAGCAAAGCTACTAAAACTCTTGTTATAGGTGGTCACGCTGCAATTGGAAAATCTCTTGAAAAAGAATTTCCGAACCACACTCGAATCTCTGGTGCGAACCGCTACGAAACTGCAGCAAATGTTATGGAAAAATTAGAAATGGATCCTATGCATGTATTTGTTGCAAACGGCAGAGGCTTTGCAGATGCTCTAACAGGCTCTGTACTTGCAGGTTACTACGGTTCTCCACTTCTTTTGGTTAATCCAGACGAAGCTCCTGAAGCTACTATGTTGGCTGTAGAAAAGTACAACATCAACAGCTTTACTATTTTAGGTGGAGAAGCTTCTGTACCTGAATCTGTAGTAGATCAATTGCTACGTGACTAATATATAAACGTGAAAAGCACTGCATATGCGCAGTGCTTTTTCATTTTCCCTAATAGTATCCCCAATACCTCAGTACTTCCCTCGTCTGGGCGTCATAGCGTTCTTTCCCAGACCACTGAAAATCCTCACCACAACTAGAATTGGTTATTTGAAAAACTTCATATTTCATACCCATACTTGAACTACCAGGTCCATAATGAATACAGGACTTTTTAATTTCCGACCTATTTCCTAGTTCATCGACATAAAAATATTTATCCGTTACCCTCCCAGACCTCCATTCACTAGATGTCTGGAAAATAGCATACTCTTCTATACCTGAACCTTTTAAAGTTGGAAGTTCGTCCAAGCGTAGAGGAATCATAAAGAACTCGCCTTCTTTTGCGATACTTTCTTCATTGGGCATATTATAAAAAACAACAATCGATCCCTCATACCCCTCTGGAATTAAGTAGATATTATTTGTCTCTTCTAAGGAAGTAGTAGTCTGAACATGCACACCCAAAATCGCTAAAGCAGCAAACGGAATAACACTTAATAACTTCGAGAAATGCAACTTCTTACTTTTGTCCTTTGGTGTATCCTTAACAACCTTGATTCCCTCATCAATAAGAAAGAATAATACAGCACAAATAATAGAAAAGATTGCAAGACCTTCTATCACGACCCCTGATATGTAAGCTAAAAACACATATATAAAACCTGCAACGAAAACCCTGCTCTTCGTTAAACTTTTGGTTAGGACATCAGATATAAACGAAACTGGTATACCATATATAAAATTTCCGAATAAGGCAAAAATCAGAACAAGTAAAATAAACCCTTTCTGTTCTGAATCCCAAGAGCTCATAAGTAATAGACCTAGTGTTAAAATAATACTTGAGAATAATGCTGCCACTAATTTTCTCATTAACATTATTTATCCCCCTTTTCCAAGAGAACCATTATCCTCCAATACTCTTCCAGAATATCTTATCACACGGGGACGTGATAAACAGTTATTTTCCGACAAATACCTGCATCATTTCCGGAGAAATTACGACAAAAAAAGAGGCCCACATAGGACCCCTTTAATTTAAAGTATTCACTTATTAATAAGACTCAATCAATCCATATTTTCCATCGTTACGCTTGTATACGACGTTGGTTTCATTCGTTGCAGCGTTTAAGAATACGAAGAAATTATGGCCAAGCAAGTTCATTTGAAGAATCGCTTCCTCACTGTCCATCGGCTTCAGATTGTATCGCTTCGTACGAACCAAGTCTGCTTCGTCCTCATCATCTTCTACTGCCACATGGGCTGGAGCACCGTTATCAATCACTTCGTTAAATAAGTATTTAGGTGAACCTGTATCACGGAGCTTTCGGTTGACCTTTGTTTTATGTTTTCGAATTTGTCGCTCTAGTTTATCTACGACAAGGTCTATCGCTGCATAGAGATCATCGTGACTTTCTTCTGCACGTAACACTAGGCCTGTCATAGGAATGGTTACTTCAATTTTTTGTTGGTTGTTGTAGACTTTCAGATTCACTTTGCATTCTGCATTGTCTGTGGAATCAAAATAGCGTTCAATCTTTCCGATCTTATTTTCTACATAATCTCGGATTGCTGGAGTTACCTCAATGTTTTCACCGCGTACGTTGTACTTCATAAAATGAACTCCTCCTTTTGTTCCTGTTTGGATTTTCCTTACATCCAAACAATCTGCCTACATTCCCCTCCAGTGTTTTTGGAAGGTTAAGCTTGCATTAAGCTTATGTAAACATATTTCTACAATACCCAACAGAATTCCTGCCTAAACGTAAAAGAATTGTTAAGAATTTGTGAATGGTTTTGGCTTGGCTTGTTCTTGTGGGGTGAAACAAGTATATGCTAGGGGGTGAGAAAACTTTCATGTATTTTAGGTACTACTTTTACTTCCTGTTTCCTTGCGTTCCAGTCGTTCGCTTTCCGAGGGGCGTGTGCTTGAGCCTCCTCGCTTCGCTGTGGGGTCTCAAGCTACCGCTATCCCCCTCCGGAGTCTCACGTCTTGCACTTCAGTCAACAGGGTGGATAGCTTACTCAATAAGACCTCACGATATAGCGAAATTAATAATAAAAACCCTCCGAATTTTTGGAGGGCTAGTGGGCGATGTGTGGAAGGATATGGTATTGAATTTCGTTTTTCCAGTTTTCGTATGCTGGTTTGATATAGGTTTGCAGTGCTTCTTTTTCAGGTGCGGTGTTTTGTTCGAAATGGCCAATTTGTTCGAGTTCATCTACCAGATTGCCAAATTGGGCAATGGCATGAAGGGCTTCCTCGTTATTATCAAAGAGAAGAACGAGGTTCACATGCGCTTCTGCAATTTTTCCAATTGCCTCATAGCTATCCAGCATGACTTGGCGCGTTACAGGTGCGGACGCGTTTTGATTTTTGTCACTCAAATAGTAGAAAGCTTCTTCCACCGTTTCAAGTAAGGAATTATACTTCTTTAAAAATAAAAATTCACCTTCTGTCAAATCAGTCATCCTGTACACCTAGTTTCTTTTGTCATAATACATTCCGTCTGCTGTCGGAGAGCTAAATGCTTGCCCATATGCTTTAGCAGTCTTTTTGGACTGCTGAATTTGGCCCCACTCCTGCTTTAACTGTTTGTGAAAAACTTCAAGCTTAGGAGTTACCTGTTGGCTAGCAAGTGCTACCTTTTTACCCAGTTCCATCTCTACTTCTGAAAAAGGCGGTGCTAATCGTTGAAGTAAGGAATCTCTGATTTGCAAGACCTTATCTATCTCTTCCAAAAAGGCGTCCCGGTTTTCTTCGGCAGGTAAAGGCCCATCAAGTAGTGTCAAAAGATGTGTAGTGACTTTATCCAGGTTTTCAATGAGGTTCATTACGCCTTTCCACCTTGCGCGAATGCCTGCTGGCGGTTTGCCTGAATAACTTGCTTCCAGGCATCACGGAACTCCATCATTAGACCTTCCACTTCATCCACGATGGAAGAATCATTCTTCAGGTTAGCATCAATTAGACGACGGTTCATATAATCGTACATTGTCATCATCGACTTTCCAACATCATGACTAGTATCCAATGTGACCATCAGTTCTTGTACAATTTTCTGCGCCTTGATCAGGTTTGTGTTTTTCATTTCAATATCCTTGTCTTCCATTCCCTTTTTGGCAAGCTTCATAAACTTGATAGCCCCGTTATAAAGCATCAACGTCAACTCACCAGGCGTTGCGGTGTTGACGGAATTTTGCTGGTAGGCTTGGTAAGGGTTTTTCATTGCCATATACGTTCACTCCTAGTTATCAGCCATTGGTAAACTGACTCATTAGTTGCATTGATTGTTGATTTGATTGTCCAATTGCCTTTTCCATTGCGGTAAATTGGCGCCAGTAGCGGTCTTCCACAGTTTGCATTCTTCGTTCGAAAGCGGATATGCGCTGGTCGACGTTTAGTAGTTCGCGACCGATGGTGAATTGTTGGGCGGTGCGTGTTGCGTTCCCGGCGCGGGCTTCAATTCCCGATATAGTTGATTCCGCGGCATCACGCAATTTACGAGCTATGCCAAGCGCTGTCCCGTTTTCACCATCCGAAGTGAACATCTGCATAACAGAATTCGGGTCGTTTGCAATTGCCGCTCTCAGCTCATCATCATCAATAACAAGTTTTCCTTTGTCCCGATAATTCGAGCTTGTTGTTATCCCGAGCTGAGCAAGTTGATCATATTGTCCCGTTAAACCAGAAACAGACTCATACAAAGCCGATCTCATTTTGCTTAATCCGGAAGATAGAATGGAGTCATTTCGAAGCAACCCGCTTCTTGCCTTTTCTTCCCACTGTTCAATCTGTTTTTCTGACAAAGCTTCTTTTTCTTCATCAGATAGAGGCTTGTAATCGCGATAGACAGGTTCACCTTTCTTCGCATTAATCTTTTCAATTAATTCATTATATTTGGTAATATAGTTTTTCACTGCATCAAATGTTTGGTCCGTGTCATTTGCAACATTGATAACGGCAGATTGACCCAGCATATCTTCTTTCAAGGTAAAGGTAACACCATTAATGGAAAATGTATTGGAATTCCGTTCCGTTACAACTCCATTTATCGTTACCGTTGCCGGTGTACCCCCAGTTTCTGTCGCTTGATTAAGGTTCATGACACCAGTTAAGAAATCACCTGCAAATTCGATTTCCTTTCCTGTATCTGAAGGGTTAAAGGACCCAGCTTCCCTTTTTGCAACAACCAACCCACCCTTAAATTCATCATAAAATGCGGTTAATCCAAGGTCGGAATTATTTATTTCAGAAACAATATCATCCATTGACTGATCGCCATTAAAGGAGAAAGTTTGCGGTACCGCTTCTCCTGCTTGGTTATATGTTGTTATCTTAAACTCAAAGTCAAATGCAGCAACACTTATTGGTTCGACTGTAACATCTTCCGTAAAGGCAGATCCGAATGTGAATTCCCCTGTCTCTTCGTTTAGATAGACTTGATTCTCGACAATGTCACCTGCTGAGCTGGTAATGACCTCATAATCAACTAGCGTAGATCCATCTGCCATTCTTACAGTAATTGAATCTATACTGCTTCCATCCACTTTCCCGCCTAAAGTAAATGTGGACTCCTCATTAGCTACAGCAGCGTCTGATACAGTTTTCGTCTGGAAATTCCCAAACTTGTCCCGTTGCTCCCATAAACTAGTAGTCGTATCTAATTTAGTGGTACCATCCTTCATGGCTGATGTAGTGGATGAATTGGTAGCCACTTTTGCAATCTGCACATCAGATAGTGTATACGAAACATTGGAAGCAGAAGAACTTGCGGTAGCTGAAACTTTTTCATTTGTTGAAGTTACAGTCTTCTGAGAGTAGGTTTTCTGCAATGTCATATCAAAAGAAAGATTACGAAAATCGTTCAGTAATCTATTTGTTTCGCGGTAATCATCCCGCTTCCACTCTAGCAGTTGTTTCTGCTGTGTCAGTTTATTCATCGGCATACGCTGGGCCTTCATCAAATCACTGACCATCTGATTAATGTCCAACCCACTCTGAAATCCAGTTAAGCGCATATCCTTCACCACCTAAATCTTTTTATCTACAAACAAACCCATATACTCGGTCATCGCCGCATACATATCTAAAAACTTCTTGGAAGGAATCTCCCTTATAACCTCATCAGTGGCAGCATCCACCACCGTCACATAATATTCATTCAATTCATCATGCAGCTCAAATCTTACGGACACATTCATGGGTTTCATAAAATCATTCATGCCGTCCACAATCGTTTCCATCTGTTTTCTACTCTGTTCAGGATGAGCTTGCTTTGTTTCCTTAATTGATACATCTACCTTATTTGAAATTGTTCCTTGAATTAGTGTTCTAGTTGTGGGATCTAAGCTGCCGCCTCCAAATGGCGAAATGTGCATACGGGTCCCCTCCGTGAAATAAAATACTCTAGTAGTATTATCGGATGAACGCTTCAAAGTTAAAGTAAAGTATTAAATTTATTCTTGATACCATCAAACCCTACACCTTTAAAATCTTCAGGGAAAATCGGAAAGAAAATGTATCCATCTAGGTTTTGAAAAAACGTAATCTTTCTGTTTGACTTTTCTCTGTAACCCTTATATTTATTGCTATGGTATAATCCGAAGTATTCAATAATGTAAGTGTGACCTTGAAAGTCTACAATCCAGTCCGGAAAGTAACGTTCTTGCGTAGTAGGGTTTACAAACTTAATTTTCTCTCTTTTTATATGTGCATCTTGTAACCATTCACACAGAAAATTATGAATCTGCAGCTCTTCCATGGAAAAAGAATGCTCAGGAAAAGCTTCCATAAACCACAAATAGAATTTACTATCATAATGTTGATCGACTATACTGATGAATCTCGGAAAGACTTTACGAAAGTACGATCTTGAAAGTTTTGAAGATACTCACGAGAAATATTTCTTTTCCAACAAAAGTTCCTTAGAGCCTTTACTCTATTTTCCTTGCTGTACCAATAACGGTTTGGTACCCTTTGAAATTCTGTAACATCAAATTGTTCTGGGTAGAGTTTGTTAACTAGTTCTATGGGAGAAGCGTTAAATTCTTGGATGAGGCCATACAGACCTTGTTCTTGGAAGAAGGATTTAGTGAAGTGTTTGGGAAATTTGTTAAGTGGAATATTATGTATTTCTAACAATAAATCAATTGTTTTTCTAACATTATTAATATCTTTCCAATAACCATTGGGCTTTGTAAATTCTGCTTCTTTAATATCTGCAGGAAAAAGTGAAATCAATAACTTTGCGGATGAGCCTTTATGTTTTTTCAAGAGCGTTGAAAATCCATAGTTGTATAGCATTTCTTGCTTAACTTGTGAGGGAATGTTCTTGAAGATTATATTTTCTTGTCTTATCATTTCCAATATTCTTTCTCGAGCATAAATGGGATTATCCCAAAACCTTTGAGGAACGTTATCAAAATCAAAAACTTTATATTCTCTTGGATATAAAGCGTTCATCAGTCGAAAGGGCGAATCACCATAACGCTTTAACGGTTTAGAAAATCCCCATTCTACTAACAAATTAACTTTCGCGATTTGTGGGATATCTTCTTTTGTGTAGCCATATTTAATTAAACACTTTTCAAAAAAACTCTTTATATTTTTTGTGTCGGACCAATAGCCACTTGAAACTCTTTGAAAATCCGTTTCTTCAAAACGTCTTTTGTAAACAAATTTTATTAATTTAGGAATAGAGCGATAGTGACTTAAAAGCCCATACATCTTATTCTCTTTTATTAATTGTCTCGATACCAGCGGTATTTCATTATGCGTTAATCTCAGCTTGGATTCCAATACATATCTTAACAAAATAATGATGTTGCTATCCTCATCTAATGAACCTTTCGGCAACGCTTTTTGTTTTCCATCAATAACTTTACAATAATGTTTTATTATATCTTTTTCTTTCATTACTTCCATTTGCATTTAGCGAAAAAAATCTAACTCATCACGCAAAAACAACACCTCTCTTACTTATATTATACCACAAAAAGAACAAATATTCTGTTTTAACACATGAAAAAGAGACCGAAAACAAACCCGATCCAATTCAAAGTTCATAGTTTCACATCAATGGGTTTCCCGAGATGAGAATGGGAGGCAACGGTAGGTTGAGGTACACTGGAATGAATTAGTTCCTTTATGGCCTTGCCCTGTTGCTCCGCATCTCCCATTGCTTTTTTCATAACAAAAATTGAAGCTTGATGCTGCACTTGACTTTGACTAAGGACTATTGAAAGTATTGCGAAGTCCCTATTTCTCTCCCACTAATTTAGAATGCTGGTAAACTTTATTTCCAATTCTAATAACTGTACCTCTTCGGTCCATTTCTTCAACTGTGAGTCGGCACGGAATTTCTCTTCATCTGTGAATTGATTGTGGATAGAGCATTTTCTACTAAATCTCTCATTTTAAATAAAATGTCTTGTACTTCTTTTAGAATGGCATCTTGTTTCTTACATAAATCAAGTTTACCTTTATAGAAAGCTAGCTTTTTTTTGTTCACCCATAATTGGATTACCTTCTCTATTTTATATGGAAAAAGAGACCCTAGATAACCTAGAGTCTCTACTGAAATTGTTATTAACGAAGAAGCTGTAAAACTCCCTGAGGCTGCTGATTTGCTTGAGCTAGCATAGCTTGGGCAGCTTGAGAAAGAATAGAATTCTTTGTTTGATCCATCATTTCTTTCGCCATCGTGCGAACATTTACTTTAATAAATGACTAGACTATATCTTCACCCTAACATATATGTAGGGGTCGGGCACTTCGGATTCACAGTGCTGATGGACACCGTTTCACCTATGGATTTCATCATCATAGCTTTCGCCTTAGATGGTCTATCCTAGTCGTTGAACCTTCTCCATCCTTTCGGAACAGGAGCTTGGCTGCTGATTGCCAAATCTTTTCTTTTTTTAACCATCACGCATGTCGTTTCCAACTACGTTGTGGCAAGAAAAGCTCTCATGGGTTTCCAGCAATTCACCCGATAATAATCGCTAACCGTTACCAGTTAGGACGACTGTGCTTGTCGCTGCTTAGGCAACTAAAGCATAATCAACGTCACGGATACGAGATTCCGCAGCTGTTAGGTTTTCAGAAGATGTACCTAGGTTATTGATAGTGTGTTCTAAGCGGTTTTGAACAGCACCTAATTTTCCACGCTCTGAAGAAACCTTAGAGATTGCATTGTCGATTACTTCAATAGATTTTGAAGCAGATTCTTTGTTAGAGATATTTAATGCAGCTTCAGATTGCACATCATTAGTTCCATTAGTTACAGAATTAGAAGCTGTATATCCAGATTGTCCTGCATTACCTGTTAAACCAAGAGCAGATGAACGCATGTCGTTAATGTTTAATGACATACTTTGTCCAGTATTTGCTCCAATTTGGAACTTCGTGTTGAAGCCAGAACCTTGGGCTCCAGGTCCGACTACTTGTTCAATATTACCTACTGTTTCAGAACTAAACTGAGCGTCCGCTAATGGGGTTCCTGTACCATCTGTTAAAGCAATATCCTTTCCAGTCTCAGAAACGAACTGTAGGGTATTATCTTTAGATAATGAAGCAGTAACTTTATCAGAAATTCCAGCTTCTTGTAAAGCAGCATTAATATCTTTCACTAGATTTTCCATAGCTGCTTGTTTTTCGTTGTCATCTGCGCCAGTGTTAGTTTTATATGCCCCTTCATTAAGAGTTACTGTTACTGCACTCTCGTTGCCAACTGTGATTTCAAAAGTATCACCTTTAGAAAATGCTACATCAGCTGTATCTAAGGTTCCAGCAAATTCAATCCCATGGCGTTCCATTGTTGTTGGATCACCTTTTACTTCTCCTAGTGTTCCTGTTGCAGCTGCATCTGCAAATCCTAACATAACCGCTGAAGGATCACTAGCTGTTGAAACCTCGATAGAACTTGAAGCACCTTGCGATTTCACTGAGAATTCAATGGAACCACCGTTATTTGTAATGTCTACAACTTCAGATAACTTTACACCACCGGATGTTACATTTTTCAATTCATTTACGAAATCATTAGCTGTACCTGCTCCACCTGTACCCTTATAGTCACTACTCCATGTTTGGTTAACTACATCGGAAATATCAAAAGTAGTTCCATTAACTTTAATACTAGCAGTAGCACCAGTAATATCTGCAGCTACCCAAGCAGTTCCTTCAGCAATCTCTGCACTTGTTGCATTCGTTATTTTAGCGCCATCAGAAGAACCAACTCCTCCATTAAGCAACTTTTGAGTATTAAACTCTGTAGTATTACCAATACGGTTAACTTCTGAAGTTAATTGGTTTAACTCATCTTGCATTGCTGTTCTATCAGAATCAGTTGCAGTACCATTTGAAGACTGGTTTGCTAGTTCACGCATTCTTTGTAGAATATCATGTGTTTCATTAAGAGCTCCTTCGGCAGTCTGAATCATAGAAATCAAATTATGTTATCGCAGTGGTTTTTTATCCTCTGCTTCTTTATGTTTCCATAAAGTTCAGGTCATATCTTCACCCCGGTAGGGTGCCCCGCGCTCTTGGGTGGGTTATCGGTACGGTTCCTCACCACCTGACCGTCACACCTTCCTAGCTACTGTTTTACCGATTCACTAGGCTCGGCTCGGTATTGCCCACCATCCACTTCTCAGTTGGTTTGGGGTTCCACCGAATTCACGGAGTTTTCATTTAAGCATTGCTGCTTAAAGCGGCATTTCTATTTACCGTCTTGTGCGTTACGAGAAGCTTGATCTAGTCCACGAACTTGCGCTCTCATTTTCTCAGAGATTGCAAGACCAGCAGCGTCGTCCCCAGCTTTATTAATGCGTAAGCCAGAAGACAATTTCTCCATAGACTTCATTTGAGCGTTTGTTGCAGAACCTAATTGACGGTGCGTGTTTAACGCAGCAATATTGTGATTAATTCTCATTAAAATTTTCCTCCTTGAGTTGTCGCCGATTCACGTCCTTGTGTAATCGGTGTTAGATTTGCAGATAGGTCAAAAGTCGGCCGCCATTTGATTCTATTTGCTTACATGTTTTATATCGACCTGTCTCGACAACTGTTAATAGAGAGAGAGAGATTTTTTTTACAGATTGCATTATTTTTTTAGTTGGTTGCTTAAAGCTTGCAGTAGATCAAGAGAGGAGTGGGATGCTGCGTTGTTTTCCTCTTGGATGGAAAGGTAGATTTCTTTTCTATGTATTTCGATTTGCTTTGGTGCTTGAATGCCGAGTTTCACCTGTTCGCCATTTATACTAAGGACAGTGATTTCGATGTCATCTCCGATTTTAATAGACTCGTCTTTCTTTCGGGTTAATACTAGCATGAGGTCTCCTCCTCTCTATTTGACAATGGCTTCTGGAAATAGATTGTGCTTTGTTTGATATGGGCTACCTGTAAGAATGACTTGCTTTCCAGTTTTCTTTTTCGAGTTCACTACAACAGGAGCCTGCAAGTTTGCAGTTGTCAGATGGAACGGGTCCGCCATCGTCAACACTGCATAAACAGTAACATCTTCAGGTGAATATAGTTCGAGAGCATCCACAGCCTGATCCTCTAATTTAAAATCATAATCAGGGTAGAAAGTGAATGGATTAGTCAGCACAAATCCAAGCTCCGGTGTTTTCACCGACTGCAAAATAAAAAACGTACCGTCCTCTGAAAAAGGAATCACCGTAAACTCCTTCTCCTCCAAGAAACCTGGTAGTCCATTAGGGAAATTGACCACTTCCTCTTCCTGCACCTCTATCAATCCATGATACTTCGTTTCTATTTTCATCGTTTCACAACCTTATATTTTTTGTTCGTAGCCACCTGTGCCAATATGGCGCAGGTTCTCAAAATCTATCTCCAATGATGGATGGTTCGCCAAGCTGAACTGCGAGGAACCTGGTGTGTATTCATGTATCGGATTGTTTATTTTCGCCTCAATGATAGGTTTGCGTTCTCGCACGTCAATATCCACCCTACCAGGCTCATAATCAATTTTCACACTAAAGTGCGACGGAATCCACCCAATATTGAATTCTTTTTTGAGGCCCTCACTGTTTCTCTTAGCCTGACGAGTGATGGCTCCACCACCATTTTCAATCCGCATCATCTCGTTGCCGCCCTGTGCAACCCGCGCCAGACCTGCCAACCAGTCCTGCCTCCCAAGCTGCGCCGCTTCCTCGATCCGTCTACCAACACTCTTCAAATCCATATCCTCCCGCGCCTGCGTCTGATCAATCGTCAATCTCCCAGGCGTTCGTCTCATCGTCAACTCCGCCTTCGGTTGCTCCATACTCAACTCCGCCCTAGGCTGTTCAATCTGCTGAACAGGCTTCTGAATCTGCAACTCAGTCTGTGCAAAAGTGGATTGTAATCGAATTTGAGGAAATAGCATGTATCCTCCAGCTCCTTAATTCCAAAATAAAAACTGCCCCAGAAACAACTGCCATCAAACAGCTCCCTCCAAGACAGTTCCTCACCCTACCTTAAAAAATCTAACAATGAAGGCTGAATCACCCGCGCACCCACACCAAGCGAAGCACGATGCACACTCTCCTGCGACGTTAAATCCGTAATGACCTTCTCAATATCCGCATCCTCATTATCAGACAAGATTCGTGTAGCTACTACTTCCTGATAACCAATACGATTATCCACCATCTCCAAACGGTTGTAACGGGCACCAAGCTCCGAACGTTCCGCCGAAATCGTATCTGCCGACTTATCAAAACGGCCCATCAAATCTTTCAATGCATCTGTATCACTTGTCTCAAGCGCCGACTGAAGCCCATTCCAGATCTCCATCATGTCTTTGTTGAAAACATTTTCCGAATTAATGTTAGACTGGAGCTTGATTCCACGCGATACCTCTACCTCAAACGGAGAGTTTTCCGTACTAACAGACGTAGGATCATTTGCATCCGTGATACGAGGCTTATCAATAGCCGTCCCGTTAAAAATGTATTTCCCCGCAACCTGTGTGTTAGCAACCTGTACAAAATCATGCTTCAGTTGCTCGATTTCTTTTGCCATGGCCTGACGATCTTCTGGTGAATAGGTATCATTTGATCCTTGCACCACCAGTTCACGGGCACGATGCATGACACTTTGCACGTGATCTAATGCCGCTTCTGAATTTTCCATCCAAGCATACGATTCACTTAAATTTCGCTTGTATTGTTCAAGCTCTGTCAGGTTTGTACGGTAATACATACCTTTCATCGCCACGACTGGGTCATCGGATGGCCTGGAGATTTTTTTACCAGTGGAGAGCTGTTCCATTAGCTTGCCCATTTTGCTGTAGCTTGTACTCAATTGACGCAGTGAGTTCTGCGTTAGCATGCTCTGTGTTACTCGCATTTCTCTAACCTACCTTCCGCCTATTCCCATGCCGTTTATTATTTTATCTAAAAGTTCGTCCGTTAACGTAATCATTCTGGCTGACGCATTGTATGCATGCTGATACTGAATCATGCTTGTCATCTCTTCATCTAGTGATACGCCACTTACCGATTGTCGACGCTGGTCTACAGACAACTTTAACGTTTCGCTGTTGTGGGAAAGTCGATTTGCTTCTTGAGCATCTACAGCCAATCCGCCAATTACACTTTCATAGTAGTTTTGGAATGTAGTAGATACACCGTTCAACTGCAGCGAGCGTGCTTTTACTTCTGCTAAAGCTACTGCGTTACTCCCATCCCCTACACGTCCACCAACCTGTCCGACTTTTGGAATATCTATATTAATGAAGTTCCCTTTTGAAACATCTTCAAGACGAACCTTATCTAAATTAAAATTAAAAGAAGGATTTCCGCTCTCGTCTGTAAATTCCTCGGACAATCCCGCACCTAGTTGTTCCAGACTTGCAAAATTCCCAGAGGTTTTCAGTTCTTGCTTCGGGGACTGTGCAGCATCATACACTTTATAAGCAAACTGCTGAACCCCAGCTGCATCTACCGACGACTGCACGGTTACAGAGACATTTTCGACGCCGTTATAACCATGAAATTCCCCGGTTGTGATGACCCCTTTGTTGTAGCCCGAAGCAGCGATATTATCCAATGATTGAACGATATCAGCGGAAACGGTAAACAGCTTTGCCACATCCTTTTTATTACCAGCAGTAATATCTGTATTTTTAAACTCAAAGAACTTAAACGCTGTGTGCTCTCCAGTCTCCATACTTGAAATGCTCCAGCCGGATTCATGGACCCTGTTGATCTCTTGGGCAAACTCATAGGCCACTGTATCAAGGTGGTTCAGCATATCAGGGTATAGACCCTTTTCTGTGTTGCCTTCCATGAAGCCGTACGAATCAATTAGTCCACGAAGTTTACCGGAAGCCTGCATGCTGCCAATTCCAAAGCTTGTATCTCCAAGCCTGTAGCCGTCTACCAGTTCAGTATCATTATGATACTCCAGGGATAGGCTATTCACTTTAAGGCTTGTTGCATCAACCAGGTTGCCGATTTTGCGACCAGAGTCATCCACTAAATCAATGGTAAGTTTCCCTTCTGCAAGTGCACTTGGGCTTCCACCTGTTCCCACTTGAGTTGTCTTGATATTCACAAGCTGGGAAAGCTCGTCAACCAGACGATCTCTTTCATCGTAAAGATCATTAGCAAGATAGCCATGAGGCTCAATTTCACCAATCTGTTTATTGACGTTATTAATCTGCTGGCTAAGTGCATTAACTTGCTTCAGCGTGACATTCATCTCATTTTTAATATCACCTTGAACTGAGGTCAGGGAATCAGATAAGAATCGAAACGTTTCCGCAACCGCCAATCCGCGTTGCCTCACTACAGAACGGGCACCTGCATTAGTAGGGTTTACCGCCAAATCTTGAAATGACTGCCAAAAGCGATCCAAAGTCGTTGAAAGCCCAGTCTCGGATGGCTCGTTCATAATCTCTTCCATCTTTTGAAGAGAATCTGCACGAGATTCCCAGTAACCAAGCTTATTGTTTTCCCCACGATACTGGATATCCAGGAAACTCTCCCGCACACGTTGAATGCTGCCTGCTTCTACCCCTGTCCCAATCTGCCCTGGAATTTGCGGACGATTTAATGATGGAGCAGGATATGGCTCTGTCTGGACAAAATTAACTCTTTGCCTCGTGTAACCTGGTGTATTAGCATTGGCAATGTTATGACCAACCGTTTGAAGGGCAGTTTGCTGGGTAACCAGACCACGTCTCGCAACTTCGAGACTATGAAATGTTGAACGCATGGATGTTCCTCCTAAGCTCTTGAATCGAACAGCGAGCGCGCTGGGGCACTGACACTTTTTTTCGTTATTCGCAGGTTTTTCGTTAGTTCACAGCATTTGGCTGCGGATTTAAGGTATTCAAAGTCATCGTGACAAATTGCAGGGACTGCTGAAGCAGGAGCTGATTAAGCTCGTTTTGTTTTTTGAATGTTATTGATTGTATCAGTTAGCCTTTTGTTTCAAGTCATGCAAGAGAGTTTTCTCCTCAGGGGTGGCCCATTTCTGCAAGCTCAGTAACCGTTTTTCCCTTCTGACAGTTCTGCTCTCTGCTTTTCTAACTGGACAATCGCTCTCGTATACTGCTTTTCTTCTCTAGTAATCTGTTGCAGCTCTTCAACCTTGTTTGCTTTTACAATCTCTTCTTTCCGCACCGTTAGTTCATAGAGGTAGGCATGCAAGGTAAGCATTTTTTCAAGTAGGGTAATGATGGTTGGAATCGACATATGTTCTCCTTATTTTGAAGCAATATTATTTATTAAAATAGTAATCGATCATCTTGTTGGCTACAGCTTTTGAGTCTACTTGGTAAGTGCCGTTATCCACAGAGACTTTCAGTTTAGCGATCTTTTCCTGACGAGCTTCAGCAAATTGGGAACGCTCTTGAAGCTCTTTTGCTTTGCTCGATATTTCTACTTGGTCGCTTTTGGTCTGGTTTGCCTTTGCAGCTTGTTGCTGCTTCATTTGATTTTTATATGGGTTAATCCCTGAAGGTCCTAAATTGTTTATTTTCATTTGGTATCCCTTCCTTCCGAACGGTTTGTCTATTTATTTTATCGACACCTTGGCCAGAATGTTTATTAAAACTTCTTATTTATAACGTGGTATGTTTTTCCTTCTTCACGTATTACACGTTCTCTTTCTTCTTCGCGTTCTAATTGAGAAAGCTGTCCGTGTATATCCTTTTTACAGTTCTGACACAGCTTGTCCTCTCTAATAATCCTACCACAACGGTCGCACGGATAGCCTAAATTCGGAAAATGAGCGAGTTGAATCCGACCTTTTCTGATGAACTTGATAATCAGATATTCCTCAACCCCGGTGTCTTCCACCACTTGGTCCATCGTTGCCGTCCGATTTTCTCGTTGACGGATATATTTGTAAACAGTCTGGTACTTCGCTTCCTCTTCTTTATAGCACGTTTCACATACTTCCCGAAACGCATTTTTTACATAAATCTGACCACAGTTTGGGCAATTATCTAGTTGAGACATTTCGCAACTCCTTTTCGAGCAATGAATTCTTACTCTTTATATCGTAAAAGATGGCAAAATGTTAACTGCGAACAAGAGTGAAGGATGAAATCTCTTTTGCCCCGGCATCTTTTAGGACTTTTGCCGCCATGCGCACGGTGGTTCCAGTTGTGTATATGTCATCGATGAGAAGGATGTTTTTTCCTTTTACTTGTTCTGGGTTCGGGACATAAAAAGTATTCTCCCGTTCCATTCTCTCTTTTCGTGCTTTTTTTGATTGTTTTTCTGAGTTGTTTTTGGAGAGTAACTCTTCGGTCTTTTCAGGTAAAAGCTCTGCTAGAAGTAGCGACTGATTGAAACTACGTTCATATTTGCGGTCTTCACTTAAGGGGATAGGGACAAGGATGGGACTATCTTTCTTCCATTCCGCTTCATATGTTTGGCGGAATGCTTTCTGGAAAACTTGTGCCAAAACGGCATCACCGCGAAATTTATATCTCGCTAACACTTCTTTCATATGGTCATTGTATTGGTAAACCGACCTGTTCTTTTGAAGCAGCCCAGCTGTGGGCGGATCTTCCTCCCATCTAAAACAGTCGGAACAGAGGTTCTCACTGCGGTTTTCTGGTGCCACCATTGTCCACTCACGACCGCAAATAATACATAGCTCTCCTGCGACTTTTTGAAAAGCACTTTCACATTCTTCACAAATGGGGTTATCTTGTTGCAATCCTAGGAATGCGCTCCATCCAAACGAAGAAGAAACATCACCCTGACAAATCAAGCAATTCTTCATTGGAAGAACCCTCCCTTCCGCGCTTGGTAGTTCATTCTTCTGATTTGATCAACAGCAGCGACCATTTCATTTGTCTTTCCATAGTGAAAAAAACGGACGTCGCCACTAGGATAATGGCTGCTTCTGCCCGCCCTTCCCGATATCTGAACAAGCGCACTTTCTGTGAAAACATCATCCTCCGCACCGAGCACTCCTACTTGAACGTCCGCTACTGTCACGCCTCGTTCTAGAATGGTGGTGGTTACTAGTATTTTTATTTTTCCTTCACGGAATCTCGCTACCTTCTCTTTTCGTTCAGTATCCTTTGAATGCACACCCGCCACGAAGTCAGCGTGTTCCTTTGCCAAGATTTTAACCACTTTTTCTAAGATGTCTATCTTGGGAACAAATAGAAATATAGGTCTTTCTTTTTCTAGTAGTTTTCTTATCCAAATACGGACATTCTCGGGAAGCTGGCCTTTCGAGACTTTTTTCTCCCATTTTCCACACCACTCCAACGCTGGAACCGGTAAGGGCTGTTTATGGTATCTAGCTGGAATCACCACAGATTCAAGGCTTTTAGCACGAACCTCTCTTTGCATTTTTTTCGATGGAGTGGCACTTAAGTAGATAAGGCTTCCCTTTTCTGTTCGTGCCTGTTTTGCCGCATACTCAAGCGTTGGATCCATGGAGTAAGGAAAGGCATCGACCTCGTCAATAATGAGGGTGTCAAATGCACGGTAATAACGAAGAAGCTGGTGAGTTGTGGCAATAGTGAGGGGGGCATTTTTCGTTCTGTCTTCGCTGCCTCCGTAAAGGGTGGCAATTTCGATGTCAGGAAAAACTTGATTTAATCTAGGTGATAATTCTAATACTACGTCCGTTCTTGGTGTGCCAATGCAAACACGGCCGCCTTTACTTAGTGCCGTTTCGATTCCTTTGAAAAGAACCTCGGTTTTCCCTGCCCCACAAACGGCCCAGACGAGGAGAGATGTGTTATTTTGGACTGCTTTTATGACTTTGTCGGAGGCGAGTTGCTGACCTTTGGAGAGGTTGCCTTCCCACGAGATGCATACATGTTGGTCACTCAGCCTATGCTGTGGTCCATTCCACGAGATAAGCGGAGTGCACTCACTTACCCGCCCCATCATGATGCAATGGCGGCAATAGGTGCACGTTTGGTGACAGCGGGCACAATTAAACAAAGCAAACAGGTTTTGATCCGTGTTTCCACATCGATTGCATTTGGTTCCTGTTTTGGTGGAATGAACTCCATAATCGAGTTTTACATATCCGTTTTGATAATGTGTTTGGAGGGTGTCATGGCTGAACGGGAGTTCGTCTGCTAGAAGTCTTTTGCCGGAGAGGAAGTGTTGGAGGTCTTGGTCAAATGGGAAGGTTGCCTGGATGGGAGGTTGCGGAATGTTAGGGAAAGCAGATATTCTTTGGGTGTCTTCTGATTTTTGGTTGGTGATTATTATTAGGTCATTGCTTGTTTGAGTGAAAAGCATTAGTTACCTCCTTTGATTTTGAATTTCGGTAGTTGATATGGGTGTTCTCTCTGCCCGTTTTGTTGTTATTTTTGTTTAAACGGTCACTGAGGTGCCCTCTCTAAGCCCCTTCTGTTGGTTTTCTCCCTCAAACGGTAACAGAGAACCCGTCTCTACGACCGTTCTGTCGGTTTTCTTCATCAAATGGTCACAGAGACGTCTCCTCTACACCCGTTTCACTGTTACTTCACTTCAAACGATCACTGAGATGGAAATATACGGATAAACTCTCGTCACTTCACAATAAATCTCCCCAATAAATAAAAAAAGGCACCCCAAGCAACCCACTGCTCCTGATGCCTTTCCATACTCTCGATGTTGTCGCGTCAATATTATCCTATCGCTTATACCACCCAAGCCCCAATGCACCTTCACCAAGGTGCGTTCCAATTACCGGGCCGAAGTAGCTCAAGAAAAACTCCACATGCGGGTATTTCTGTTCAAGCTCTTTCTTCATCTCTTCCGCTTCCGCTTCACGATTCGCGTGAATCACACACGCGCGCATTGGGACTCCCAATGAAGCATCTTCATCAAACAAATCATGAATACGCTTGACCGCTTTTTTGCGAGTACGAATCTTTTCAAACGGAACGATTTTCGTATCAACAAAATGCAACAGTGGTTTCACCTGCAAAAGGCTTCCGACAATCGCTTGGGCACTGCTTAAACGGCCACCACGCTGCAAGTGGGAAAGGTCGTCTACCATAAAGTAAGCTCGGTCAGATTCTTTCATAACGTTCAATCGTTCCATAATTTGCTCGGGAGACTTTCCTTCTGCAGCCAGTTCCGCTGCTTCTAACGCATAGAAGCCTTGGATCATACAGCTGATCTCGGAATCAAATGCGTAAACTTCGATTCCATCCACCATATCACCCGCTGCAACAGCACCTTGAAAAGTACCACTAATGCCGCTAGAAAGATGAATGCTCACCACGGCATCATAGTCCTTAGCAAGTTTTTCAAAAAGCGAAACAAACTCGCCAATTGCCGGCTGGGAAGTTGATGGGAGTTCGCGGCTATTTTTGACCTCTTCGTAAAATTGCTCTACTTTGATGTCCACTTCTTCTTGGTACGATTCATTCCCGAAGATTACATTTAACGGGATCATATGTATGTCATGCTTTTCGCGTAATTCTGCTGAGATGTAGGCAGTACTGTCTGTAACAATCGCCGTTTTCATATTGTAGACCTTCCTTATACAAAAGTATTTCTGTTATCTATTATAGATTGTACATGAAACGGCAATAAGTTTCATCTATTGTTTGATTTAAATTGGGATTAGCATACTCCTCCATTAGCAACCCCACAAAAAAAACCCTGGAGACAAAAATCCCCAAGGCTACCTAACCTCTACCCAGCCATTCTTGATTGCAACAACAACAGCTTGTGTACGGTCATTTACATTCATTTTTTGAAGGATGTTACTTACATGGTTTTTAACCGTCTTCTCACTAATGAACAACGCTTCCCCGATTGCCTTGTTGCTCTTTCCGTCAGCCAACAACTGAAGCACTTCGCACTCCCGGCGAGTCAACAAGTGAAGCGGGCGGCGAATTTCAATTTGTTGATACGTTGTAGCCGTTGAGCCACCGCCATTGCCTCCACGTACACCGCTTCGCACACCATTTTCCGTCAAACGACGGTATTCCCTTACAAGGTTGTGCGTTACTTTCGGGTGAAGATATGACCCACCATCCGCAACCACCTTGACAGCATCAACTAATGCATCTGCGTCCATCTCTTTTAAAAGATACCCGCGTGCACCTGTTTGCAGTGCGTGTGTAACGTAATTCTCGTCATCATGAATGGATAGTACGATGACCTTTGCTTCCGCGTTAGCTTCCACTAAACGTCTTGTAGCCTCCACACCATTTACTTTCGGCATGTTGATGTCCATGATGATGACGTCTGGATCATGCTTTTCCATTAGTTCCAACGCTTCCTCCCCATCGTCACCTTCTGCCACAACGTGAAAGTTAGTTTCAAAATCAAGAATGCGTTTAACTCCTTCACGGAAAAGCTGATGATCATCAATAATCACGATTTTTGTCGTATCCATTCCTCTCATCCTCCCAAATACATCTTTAGCCTAACGGAATCTTGATGAAGACGGTAGTTCCTTTGCCAGCCGAGGATTGGATGTCCATTTCTCCGCTGATCAGTTCCACTCTTTCTCTCATTCCAATTAAACCAAACGACTTTTCTTTTTTTTCTGTCGTATCAAATCCTACTCCGTCATCTTTTACAATGACAATGATATGGGTAGGTTTCACTTCTAATTTTACATAGATGGAGCTTGCCTCAGCATGCTTTATGGCATTTGTCAGCGACTCCTGAACAAGCCGGAACACTGCTACCTCAAGGTTCGAGGAAATGCGGTGTTCCACTCCGAGGTTCATAAATTCAATTTGCGGATATCCGTTATGATAATCCTCGATAGTCGAAATATATTTCTTTAAAGTAGGCACCAACCCAAGATCGTCGAGTGCCATCGGTCGAAGGTCGTAAATAATCCTTCGCACTTCATATAGAGCGGAGCGCACCATTACTTTCAGGGAGCGGATCTCTGAAAGAGCTTCCCCAGGGCCCCGCTCCCGGAAAGTCCGGTCAATCAAGTCGGAGCGCATCATCACATTGGCCAGCATTTGCGCAGGTCCATCATGAATCTCCCGAGAAAGACGCCGGCGTTCCTCCTCTTGCGCTTCCATGATTTTAAAGCCAAAATCACGCTTCTCTGAGGCATCGGCAATCATCTGGCCGACCTGTTGAAGATCTCCTGTGACATAGTTTAAAATCACCGAAACTTGACTAACAAGGCGATCCGCTTTCGTGATGGTTTCTTCAAGATTCAACAATCTGCGCTCTATCTCGTTTCTTCTGTTGCGAAGTTGGGCCTCTTTTTGCGAAATCGTATGAAGTTCCAACTGCAACTCATGTGCATGATCATATGCTTGTCTAATTTGATCTTCTGTATAATTTTTAAACTGTCTGCTCACTTCTGAAAGACGGTTTCTTGCATGCCGGACCTGGACCTCCAGCTTGTCCTGTTTGTGGATAAGCTGTGCCACTTCCAGCTTGACCGCATTTAATTCTTTTCCGAGATTCTCAAATTCTTTGCGGGAGCTTTCCCCGATTTCAAAAATCTCGTCCTTGCTCACTTCAACGGTTTTCACCATCTGTTCAATAATCATGTCTAATTGTTTAGAGTTTATAACTTTCCGAGACATAGGACATCCTCCAAAAGACCCTGTATTCTTAAAAGAATATCGCCAATACTTCTTTATTTTTATAGTACATTATACCCAAAAGGAAGAAAGACACTATATGCTATATCATTCCAATTCTTCCAAACCTTTGTGGGGGTACCTGTCGAAAATTGTCCACACCTTATTATATCGGACCAAAGTTTTACTTGTATAACATTATTATTACAATCGGATTAAACTTTGTCGAATCTTGCTTAGCTAAGGAATTAAGCACTATATTTTATTTGATGTCGACCCCTATCTCGATTTATAATGTATATTATGGCTCTTTTAATGTCACCAAATGTTTTGAGCAGGAAAAGGAGAGTTGCCGGTTTGCTATCTCACTACTATACCGTAAAAGGTAATGGAGAGCATGAAATAATTATCCAGAAATCAAGATTTATTACTAATATCAGTCGTGCGACTACAGAAGATGAAGCTCTAAGCTTTATACAGGAAATAAAGAAAAAGTATCGTGATGCAACCCATAATTGCTCTGCTTACCTTATTGGTGAACATGCTCAAATTCAAAAAGCCAATGATGACGGTGAACCAAGCGGTACTGCCGGAGTCCCGATGCTTGAAGTGTTGAAAAAGAAAAAACTAAAAGATACGGTAGTTGTAGTTACCCGTTATTTTGGTGGGATTAAACTTGGTGCAGGCGGATTAATTCGTGCATATGGAAAGGCTGCTTCAGAAGGACTTTCTGCTACAGGACTAGTGGAGCGCAACTTGATGCAAGTTATGCATACAACTATTGATTACACACTGCTAGGTAAAGTAGAAAACGAAGTGCGTTCATCCACCTATATCATTGACAATATTGAGTACCAAGAAAATGTACAAGTTAATGTGCTTATCCCAGCATTGAATAAAGAAGACTACCTTAATTGGATAATTGATTTAACACACGGAAAAAATAACACAACTGAAGGAAAGCTATTGTATAGAGAGACAGATGTGGTACTCTAGCCTAAAGGAGACTAAACATTGAATAACTCAAGAATAAAACGAAGAAATAGGAAGAAGAGAGTTCTGAAACGGGTCCTTATGTTTTTGGTTATTGTTCTTCTTTCTGTAGTTGCTTATGGTGGCTATGTATTTTATCAAACGTTCCAAGCTGCGAATAGCGCTTATACAGAAATAGATCGTGGAGAGAAGTCGAATCTACGTGACAAAAAAATAGAAATAGGTAAAGATCCTTTTTCAGTATTAATTATGGGTGTGGAAGATTATTCAACAGGTGGCGAAAATGGAAGAACCGATACCCTCATTGTTGCAACCATTAACCCTAAAGACAAAACCATGAAAATGCTCAGCATCCCTCGTGATACCTTAGTAACCATACCAGACAGAAATGAAGAAACAAAAATAAATCATGCTCATTCATATGGCGGGAAAGATTTAACCATTGAAACAGTTGAGTATTTTCTAGATGTTCCGATTGATTATTTCGCAACAGTAAACTTTGAAGGTTTTAAAAATATTATTAACATCGTTGACGGTGTTACTGTGGATGTTCCTTTTGATTTTTACGAAACAAGTGATGAAACAGGAAAAAGACTTAATTTTTATGAAGGTAAAATGGAGTTAGATGGCGAGAAAGCACTTGCTTATGCAAGAATGAGGAAACAAGATCCTAGGGGAGACTTTGGGCGTAATGACAGACAACGTCAGATCATGGCAGCCGTCATCGACAAAATCTTATCACCACGAAATGTGTTTAAAGTGGATGAAATTGCTGGAGAACTTGGAAGTAATGTTGAAACAAATGTAAGAATGGCTCAAGGACTCGGATTGGCACAGCAGTTCGCCAACTTTAAATCCAATGATATCGAAACCATTAATATTGAGGGAGAAGACTCTTATATTGGTGGTGTGTACTACTTCGTCCCTTACGATGAAAGTATACAGGAAGTTCGCAGTTCGATCCGCTCTCACCTTGAAATACAACCTGCAGAAGATGATTTATAACACTAGCCTTCCCGTTCCCCGGGGAGGTTTTTTCCTGTCCCCACGCCCACGTGTACACCGCGCACAATAAAAGAGCCAAACCCAACAAAGGGTCTGGCTCTTATATAACATCTATCAATCTATCATTTTTTGATAGGTGACTTATGGATTAATTAATGTCTTCCAAATACTTTCCTGTAGAACTTCATAAACGGCTTGTTCTGTTCGTTAAAGATACCTACAAGTTCTGCAATAAACTGGATCAAGATGATAAGCAGTACGGTAATTAAAATCGTACCCCAGATGGTTGCAGAAGTTAAAAAGATTGCACATGCTGCAAAGATGATACCGAATCCGTAAATGACAAGCACCGTATTCCTATGGGACAAACCTGAAGCCAACAACCTGTGATGTAAATGACTTTTATCAGGTGCAGATATTGGTTGCTTGTTCAAGATTCGGCGAATGATCGCAAATGCTGTATCAAATACTGGCACACCGAGGATAATAATCGGGATGACAAAACTGAAAAGAGTCACACTTTTATAAAGCCCAAGTAGTGATAATACGGAAATGCAGTAGCCTAAAAACAGTGCACCTGTATCTCCCATAAAGATTTTAGCTGGGTGGAAATTATAAAACAAAAATCCAATGGTGCTACCCAAGATAATAAGGGATAGCGTCAAAATTAACTCTTTACCACCAAGACCTGCAATTACTGCGATAGTCGCAATAGCAATAGTTGATATACCTGCTGCAAGCCCATCCAATCCGTCAATAAGGTTGATCGCATTTGTTATCCCGACAATCCACAAAATAGTAATAGGGATGGACAACCAGCCTAATTCAAGGCGTTCCACGATAAATGGGATGGTAATGAAGTCAATTTTAAGTCCTGTATAAACTATAACACCTGCAGCGGCTATTTGCCCTACAAGCTTTGTTCTTGCTTTTAATTCATACTTATCATCAAAGACTCCAATCAGGACAATTATCAATGCCCCTATGGTAATTCCGGTAATTCTTTGATCGTATAGACCAACAAATATATATCCTACAACAACACCAATGAAGATCGCTAGTCCCCCTAGACGAGGCATGATCTTCTGGTGAACTTTTCGATGGTTCGGTTTATCGGTTGCTCCAATATAATGAGCGAATTTTATGACCAATGGCGTGATAACGAGGACGGTGATGAATGACACTACGAAAGCAAGTATTAATTGTAAATCCATTGTCGTCACCTAATTTCTTGTTCTTATTTTTAGCATTTCATCTTTGAGGAACAAACATGTCTAGTTTAATTATCCAATTGCTTGTATCGCACCCTTTGTCATTTTAACAGATATTTTCTGCATTGAAAATATAAATGTGTAAATGTAATATTAGGTGTCCATGTTGTAATATGGATGACTTAAGCGTAAACAGCACTCACTTTTTCTTTAGTCATATACCCATTAAACCCGTTTTCGAACGCCATTGTAAGCATAATTTACAAAACACCATACAGACTTAAAAAATCCCAGCTTCTCTATTTGACGATAAACTTGCCAATTTCGTTTCGCTGTTTTGAATTTATTACTGGAAATAGATCCTTCGACATACCGGTATTTAGCTAAATTCTCCTGAATACCATAAGCAATATAGCCCTTTTTAAGGATAGAAAGCCAGTAGGCAAAATCCTGTCTGGTTCTAATCAACGGCATTTTCATCTTGCCAAGTTTTTCAATATTAAGGACAACAGTTAAGCATCCAATAATTGTATTCTTTAAATAACCGTCATAATCAATTTGATCAGGTACACCGACCACTTTATTTAGGTCATTTCCGTCTTCATCAATAATGGAATATTTAGTGAAGGAAAAGGCAATATCCTTCTCTTCCATAAATGCAATTTGCTTCTCAAGTTTTGTCGGCACCCACATATCATCGCTATCAAGAAATGCCACATACTTACCTTTTGCTGCTTCAATAGCTGTATTACGAGCGACAGCAGCACCACTGTTGACTTCTAGTTGTATTAAATTAATTCGCGCATCATTTTTTGCATATTGTTTTATAATAGAAACACTGTTATCACTTGATTGATCATCTACAAGGATGATTTCCCAGTTCTCATATGTTTGATTAAGCACAGACTCAATGCAGCTTGCAATATGTTTTTCTGCGTTATATACAGGTGTAACGACTGTCACTAAAGGAGAATGGTTTCGTTCATTCATGATTAATTCCTCCTACCAAAAATTAAGCAATGTTACTAATTATGTTTACCTATACTTTCTTTTACATTCCTTACAAAAATAATCAAATGGCTATCGAATATCGATAGCCATTAAAACCTAGCATCTATTAATCTTAATAAATATTAATTGCCCAAAAGAATTTTGTCAATTTTCCACAAAACGCTGGAATGAACAGCCTGTCTGCCGCCAAGTATCCCGAATTCCTCATGGTGATTATTTATAAGATAACTCTCTGTGGAAGAATCAATATCTTCAGGACGTACAAGTATCAATGCCTTACCTTGCTTCGCAGCCAGCAATCCTCCAGTCAAGGCATCTTTAAAATCTGCTCCTGTAGCAAAATAGTACCCATCATAGGATGAATTAAAGTATTCGGCAACAGCAACATTAGTTTTGTAACGATCTGCTCCAGAAATTCGTGTCGCTTGTAAGTTTTTTTGAACGGATTCACTAATGGGTTTAGTGCCACCAATAATATATTTACGGGTAAAATTATGGGACTGAAGAAAATCTTTTGTAGCACTTGGGACCCATGTTTGTTCTACAAATACTATTGGCATATTTCGTTTGGCCGCTTCAACTGAAGCAGACAACGCATCCGGAAAGCTCTTTCCATTCACTATCATTACTTCCCCATTTTCTTCTGCTACAAACTTACTTATTTCCACAGCTGTAGCATAGCGTGTTTTTCCTGAAATCCGTGTTGATTTCATTCCATTAGCGTGTAGTTTATCCTGCACACTTTTACTTATAGCCTGTTCTCCTCCGACTACAATCACATGGTCTACTCCCTGTTCTTTCATGGAAGCAATGGTCCCCTGTGGTAAAAAGCTTTTCTCTGACAGGTAGATAGGACTATTAATTTTATAAGCCAAAGGAATTACCGATAGGCTGTCTGCAAAAGTTTTGTTGCTGGATAAAATTGCGAAATTCCCTTTCAAAACACGGGTACCCTTTGTCAGGGTGGATGTAGAAACAGTATCCCAGCCTCTTTTCGCAACTTCGACTGAAGTTTCCAAAGAATTCTTTCCTGATATCCTGTTTTTTTCATGATAATACTGAAGAGAACCTGCTGCATTTACTCGGCCTAGCCTGATTGGAAAGTTAGAGGCATCCTTGCTTGATTCTTCTATGATTTCCTTTAATTGTCGACCTGTGAGATTCTTGTCAGTACTTTTCAGCATAGCTGCTTGCGAAGAAACTAATGGAGCTGCCATGCTTGTACCGCTCATTTTTCCGTAACCGCTAATGCTATTTGAAAAAGAAGTAGGCAGTGCGCTAAATATTTCAACTCCAGGAGCAACTACAGCGACAGAGTCACCATAATTTGAAAAATCAGCTATTCCACCTGCTAAATTAGATGCCCCTACAGACATGACTCCTGGATAGCCTGCTGGATACTCTATTGTATTAGAAGAATTATTTCCGGCTGCAGCTACTACCATTACGCCACTCTTTACCGCTTTATCAATCGCTTCTTTCAACGTACTGTTTTGTTTCTCCCCTGCAATACTGATGTTGATGATGTCTGCACCATTCTCGACTGCATAATCAACACCGGAGGCAATATCAGAAGCAAAAGCACCATGGCGATCTCCTACTTTGATTGGCATTAAATATGTATCTTTAACAATGGATGCTATGCCGTTGCCGTTATTGGTTTTGGCACCGACAATACCGGCTACATGTGTCCCATGGCCAATTTCGTCCACCGGCATACTACTTGGCGACATGATATTATAAGGTTTTACCATGTTGTCTTTAAGATCAGGGTGATCAGGATCTATCCCTGAGTCAAGTACAGCAACGACAGGCTTATATTGTTGCTCGTATTCTGACCACGCTTCCTGTACATCCATCACTTGTAAGTAATCTTTTTGAAATGGGTAGTGGGGGTCGTCTATACTGGTATTTGTGGTTGTATAATAGAAGAAACTATCCTCTTCTACGTATTCCACTTCATCTTGGCTTTCAAGATCTTTTTTAATTTTATTAAAGTCTTTCTTTTTAATGTTTTTTATTTGTGGTTTTGCTTTACTAAAAGAATAATTGTCTTTTTCTTTATATTTGACAATTATCCTCATGTGCTCATCTTGAGAAGCTTGCACAACCTCTTTGTCGAAAAGAGGGGTAAAGCACAAGAGCGTTACTAGAATTAAACCTAAGCTTTTTTTCATCGTCTTTTCTCCCCAATACCCCTTAGTTTCTCTTTTGTCTGTTTTATACTGTTGTTTTTTCAGATAAACATTACGTCTTTAATAATCCAGCCGTTTCCGTTTCTTTCGACTGTGAGATTTACCTCAATATTAAATGTTTCATCTACCCAACGTACGAGCACTTCTTTATCTTCTAAATGGATATATTCTGCTTCTTCAATTTCAGAACTTAAAGAAAGAAATTGTTCGATAAAGGCACCCATCTCTTCGTTTTCTCCAGACCAATAATCGACTAGATCACTTAACATCGGTTCTGCAAAATAATTGGATAAGTATCCTTCTAATTCCTCACGAGTCATGTCCTCTGGATTTGGATAATGCTCTTCTACCGTTAGATTATGAAATTTAAATTTAGCAATTTCAATATAAGACATGATATTCCGCTGTTGACCCACACTGATTTCTTCTGCTTCTTGTGGTTCTTGATTGTAAAGGACCTCTTCACTATCTAAAAAGAAAAAGCCTGAAATAAAGATAATACTAAAAAGCAATAGTAATATATTTCTCCAACGTTTTTTCACCCAACACACCTCATTAATGCGTTTATTCTATACAAGACCAAAAGATGTGCAAATATTGCACACCTTTCCTTTTTTGTTCTTATACTTTTTAAAGCTTGTTGACCGTCCTTCTTCCGATCGATGCATAATAATACCCAAGGTCCGCCATTTGATTGAGGTCGAACATGTTTCTACCATCAATCAAGACAGGTTGCTTCAGCTTTTTCTTTAAATCAGCTAAATCAAGATCCTTGAATTCCTTCCAGTCAGTAAGGACAATTACTGCATCTGCACCTTGGACAGCTTCTTCATATGAATTCACAGTATTTAAGTTTGCAATTTCTCTTTTGGCATTTGCCATTGCTACCGGATCATACGCAATTACATCTGCACCGTCTTCCAATAATTTCGGTATAACATCAATAGAAGGAGCAGCACGCATGTCGTCTGTATTAGGTTTAAATGCCAATCCAAGTACAGCAAGCTTCTTCCCTTCTAGTTCCCCATTGAATGCTTCTTTTACTTTATCGTATACACGGAATCGTTGCATGGCATTAACGTTTTCAACATCTTTTACTATTCTCAGGTTATAACCTACGTTTGCTGCTATATTAATCAAAGCATTTGTATCTTTAGGGAAGCAAGACCCTCCATAACCAATCCCGGCAGCCAAAAAGGCTTTTCCAATTCGATTATCATATCCCATGCCTTCTGCTACTTTTGTTACATCCGCTCCGACAAGTTCACATATGTTGGCAATTTCATTAATAAAACTAATCTTAGTCGCTAGAAATGCATTAGCGGCATACTTAATCATTTCTGCCGTTTCAATATCAGCAACCACAATATTTGTATTAAAAGGTTTATGAAGCTCTGTTAGCACTTCTTTCGCCTTATCGCTTTCCACTCCGATTACTGCTCTTTCCATATTCATCGTATCGTAAATAGCAGAACCTTCACGAAGGAATTCAGGGTTAGATGCTACATCAAAGTTAGAATTGCCGGCTTCTTTTTCAATAATACCTTTAACCCACTTCCCTGTTCCAACAGGTACCGTACTTTTAGTAACAATCACTTTATAACCATTTAGGTTCTTCCCGATTGACGTAGCAACCGCTTCAACAAACCTGAGGTCTGCTTCCCCATTTTCTTTCGGAGGAGTCCCCACTGCGATAAGGACAACGTCTGCTTCATCTAAAGCATTATCCAACTGAGTTGTAAAAGAAAGACGATTTTCTTTAATATTTTTCAGTACCAGTTCTTCCAATCCTGGTTCATAAATAGGGATAATCCCTTTTTTTAAGTTACTAATTTTATTTTCATCAATATCCACGCAAGTGACTTTGTTTCCTATGTCACTAAAACAGACTCCGGAAACAAGTCCAACATAACCTGTTCCAATAACACAAATATTCATCTTAATCCCTCGCTCGCTATTCTATAAGTTGCGGACTAAATCTTTTAAGTATTTTTCAACAGGCTCTTTTAGATCATTTCTCATTAGCGCAAATTCAATCTGAGCTTGAATAAAACCGAATTTATTTCCTATATCATATCTTGTCCCTTTGAAATGGAATCCATAGACATCTTGGGAATTCGTTAATTCTTGAAGTGCATCCGTCAATTGTATTTCGTTTCCTCTTCCAGGTTCAATCGTTTCCAGTACATCAATGATTTCAGGAGTCAGCACGTATCTACCCATGATAGCCAAGTTAGAAGGGGCCTCTTCCACAGAAGGTTTTTCTACAAGCGACTTAACTTTAAATGAGTCTTTTCCACTTTCATCATGGTCATAGTCAATTACCCCATAACTGGATAAATCTTCGTTAGGAACTTCCTGCACACCGATAACAGAAGCGTTTTTCGCTTCAAATTCGTCTATTAATTGCTTTAAACAAGGCTGATCCTTAGAAACAACAATATCGTCCCCAAGCATAACGGCAAATGGTTCATTACCGATAAATTTTCTTGCACACCAAATGGCATGTCCCAACCCTTTTGGTTCTTTCTGTCGTATATAATGAATATCTGCCATTTCCGAGATTTTTTTAATTTCATCGAGTTGTTCAAACTTTTCTTTTGCCAACAACGTTTCTTCAAGTTCCAAGGAACGGTCGAAATGATCTTCAATTGCACGTTTTCCTCTGCCTGTTACAATAAGTATTTCTTCAATTCCTGATTGAATAGCTTCTTCAATAATATATTGAATCGTCGGTCTGTCCACGATGGGTAACATTTCTTTTGGTTGTGCTTTTGTTGCCGGCAGAAACCTTGTTCCTAAACCAGCTGCAGGAATTATCGCCTTTTTCACTTTCATTATCCCAACACCTCAATCCTTTAAATTAGTTGTATAATTTTAGGGTCATCTACTTTTCAATCTTGATAGTGTAGACATTCCTTTATCTCTTTTCCCTAATTCCACAAAAATAAAGATAATAATTACAATCGCCCAAAATCTTGGTGATACAAAGTCTGAACGGTACATGGATGTGATAGCCAAATGCACCCAGAGTATGAGCGAATATAAAAAGTATTTATGCTCGTTACGTACTTTAAATAAACGATAAAAAACATAGACAAACATTGCGGTAACTAATAGGAATCCGAAAACTCCATGTTCAAATAATAAATCAATAAAAATATTATTAGATGTTACACTAAGCGGACCTTGATGGTATAGAAATTTCGTTTGTGCCAAGAACCAATAGCTCCCCGGACCAAATCCGAATATACTATTAACCCAGGAGTAGTCAAATAGCCAGGCAATAGGCATAACCAGCATATACAGTCTGCTATGTCTGTGAATATCAAACAACGTATCAAACCTACCTGTAATAGGCTGTAACAATTGCAAGGCGAAATCCCACTGTAAAATCATAAGAATTGCGACTGGAATTAGCCCGTAAAGGGTGTACTTCAGTATCTTCCTCTTGTTTTCTAACTTTGTTGTGAAGAAAATGACTACTATAAAGCCTATTAATAGAGCCATATTCGCATATCCACTGACAGAAAAAGAAAAAATCAACACGAACATGCATGGGATGAAGACAAGAAGAAAGTATTTCTTCTTACTGGCATATAAAACTAGCCCAATAATGAGAGCATCAATTAAAAACGGTACAAGATAACTTGGCTCGTCCGTAATTGACGTTAACCGGAAATTAAATAGTACGTTTGATTCTACGCTATGTACAAAAGATCTGGTATTTAGGTCAATCATCGGATAACCAAACATGAAATGAAGAAATTGCCATATCCCGATTGCGGTTACAATTAAAACTCCGAATAAATACCATCTAGTAATGGATAAAAGCACCTTGTTATCCAAAAAGGATACCAGCTTAAAGAAGGCATAAAACAGCATTAAAAATAATGTTAGATTAATTACCCTGTTGGGTAACGCCTGTGTGATGTAGTCTACATAATGAACAGATAACATCACTGTCAAGTTAAAGAAAGCTGCCAATATGGCAAGAATACCCGGTATGTAAATGGAGCCTAAAAACGCTTTTTGTTCAATGCTTAAGGGATTCAATTGTTTTCTGTCTTTAAAATGAACAAGAAGCAAAAGAAACAATACCCCTGTTGTTAAAAAAGTGGCTAAGACGGATGATGGAACTGGTGTCAACTTTTGATAGATGCCTGAAACGGAATAAGGCGCCAAGAACATGAATAATCCCATGATAATAAGAATTATTTTTTCCTTATGCTGTTTCAATGCTGTTAGAAAATAACCCATTTGATATTACCAATCCTTTTCTGATCTATTTCTACTTTTTTCGACTTACCTAATTAGATATAATAGCACATACCGTTCCAACGTTAAATAGTTTGCCCACTTTGCCACAACTCATTTGATTTATAGAAAAAAAACTATATAATATGGGAAGAATATATCCCATCTGGTCAAATAGTACGGCTAAGAAATAACGCTTATGGGGGAAGAAAATGAAGTTAAAACTGTTTAGTTTATTCGCAATAGCATCAATATTCTTAACCGCATGCGGGGATAGTGTCCTTGTTGTTCGAACTCCTCTAGAAGGTGATCATTATGTGAGGAGCAATATAGAGTCTCTTGAATGGAGTCACTTCTCAGACATGGTTGCCAGTGATAGCGACATCCAAGAGGACGACTTCAATCAACTAAAGTGGACATTAGAACACTACAACAAAACCCGCTATATCATGGTTACTGATGAGTTATATCGTTTTGATGAAAATGGAAAGATGGTCTATTATTCAGACTGGAAAGAAGAAAACGGTGAATATAAATTAGAGAAATTGGAATTTCCTAATTATGATACAACCGGTAATATGGAGTAGAAAACGGCCTTAGCGGACGTTTTCTACTTTTTTTTGTATTGAAGCATCTCTTTCAATGACGCAATGTAAAAAGGAAATGGTCTTTCGAGATAATTGAACTTCTTAATAAATAAAAAGGTCAGCATAGCAAATCCAACTGGAGTGTTAAAAATTCTTTTAAACAGTGGCCCTTTGCTGGAGAATGCTTTAAAATTTAACCTCGTGTCCATGCTAGGCTTGCCATGATAGACGACAACCTTTGGTACATAACTGATTTGATACCCTTCTTTATGCATCATGTGAAGGAAAATGTTCTCTTCCCCGCTTGGGTATTTTGCTCCAAGCCCGAAATCTTCATCAAAAGAAACCTTTTCCTTATCTACAATCTGAAGATTCAAGAAAATTTCAATAGAAGACTTTCTAAATAAATCTTGGAACTTTAAACTCTCCTGAGCATTTTTCGGATAATCCTTATAGTACTCTTTTTTCTCCGGGTCGTAGATTTGGTAACAAACAATTCCCCCATTGTTTTCTTCAAAGTAGTTATGAACCTCCAAAAATGCATGAGGCTCGTACCAACAATCATCATCAGAGAATGTAACAATATTACCTTTTGTATAGTTAATTCCCATATTTCTTGAGTAAGACAGCCCTTTTCTATCTAAAGAAACATGCTCATAAGCAAATGAATAATTAGCAAGAAGGGTGCCTACTTTTTCATGATTATCTTGAGAAACCACGATGGCTTCAAAATTTTGATACGTCTGGTCACTGAGACTTTGGAATAATCGTTCTAATTCCATTTCTCTCGTTCCTAGTGTAGGTATGACAACACTAATCATTTCTTATCGCCCTCACCATCTTCTGTTTTAAAACCTCGTGCATGTCAGTTGCGTCTTCCTGGTTGAAATAATGAAATAAATGCTAGTAAGAAAGGCGGTAAGAATAATGCTACCGCTTTTATATTTGGATAATAGTAAATGCTTTTTAAAGAATACTTTAATGAATATAGATAATTATTTCGATGAACTGCCTTTGAGAGATGCAAGAATCTTGATGATTTGAATCTTCTTTGGAGCGTAGGGGATTTCCCCTCCAGTACTTTACGGTATTTATCGAAAAGATACGTTAATGCTCGGTGGTGATTCTCGCTTTTCCCACTAATCTGATTGGCTGCATTTTTTGCAATAGTATATCTGACATTATATTGATTATCATGAGCCACTTTTGTCCGTTCACAGCATCTTATCCATAAATCATAGTCTTGCATGGCAGGCAGATTATTATCAAAACCACCAGCCTGTTGAAATACTTCTTTTTTAACTGCAACGGATGAAGTAGTGCCGATATAATTATCTTCAAATATTTTGGGATACAGGTTACCCTTTACCGTAGCAGGAATCCTTCTAATCACCTTTTTACGGTTGGTGTTATATACAACTAATTTCCCTGAATATACTAAGCCAACATCTTGGTCCACTTCAAATTCTTTAAGCTGGCTTTTAATTTTTCCAGGCTCCCACGTATCATCATCGTCCAAAAACATCAAAATATCCCCTGCCGCATTTTCGGCACCTAAGTTCCGTGCATAACAAGCACCTTTACTCTTAGGTATTTTGAGGTATCGAAATGTAAAATGGTCGTTCTCATATCCGTTCAGGAACCGTTCCGTTTCTCTGTCCTCACCATCCATAACCACCATAACTTCGTCCGGCTTTTCCGTTTGCTCCTCTATACTTTGCAAGGCCAGAAGCAAAAGATGCGGTCTATTATGTGTAGGGATGATGACAGATACATTATTCATATATGCTCTCACCCTAACCCTTCGTTTCTTCTACCCTCTGCTTTAAAAACTCTTCATATTTGGAGACAACATACTCCTCCTTCATTTGCATTAGATGCAGGGAGAGTGCCTCTTTATCTCTTGAACCCTTTACTTGTATCTGTTCTAACATTGCCTTAGCAAGCTCGTCTGGTTTCCCCACAGGGACAAGCGAACCAAATTTCCCTTTTAGAAGAATTTCTTCAGGCCCACACTCACATGCAGTCGATATGACCGGCTTATCTAAATAAAGTGCCTCCACAAGTACGTTTCCGAAGCCTTCCCATCTAGAACTTAACACAAACAAAGATGCCTTGCTTATATAGGCATAAGGATTATGAACAAATCCGCGGAGTTCTACCGCATGATCCATCTTTTCCTTGGAGATGATATTTTCCATCTCCCTTCTTATCGTCTGCTTCCCGTCTCCCAGGATAATTAAACGTGCATGTGGTGCGCTTGGGAGAACCTTTGCAAACGCCTTTAACATAGTAGGATAATCTTTTGCTTCAAATATCCTACCTGCAGCCACCATTGTAAAATAGTTAGGGTCATTCAACCATGGATTCTCTACCGCTTCGAGCGATTTCTCCTTTATTTTACTATTAATGACAGGATTGTAGATTACTTCTATTCTATCATTATTCAACCCCAAAAAGTTACCGGATTGTTTTGCCACACAATTAGAGACTGCTACAAAATGATCGGCACGGGGAAATAACTTTCGCATCATTGCTGGATAAAAACGGTGCAGTTTCGTCCTTGGACGCAAATAGGACTGCTTCAAGTTCGTATGCAATGCAATGATATGCTTTGTTTTCACATTTGCAGTCCTCATCGCAAGGCTTGATACGATATTGGCGTTATCAAGCCCTGACATAAGAATGTTCGGCTTATTTTCCTGCAAGTACTTTCGCAGCTTCCATACACTTAAAAACGTTTTCTTAGAGCCAAGAGGCACTAACTGTACCTTATCCGAAACTGTTTCTATCAGCTGACCCTCGCGCTTGATGAGGACGAGATCTACTTTATGCCCCTTTTCTGCCAATCCGTTTGCTAAAGTGATGACCACTTTCTCAGCTCCGCCAAAGGTTAGCACCGGAATAAACAAAGCAATATACATCACTTAGTTTTCCTTTTATCCAAGATTAGTTTTTCATAACTGTCCGCACTATTTTTTATAGTGAAGAACAACGATCGTTCAAGCAGCTTTTCTTTTGGCAACGGACTCTTAATAGTCGCATCCATCGCACGTGCTAAAGCGATATAGTCTCCTACCTTCACCAATGTACCGTACTTTCCGCCTTCTAGGATTTCACCTGGTCCACTTGGACAATTTGTGGATACAACAGGAGTCCCCACCGCAAGTGCTTCTGCCACCACATTCCCAAACCCTTCATACGCAGAAGATAGTACGAATAAATCGGCCATTCTCATATAAGGATATGGGTTGGATTGGAAGCCTACAAAGTCCACCACATCTTTCAGTTTATATTGATCCACAAGTGATAAAAGATGATTTTTTTCCGGTCCATCGCCCACCACAATCAATCGTACTTTTCTGGAATCTTGCAAGACTCTCATTGCATTTAACAAAGTAGGATAATCTTTAGCCTTATCAAATCTTCCCACCGTAACAGCAACAGGGATATCTTCCTTAAACCAAGGATGGTCCACCTCCTGCTGAGCTTTAGCGAGTAATTCTTCTGTCACAACGGGATTGTACACTACATGTATCTTTGACTTATCTATTCCTGTAATGTCATAAAGATCATCTGCTACACCCTTTGAAACGCCAACTATATGATCTGCAAAGCGGTAGAAATGCTTTACAAGACGCGCTATAAGTTTAAACGACCTGGAATTTAACACCTCTAACTGACGACTTATATTTACCCGGGTACTTACAATTAAGTTTGTCCTGGACCTTGCAAGCAATTTTGCCATGATGACCGTTAGATTTATATAATCTTTTGCAGATATAAAAGCATCTGGATTTTTTTCCATCATATAGTTCTTAATGTCTGGAATACAAGAAAGCAATCTAGGCTTATTCAGATCAATCAGATTCACACTTGCTGGAACAAGGTCCTTGTATTCCCCATTGGCATCCGCCACTATAAGGTCAACTTCATACCCTCTTTTTGTAAATTCTTCTGCGAGATTTAGCGTCATCCGTTCCACTCCGCCGCCGCCAAGGCTTGCCAAGATAAAGGCAATTCTTTTCTTTTCCATGGTGTACCCCTCAAATCTTTACAAAGTTTTTTTCAATCTTTTCATTAATATAGTTCGTGCATTCATGATATTTAATACTACAGCAGCTAGTAAAAAGGTGATGCCTCCTACTGCCAATTGAGCCATAAGGAAAAGGACACCTGTTTTATCTTGCATCGGCCATAGAGCAAGTCCCATCGCAATCGATGCCATAACAACATTGATGAAATCTTTAGCCGGGAATGGAAGTGGGTTAATTTGAATATGAACAATAATCCAACTCATCACCACGGCCGCGGCATACGCAATCACAGTCGCCATTGCCGCTCCCTCTATTCCATATTTGGGAATCAACAGAAAATTTAGAGTTACATTGAGCACAGCTGCCACAATGACCGGGAATATTTGCAAAGCCGTCTTTTGTTTTAAATGAAACATAATGTCCACGCTATACAGCTTGAATCCTTTTAACAAGGCTCCTATTGCGATATATGGCATTAGGACAAGCGCATCTTCACGGAAAGATTCACCTAAGAAAAGGTGAGCTATATTGGTGGCAATAAGTACAAACCCCGCAACTGCAGGTAATGCGATTAAAAATATTAGGCTCGTGTTTTTTCTAACCTGCTCATATGCTGCGATCTCCCCTTTTTCCTCCATTACTTTCACAGCGATTGGGAATGCTGCCAGGTTAATAATCATCATCAAAGTGAAAATTGTCTGTTCTGAAAGGTCATAGGTTACCGCATAAATACCGGTTGCACTTGTGTCCAACAAATAATTTATAATTAAGCGGTCAGAGTTATGAATAATCACACCCATCAACAACGTAATCGTTAAGGGCATTCCGTATTTCAAAAATTGTTTTAAGTAATCCGATTGGAAAGCCTTTAGGTTAACACCTAGCTTCCAATACTTCAATGTTGGCATCAACAAAGTAATCCAAAATGCCAGAATGAGTCCCGATAGCAGACCAATCTCTGCAAATCCGGCATAGATGAAAGCTGTACCAAGAACCAACCCTAATGTTGTACGACTGAACGCTAACATACCATAAGATTTGGGTGATAGTTTAGCTCGCATGAGCGTCAGATTAATACTATTCCATGATTGCGTCCATGAAAACAATAGGGTGAGAAAGATAAAAATCGGTGAGAACTCTTTTCCTTGGAAAAAGAACATAGTAATGACTCCAACAACAAGTGTCGCGACAATCAATGCTAAAAAGGATAATTTAATTGTCTCTAAAAAGCGACTATCTTCTTTATATTTAGGATAATACCGAAGCAAACTCAACTTTAGCCATTCAAAAAGAACAGCGTTCACCATTCCGGCAACCGCAAAAACCAGCGCATACATCCCGTATTCTTCAGGACTTAATAATCTAGTAAATATGGCGATACTGGCAAAGCTGACAAGTGCCGGTACACCATGTGATAAAAAATAAGCAAAAGCATGTTTTGATAGCATAAATATGGTTCCTCCACATCATCAATACAATTCCATTCATACCTCATTTATTATACATAAAAGTCGAGATAACTAAAACTTTGAGTCATATTTACTAATAGGGGATTTATTAACTTAAGTTGTACACAAAAAGCTGCCCTGCATAAGGACAGCTTTTCTAATTATTTCAAGATATTCAATTCAATTTCGCTTCTGGTACTTTCAGAAATTGCACCTGTTCCACCCAAGTAATGTACAGATGGAACGTAATGAATGTTTGTATTAATGTAACCAGAAACAGCATCTGGCAATGAATCCTTTTTCGTTAATAAAAGCGGCGCCTCCATTTTAGCTGCAAGAACCGATCCTGGAAGAGCATCAATAAATTGCTCTCCGCGTGCAAAGAAAAGGTTACGTGGATCTAAATTGTACTCATTTACAATGGCTACACTAGTTGCGTAACGGTCCGGCCCGCTGACACGCTTCACTTCATCAACAAGGCTGGACAATTTCGCTTCTACTTCATTCGACACTGCGCTTTTACCACCAATGATGGTGACCTTTTTCACATTGTTATTTCTCAAATACTCTTCGACACTTGACGATACTTCCTCAACCTTGGTAAAGAGAATCGGAATTTGGTTCAAAGCAGCATGAGATGCAACAGATAGTGCATCAGGTGAAGTAGAGCTACCTGATGTGATGATAACTTCCCCTTTTGCATCAATTTGACCTGCTACTTCCACTGAAGTGTCATAACGGTCACTACCTTTAATTCGTGTAACCTGTGTAGCATATTTGCTTAATTCCGCTACTGTTTTATCAGAAACAGCAGCTTGTCCACCTAGAACAAAAATCTGGTGAATGGTTTGTGTTGATAACAATTCTTTAACTGAACTTGGAATTTCGTCTGTTTTCACTAATAATAGAGGTGCATCATACTTTTTCGCCAACACACTTCCAGTCAGCGCATCAACGGGATTGTCTCCGCGCCCGATAACTACCGTTTGGAAGCCTTTGTCCCAGCCGTACTCAGCAATTGCAGTACTTGTTTCATAACGATCAGAGCCTCTTAAACTATTATTAATATGATCCATGAAATAATTGGCAAAAATAGTTCCAGAATAGTAGAAACCAAGAATATCAACATAGGAATCTCCTTGATCTGCCATTGCCTTGGCACCGTATTGACTCATTCCTACGCCATGGCCCCAGCCTTTACCTTTAATGTCATAGACTCCATCTTTTAACGAGATTGTTGTGACAAAGTGACTTTTAAAATCATTTATTCCGAAGATGGAACGCATGTTAGTGATTGGGCTGTTCACTTGTTGGTAAGAATGCAACTTGATTTCTGTTTGCTCTTCACCGTCAACTTCCTTTGTTTCCATTACAAAGCTTCCATCTTTATGTTGAACCATAAAATCCACAGTATAGCTACCATGTGTTCTTCTTTGACCTGGTGTTGTAGTATTGGAAACAGCCACATCTTTGATTGAAACAATTTTAATAGTTGCATCTTTTAGATCAGTAGTTTCCTTTTTTAAATAATTCTTGACGTTCGTTAACACTTTTGACTCATTTGTATTAGCAAATTTCAACGGGTTTTTCAATCCAATTTCTTGAGTGGATGCCCACCAGTCTTGAGGGGTTTTAAGGTCAAGATCCTTCAGTTCGATTTGTTGCTCTCTTAGAGAAAGATTCCAATCAAAAGCTGGATCGTTTGGATCTTCTTTTGCAGTTAAATAGTCTAACTGACTACCACCTGGCCATGCCCCTTTATTACTTTCAATATAACCACCGTTATTCGAGCTAAATACTGCATCGATTAGACGGTCATTATATGTTAGGACTTGTCCTTTTGTTTCATTAACAGCTCTATTAGTATTCTCAAACTTCGTATCATCCCACCAGATGTAACCGTCATAACGTTGTGAACCAACATCATCTGTGATTACTTGATGGACTCGTTTCAAAGCGTAAGTCCTTGCCGCAACAGCTTGAGCCTTTAGAGCTTCAATATTCCAACTAGGATAAATCTCACTCGGCAAAACGCCTTTAAGGTAATCTTCCATCGGCAATTTATTAACAGGTACCAGATAGTTATTTTCAATCATGAAACGAATGCTTCCTAGATAAGGACGTCCATTTAAGCGGATGTAATTGCTTTTTCCGTACTTAACAGGCTTTATTTCAAACGTTTGATTAAAACTTTTAATTTTTTTGCTATTTTCATAGAGTTCAATGACACTGCCATTTAATTTCACTTCATAATTTCTATCTTGCTTAAGCTCAAAACCACTGCCTACCAATTTATACGTTCCATTAAAATTGAAAGGAATTGCTTTTTTCTCTTTCAGATGGTACTTCAATTTCACTGAAACCTCATTTGGAATGGAAGCTGCAGATGAAGCCTCTACTTGTGTGAGGCTCGGCAGGAATACAAGACAAGCCACTAGCAATGAAACAATCCACTTTTTCATTTCTCTTCCCCCATTGTGTTTCTTTTCTTATTTTTCTACAACTTCAAGCTCGGATTTTCCGGAATAACCATACTCCCCTGTTACCTCATATGTTTCTTTTACTAAGCCATAGCCAGGAGCATAATAGCGTGTATAAATGGTATCAGCATCTTCTACTTCATCTGTCACTTTCTGAATGACATAGACATCCTCAAATGAACCATATTCTACATCTAGCTTGACTCCGCTTTCTACTACTTCCCAATGTGCTGTTGTTTCAGAAAGCAGCACTTCCGGGTTCTCATTTGGTGTGAAGGAATCTAGCATGTTTACAGAAGCATCATCCACAGATACCTCTTCATAAACAAGAGCCACTTCAGTTGGTGTCCATTTATAGATCTGAATAGACTGATTTCCACCAACCATCATAGCAAGCTGCACATATTCTTCATTTACTGCAATTACTTTTTCTGTAACGACAATGTCCTCGCCATCGGTGAATTTCTTTTCCCAGCCAACGCTTGGTTGATAAACCTTTAAGCCAGGATCTGAGGGAGCTTCACTTTCCTCTGCCTCTTCGGTTGAAGAATCTTCTTTAGGCTTTTCTTCTTTTTCTGTAGTATCCTCCTCATTAGTATCGGCAGAACCGGTATCTTCTGAAGTTTTATCTTGCGTTTCTTCGCTAGTTTCATTGTTTGTTACGATTTCTTTTTCTTCGGTCTTGGAGCAAGCAGAAATAATCAATAATAAGCAAGTTAAAACAATTAATAGATAAGACTTTTGCAAAACAATCACCTTTCAAAAGAAGCTCGATAAGATGATTCTTATCGAGTCTTCTGTTTGTTATTTTAATTTTGTAGTAATAGTAGAAATTTGAGTATTATTTATCGCACTTGTTCCGCCGATAACTTCTACTTTATTTACACGAACGTTATTTGTATAAGCCATAAGGAATGACTCAACATTTCTGTTTCTGCTGTCTCCTACTAATACTAGTGGAGCACCATTATGAATGGCTAATGGGGCAGAAACTAAAGCATCAGGGAAGTTTTGACCTGTTGATACAAGAACCGTCTCACCTGTAAGGTCACTTGAAAAATGCCACAATAGCTGTGCCAATGTTTCATATCTATTTGCTCCGGATAATCTGGAGATTTTACTTGCACCTGTTATGGAACCTTCTACTTTAGTTGACACCGCTGCATTTCCACCAACAATGACAACTTCTTTACCTGCCAAATAAGGGATTGCTTGTTGCGAAATCCAGCTTTGTTCAGTGAGGAGAATTCCCCAGCCCTTTTTAGCTGCAATCGGTGCAGCCGCAAGAGCATCAGCAAATCCTTGACCAGATGCTAAAAACACCCCACTTACATCACCTAGTTCAGATAGGATGGCTCTGTTCGTTTCATAGCGATCTTTACCTGAAATACGCTCTACTTCTAAACCGCTATCGCGGAGAGTGGTTTCCGCATTTTGGGGAACCGCACCATGTCCTCCGATAATCACCACTTTATTTGCTCCCAGACGAGTAATTTCAGCGAATACTTCTTCGTTAAGTTCTGTATTCCTAGAAAGTAAGATTGGAGCATTTCCGTATTTTGAAGCTAGCGGCCCAGCAGAAAGGGCATCTGCAAATGTTTTACCAGTTGCTAGGATGACCGTTTTTTCTTCTTTTGCTCCGTCAAAACCATTTGGATAGATTTTTTTTGATGTCTCAATAGCAGTCAAATATCTATCTGTACCAGAAAGTCTCTCTACATCTACGACACGACTGACTGGAACCCCGCTGATATTTGTCCAAATCACTTCGCCTGTCCCGATAACAGTAAGTTTGGAATTGGAGCTCGCCTTAGCCTTACTTAGTGCATAATCATAATCAAGATAGTTTCCTATAAGCTTATCCTGACTGTATACTTCATATTTAGAAGTTATATAGTTCGACCAAACGATGAACCCGGTTTTGTCTTGAATAACTCTTGAATCTTTTCGATTCTTTGCAAAATTAATGGCATCTTGTTCTGTATAGAACTCTTGCAATAAACCATTTACCTTATCGTAAACTTTATATTTATCACTTGTGAAGATGGTTTGTTGCTTATCTTTGTCCCAAACTTCAACAAATTTAGTTTGTTTTTTTGCATAGTTCAGTGCATCTTCTTTTTTATTCAAAAGTAGCTAATTTATTGCGATCTTTATCATACACTTCATAAATTTTGAAGTAATTGATGACCGCTGTAGCCAATCCTTGAGCAGCATTTTGCTGGAATTGAGAAGTTTTGATTATCTTCTCTTCTTCCTTGTTCGACATGAAGCCAAGCTCAACAAGTACAGATGGCATTTGCGCGTTTCTGATAACGAAAAATGCTTGGTGGTTGTGAACGCCTCTATCAATGTATCCCTTTTCAACCTGTCTAATTTTACCTAGGGTTGAATTATGTACTAATCTAGCAAACTTTCCACTTTCTTCAGCTAATCCTACCTGTATTGGGTCAGGTGGATATTGCTTTTCCGACTCACTCATCGCACTGTAATCATAGTAATAAGTTTCAAACCCTTTTGCCACTTGAGAAGTTGGATGTGCGTTATGGTGAATCGAAAGAAACAAACTTTCATCATTGTTGCCTTTAACAAAATTATTTGCCACTACCATTCTTTGAATCAAGTCTTCCTTTGAAGTTGCAGCGAAATCTTTATTATTGGATTCACGTGTCATATAAACTTTGATGTCTGTGTTCTTTAGTAATTCTTTTAAACGGATTGCTACATCTAAATTAGCATGTTTCTCACAATAACCAGTTTGGTTACCTGAGAATCCACACGTACCGGAGAATTTCCCACCATGCCCCGGATCAATAACTAGTACCTTCTCTGCAAAAGAAACAATCGGTGCCATAAAAAATAGGAACACTAGCAAACTACAAATCTTAAAATAATTCACAATTAACACTTAACCTCCCAAGAATGAAAAAATTATCGAATCTTGCTATATTATACCATCGTATATTACAGAATTGTGTCGTTTTTTACATTTTTTCCTTTTACAAATTGAACCAATTTTAAAAATAGTTATTAAGCTTAGTCTTGACGCACGTATCAAGGTAATTTTACCCAGTAAAAATGAGTACTATCTACTATATATAAAATGGATAAATTCTAATAGAAAAAGCCGCCAGAGGTTTCCCTCTAGCGGCTTTAATACAATTAATCTATTACTTTACGATTTTTGCTAAGTGCTCAAACACTGTAGCAGATACAGCATTTTCTCCACCAATAACAGTTAAAGTATCTACTCCCTCAGAAGCTACGAAACCTTCAACATGGCCAGAGACGCTAGTACCAACTAGTAAAATACCAGTGTGGTCATTAGCAGCAAGTGCCGCACCAGCTAGTGCATCGGCAAACTGCTTGCCTGTTGCAACATAATAATGGTTTGCATCTAAACCAAAGTGCTTTGCAACATTTACAGCAGTTTCATAACGATCTTTTCCTCCAATTCTCTTAGGATTTGGTAGGGATTTCAATACGTTATCAGAAACAGCAGCTGTTCCACCCACAACAATGGCTTGTTTAGGGCTAAGTGCGATTAATGCTGCATTAGTTTGTTTTGGTAATTCTTTTTGATCCGTTAATAGAATTGGCATGCCGTTTTGTGCTGCATAAGAAGCAACAGATAAAGCATCTGGGAAGTTCTTGCCATTAACAACAACTACTCCATTCGCTCCATTTGGTGCAACTTCTGTAGCAATTGCTCCAGCAGTAGACCATCTATCAGAACCGGATAGGCGTTTCACTTCCAGACCATGCGCTTTGAAAGTATCTTCTACATCTTTGCTTACAGCTGCAGTTCCACCAAGGATGTAAACTTTCTTCGCACCTAATCTCTCAATCTCAGCTTTTGTAGCATCTGGTAGAGATGCAGTCTTTGTTAATAGTAGTGGTGCATTGTATTTATGAGCCAACGGTACACCAGCAAGTGCATCTGCATAGTTGTCTCCACGTGCAATAACTACTACATCCGACTGTTCCCAACCTTCTTTACTTAATTCTACTGCAGTAGCATAACGATCTGCACCTCTTAAGCGATCAACACGCTCTGCAACTTCATTACGGTAAACAGTTACTTCTTTCGTTACTGTGTTTCCACCTAGGTCTGTTAAAGTGAAGACAAAGTGGTTGTTTCCTGGTTCTAGACTTAGTGTAGTATCATATTCCACGCTAGCAGGCTCCATGATTTTCACAGGACTTGTGAAAGGCTGTTCAAATTCATGATTATCATCTACGTGAAGAGAAACGTAGTTGAAGTTGTCTTCTAATAGAGTAGTAGCTGTTACTTCTTCTACATCCATATCAACAAACTTCGGCACATCTACAGTTAAAGTTGGCACTGTTGTGTCAACGAAAACCTTTCTGGAAATTCCAAATTCATTACCTGCGCCATCCAGGGCAGTGATAAGAACATCGTAATATCCATCTTCTTCATATGTTACTGTCGTTTCGAATTTGTAGCGGTCTTCTCCCTCTTCATTTACAAGAGTCGTAGCTACTTCATTACCATTTACCATCACTTTTTCAACACGAACGTCATCTGTAACATAACCAGACACAGGAACTTCATTTGTTGCATATGCTCCAAATGGTTCTGGATCCATCATAAATATTACAGGCTCTGTACCGTCACCAAAAGTGAAAGTATCAAAACCGATATTCATTACTTTGTCTACTGCAAGAACTTCAATGTCATTAATATCAGAAGTAGGTAATGTTACGCTTGTAGCATCAGCGGCAAGTTCCATCGCTTCACCATTGACATAAACAAGGATTAAATCAATTCCAACTCCTGAGTCAGTAGCAGTCCACTCAAGCTCACCAGTCTCTTCATCGAAAGATGTGATTTCCACTGCTGGAGCAGTAGTATCAACAACAACCGGAATCTTTTTGGATTGCCATTTATCTGTACCATCAACTAGAGCGTTGATTTCATAATAGTATTTACCGTCTGCAACTACATTGCCCTTAACCGTACCATCCCATGCACGATCAGCATTCAATGAGTAGTATGAGCCGTTTCCAGCATTATAATAAGTCTTTCTTACGTAGTTGGTAGATAATATTCTACGAACCTGCTTCCCATTTTCGTCAAGTACATTGTATTGTACTTCTTTTGCATTACGAAGGTATGCATTAATGAAGTTAATGTCATCGTTCCAAGCATCTCCATTAGGGCTGATACCGTAATAAAGGTTCCCTTCTTTATCTTCCAAGTGATCGATGAAGAATACATCTCCGTCAATTGCGTCAGACGGGAATCCTGCTTCATAATACTTGTCTTCTTCAAGTACTTTAAAACCGTCCATTACAGAAGGCTCGCTCCAATCACCATAGAAGCCTAAGAATGGAACAGAAAGATCTGCTTCATATTCATGAGAAAGTGTTACAAAACCTTCTACAAAAATATTTTTCACAAGATCCATACTTTTAGGTGTGCCATCCACTGTGTAACCAGGAACTTTTGCATTTGCCAAGTCAATGGAAACAGTGAATTCTTTCGTTTCACCAGCTGCTAATGTAAGCTCTTTAGGAGCTGTCACTTTCGCACCTTCTAAAGCACCAGTTGTTAATGCATTTAGAGTTGGCCCATTTTCTTGCTCTAAGAAAGAGTCTGTTAAAACAGAAGTATCAACTTTGTATGAAACTTCGTAATCTGCAATATTAGTAGCAGAAAGAGTGAAACTTACTTTAGTGGAATCAAATGCTTTTAATTCTACTTTACCTTCACCGCTATTCTTTTCTACTACATATGCAGGTGTATCTACTGCTGCAAAAAGTTGCATCATTCCTGCACCTTGTCGGCGAGGAGAATAGTCATTACCATACAAATCTTCGATGCTGTCAGCAGTGTTCATCATCAAAGCTTTTGCTAATCTCGTACGCTCTTCAGCGTTCAGATCAGTAAATCTCTCATCAGTTTTCAAGTATTGTTGAACTAGTGCAGCACCACCAGCTACGTGAGGAGCAGCCATGGAAGTACCACTTTTCACACCATACTTATCGTCATTTAATGTAGAGTAGATGTTTCCACCAGGTGCTGTTATTTCTGGCTTTAACTCTAAGCTCGGAGTAGTACCCCAAGAAGTAAACTCTGTCATTCTACCCATTTCCGGGCTTTCTTTCTGATTTAATTGCTCTACGTTTCCGTCTGTATTACCATTTTCAAGAGCTTCTACGATAGCTTGTCCGTCCTCATAGCTAAGCTTCATGAACGGAACAGCCCAACCACCTTGGTCTTCATAGAACAATGCTTCTGGATCATGGTTGTAAACGACAACCCCTGCTGCTCCTGCTGCAGCAGCATTTTGAGTTTTGTCGAAGAACGTTAATTCTCCACGTGACATCACTACTACTTTGCCAGTAACGTCCACACCTTGGTAATCTTCAGGATGACCAAGTCCATCTAATAAAAACAGTTCCACTTCTGCAAGGTCTTCCCAGCTATCAATGCCGTATCCAACCCCTCCAAAGTCTGTTCCATCGATAGTTAAAGAGTGTTGATATAAGTAAGCTGTGTTACCTGAAGCAGCTACTTGTAAAGTATCTTTGTTAAGACCTGGCGCTCCAACTACTCCAATATCAGGATTCTGGAATAATGGATTATCCCAACCGTATCCGATATGACCGGAGTTACCAGCAGATACAGAAGAAACGATTCCGTTTTCTACTGCACGTGTAATTGCTACATCTTCAGCACTATCCGCTTCATAGAAAGAAGCAGTAGAACCTAAACTCATGTTCAGCACATCTGCACCTAGTTTGATAGAATCATCGATTGCAGCAAGGTAAATATCTGACCAAGTAGAAGGATATAAAGGATCATTTGAGAATACTTTCATCCCTAATACTTGCGCTTCAGGTGCAACACCCATGATTTCTCCATTTGCAACTACGGTACCAGCGACGTGCATCCCGTGCTCAGATGGAGCAGGTCCTACATCTTTAATTTCGTAGTTTTGGTCATAGTAGTTATAGCCATAAGGTACTTTATCAGTATAGAATTTCCCTTTAAGGCCTTCAGAGTTTACTAGGCCATCTACTAGGTCTTTCGTTAAGTATTCTTCCGTGTCATCACTTAACACGAAATCTTTGTGAGAAGGATCTACTCCTGAGTCAATTACCGAAACGACCATACCTTCTCCCTTGAAATGAGCATCAGCCCAAACTTGCATGGATTGAATGTAATCATGACTAGTAGTCATGTTTGGTTCAAATTCTGGACGATTATACTCATTTGCTAAGTATACGTTCGCTACCCCATTTAAAGCTTCTATTTTCTTAATGTCACCAAACATCACTTCACCACTGAAGCCGTTGAAGGCTGTAGTAAATTGTTGCTTGTACTCCATAGATAAACCTTTAGAAGAAATAGCAGATTTTACAGTAGCCTGCTGTTTTTCAACTGTATCTACCAAAGATTTTTTAGTAGACTCATCAAGGTCTTTATAAAGAACATTTTTCTTTGTTGCATATTGAATTGGTGCTTCTCCATCCAATTCAACAATTACACGGACTTTATCCGTTGCTGAAAAAGCAGCCTTCGCTGCATCAGCGGCTTCCTCAAACTTTTGTCTTTCATCAAGCATTTGTCTTACTTCTTTTAGATCAATCCCATTAGGTGTTTTCGTTACCGATGTAGCACCAACAGCAAATTGCAGGTTGGAGAACACTAGTAAGAAAGCCACAAAACCTAGAAAGTACTTACGAAGTTGCACTAACAAAAACCTCCCCCAAATATTGTTGAAAAATGAAACGATACGTAAAAAGATAGTCCTCCTTTCTTCCTACATAAGATTTCAAATTACACTATAATTTTACAGAGGGTTTACTTTTTAGTCAATTGTTTATCTTTTAAATATTTAGAATATTATTTGTTGCATAGAAAAAGGAGCCTCTAGTAAAAGATTGGCTCCTTTATAAAACTATTTTACTATATTTGCATTTACTGACTTTGTCCCGCCATAGATGTAATAATGCTCAACCTTCGCTTCTTTTAAATATCCGGTAAGATTATTTATCATCGCTTGCCCATTTACTAATACTATTGGCATATTGTTCTTGGATGAAAAATTGCTTCCGCTCAATGCATCTGGGAACATTTTGCCGCTTGCTACTCCTACAGCTACACTTTCTGGATAGAACTTCTCGGCTACTTCAACTGAAGTCAAGTATCTATTAGTACCTGACACTCTAGAAACATCTTTGACCCCGGCAGCTTTCAACTTATTTACCGCATCTTCTGTAACCGCCTACCTTCCACCTACTACAGTGACTTTCTTACTTTGTTTAGTATTACATAATTATCCAATTCTTTTGTCAGAGTAATCTTGGTGGTATTAAGCAATATAGGTGTCGTAGTATTTGATGCGTATGGGGCGATACTTAAAGCATCAGCAAAGTCTAAACCTGATACTACTATAATTTCCTGTTGATTTTTCTTCACTTTTTTTGCTATTTCAATAGAAGTTTTTGTTCTATTTTCACCAGAGATTCTATCTATTTTAAAGGATTTTTTTATGTTTTTTACCATATTGGAAGAAATTTCTTTTATTCCTCCAAGGATAATTACTTTGCCTTCTTTCTTCAAAAGACGCTTCAATTCATTTATTGCATTTTGTAGAACTTTGTCGTTATCGTTAACTAGCAGAGTAGTTCCGTTCATAACTTAATTCAATACGACCCCTGCCTCCTGCTAGAATCGCTCAATTTTGCATACAAAAAAAGAACGCAACCTTAGTCACGTTTTTTACATCAGAACCTACACTCTCACATATTTCTTATTAGCATGCATGACCACCGCAACGACGGACCAGAACACTATAAATAAGCCACTGTAGAAGAAATGCGGATACGCCACTCTTCCCTCTAAAAACTCAAACAATAATGAAGCCAGAGATCCTTCTCTTTCAAATAGATTAATAACAATCTTCCCGAATAACAGGAATACAAGCATCTTCCCAAAATAAATTAAAAAGCTGTTTCGTCCAAATGCCTCTAAGTACCAAAGAGGGATTCCTGTAAGCTTCCCTTGCTTCCTTTCTCTTGTATCAATAAGGTAAAAGAGAATCGCCAGAAGTAGCAAGGTCAATCCGCTTGCTAGGATCGCAAAAGAAGGCGTCCATAACCGCTTATTTAATTCTATAAAGTTATTAAAAATAAATGCTAACGATATGAGTCCTATAGAGATACCAAAAACTCGTTGAAGAATCTGTTTTCTACCATTTAACACCAGCCCCACCGCAAAACCAAAAGCTACATTAGACAAGGCACTAAATATAGACAAAATCCCCTCAGGATCAAATCCTTTCTCTCCTTGTGCATACATATGTTTTTCACCGAACACCAACACATCTACCACTCCTGAAGGATTACAATCTCGCTGAGGCACTCCTCCTTCACATCCTACGCTCGAAATCACCAGAATCGACAAATAGGCGGTGGCAATAACCATCCCTAATGCCAGCATGCTCTTCCAACCCTTTGCCAAGTAAGATAGAACAACCACTCCAAGACCAGTAATCGCAAATAATTGCAACACACCTGTAAACCTTAAAGTAGATAAATCAAAACTCCATGAAGCTATTAGGTTAAAAAGAAGTCCGTATAGAACCAGTAAAAAAGTTCTCCTTAAAAGGTCTTTCCACCTCACACCCTTCCGATATACAATAGCTAAACCGATACCGTAAACAGTTAGAAAAGCAGGAAAAACAAGGTCTGTAATCGTCAAACCGTACCAATATGCATGACGGAGAAAGTCGTATTCCGCTCCCCCAGGCAAGGCACTGACAAATACTGATACTAGGACGACAATCCCCCTAGTAACATCTATTGATCTATATCTTTTTTTCGTGATATGATTATTAGTTTCCATAATTTTTGTTCCTACACTTTCATCTATAAAGTTTGATAAAATGATTGTAGCATACTTGTTGAACAGGAAAGGAATACAGATGAAAAAAATGATACTTCTATTTACACTTATACTAGCAGGCTGTTCAGCCACCAAGAATGATCAGGTTGACGTTTTCTATTCCCCACATCCAGATGATGAAGTTCTTAGTCTGGGACCAGCTATCATTCATGCTTTATCTTCAAGCAAAGAAGTACATGTTGTACTTCTTTCTAAAGGGAAAGCTAGCAAAGCCATCAATACAGTAAACGAACAGTTGGAATTGGAAGGCCAACCTCCAATCTCAGTTGATGAGTTTGGGGATGCAAGAGCAACAGAATTTAAGACGGCAGTTAGTGTTCTTGGTGTGAAAGCATCCAACGTCACAATCCTTGATCTGCCAGATGGAAAACTAAACAAAGATGATATATCAAATATCATTCTCCACAAAGATAAACTTGATGATAAAGTCATACACCATGTTATGAGTGATAAAGATCCTCACTCTGATCATTCTGTCACTGGACAGGCACTTCAAGACTTAATAGATGAAGAAATAGTGCATAATGGAAAATTCTATTTTCCTGTCCAAGAACACGAAAATTTCCCTTTTGATAACAAAATAAAACTTATAAACAAAGATCAAAAATCCCGCATGAAAGATGCTTTAGAAGCTTATGAAAAATGGGATCCTGCTTCCGGCAGTTATTCCATAGGCAAAATTTCTGTCCCAGATTACTTTATTTCAGCAAAAAAACAATATGGAAAGCCGGTACCATTACACACCAATAAAAAAACAGGATGGAAAACAATTGTTTTCCATCCGTTTTTTTCAATGATAACGTTTAGCGCCAAGATATCTTGGGTAAAAGTAACTATTGGACATTTCATCAATTGTCACGCCAACATTAGATCCAGCTGATTTGGCATGGATGAATTTGTTATTCCCGATATAAATGCCTGCATGGGAAGCTCCATTGTAGCTTGGGTCTGTTTTGAAAAATACAATGTCTCCAACCTCTAGCTTGGAAACCGATTTACCACCAGAATATAGGTCCCGCGTAGTTCTAGGTGTACTAATTCCATGTTTCTCAAACACGAATTTAATGTATCCACTACAATCAAAACCTGATGGAGTGGTACCGCCGTATTGATAAGGAGTACCTAAGTACTGTTTAGCAGTGTTCACAAGGGCATCTGTGTTGAAAGCAAGTACATTTTCCACATTCGAAGAAACCGCACTTGTCCCACCAATAATGGAAGCTTGAGAAGAGCTTACAGAATTTAAAACAGTCTGAACAGATGAAGGAACCTTGTCCTTTTGAACCAATACAAGGGATGAATCTTTCTTTGCAGCTAAGACAGAACCTGTTAATGCATCTGCATAACTTTGACCTGTTGCCACATATACATTTTCCCCAAACTGAACGTTAAGACCATTGACTACTTTCGACACAGTGTCATACCGATCTTTTCCGGAGTATCTTTTGGCATTTGGTACATCTTTCATAATCTTGTCAGAAATTACGCCTGTTCCACCAACGACAATTGTATTTTTATATTTAGAGAGTACCTTTTTGGTTGCAGAAGGCAAAGAGTCTGTCTTTGTTAACAAAATAGGATAGCCTTTTCTGGCTGCATGCGAAGCAATTGCTAAGCTATCAGGGAAATTTTTCCCATAAACAAGTACTGCAGTATCCGTCTGGCCCGCTAACTTCTCTGCAATTTTAACAGATGTTGAATATCTGTCCGTGCCGCTAATTCTTTCTATATTTGTAATGCCAATCTTTTTTAACTGAGTTTCTACATTTGCAGTAACTACACTTGTGCCACCAAGGATGATGACATGTTTAGCCTTTAGTCTTGTTATTTCATTCTTTGTTTCACTAGGAAGAGAACTATTTTGTGTTAATAAGATAGGTGCATTCAGTGAATAGGCAAGCGGTGTACCGGTCAGTGCATCAGGAAATTGATTTCCGGCTGCGATAATTACCGTATTAGAGCTTGTCCACCCTTTCTTAGAAACCGCCACTGCAGTTTCATATCTATTTTCCCCATTGATTCTATCAACATTAAAACTGTTTGCATAATTAACGGAAGGCAAAGTGACAATAACGACCATACCAAGAACCAGAACGACTATGTATCGTTTCCATGCTGAAGTCTTCATTTTTTCCCCCTAAATCTACATATTATTACATAATTCCTTACTCATTATAACACTAGTAAAATAGTCCGAATATTAAAATTCAGTAACAAAAAAGCGCTATAATGTAATATTATAGACGCTTTTTTGGCCAAGACTATTTAACTAGATTAATAACGGTATCTGTTCGTACAGCAGAAGTACCACCCAAAACAGATATACGGGAAAAATCTCTAACGCGTGCCAACTGCAGCGTTTCCGTTGGTAAGTATGTTGGATTCACAAGTAGAAGTGGCGCATTCCTTTTGGCAGCCAATACTGATCCAGTCAATGCATCTGGAAAGTCTGTCCCACTTACAGCCAACCCTTCATTTGATGAAAAGTCGAACTGTGTGCCAATTTTATAAGCTGTTTCATACCTTGTTGCTCCTGAAATCCTGGTAGCTTTAGGCATTCCATTTAATAGATTTTTATTCACAACAGCAGTACCACCAACAACAATAGTTTTACTCGCTGAGTTAAGAATCGTTTTTGTAGCACCTGGAATATAGGTCTTTTCAGTCAATAAAATCGGGATACCGTTTCTTGCTGCATATGGAGCGATAGCAAGTGCATCAGGGAATCCATAACCATTTGCTACAACAACAGTGGAAAAGTTTGTCCCCATTTCATTTGCAATCAATTTAGCCGTTTCAAAACGGTTAGCCCCTGCAATTCTTTTTACCTCCATCCCCATATTACGGACATTTGTTGAGACTGTATTAGAAACAGCCCCTGTTCCTCCGAGGATAACAACATTCTTTGCACCCAAACGTACCAACTCGTTTTTCGTTTCTTCTGTTAGTTCATTTTTCTTAGTCAGAAGAATAGGTGCATTCAACTTATATGCAAGTGGAGTTCCAGCCAATGCATCAGGGAAGTTGTCACCACGAGCGAGCACAACTGTGTCCGCTTTATCCCATCCAGCTTTAGAAATACTTACAGCTGTCGCATAACGATTAGGTCCTGAAATACGGACGTTTTCAAGATAACTTGACGCGATGAAATACGTTTCATTTGAACTCATATCTTTCACAGGGTACCAGACAAAATGGTTGCTGCTATTATTCCCTGCTTGATAAGGACCAACAATCTGCAGCGTTTCACCTGCTGTAGTCATTCTTATCTCCGAACCCTCCGGAGACTTTCTTAACCTGACTCCGCTTTCCGTCGCTTTTACAAGGTCATTTTTTGAGAAAAAGTGCTTGGAAATGGTGAAAGGCCCACTCACATAATAATGATTTTTTCTAAAAAGAAGCGATCCTGCATCGTTGTAGTAAATATCGTTTCTTAATTGGGTTTCTGGAAATTTTGTAACCGTCAACTGCGCCATGCGCTCGATATGACGATAAATGACATCTTGGTACGTATTATCGGGATAATATTGCGGATCATTTCTACGTGAAATGCCATTATAAGCCATAACCGCAAAGTACCAATCCTCTATTACAGCCATGTCATTCCCATTAATTTTCGGGATACGCCCCCAGCTGCTGTAGTTCCACTTTTCCTTTAATATCCTTAAGCCTTCTTGAATATTGTAACGAATATCTTCTTTTAACCTAAGTTCACGTTCAGCGGTCATATTTGGCTCAGTAATTTGCATAATACCAATACCACCGTCAAAGGAAACCACCGGATCTCCCTTTTTCCAAAGACCACTTGGATCATTTGTTGTACGGAATTGTCTCCAAGAACTTTCTTGCCATGCAATCGCCTTTACAAGTTCTGGAGGAACACCTGCGATAATTGCTTCCTGCGTTAACATGCTATTCAATTCAGCGTTCGTAGGATTCTCACCTAAAATACGATTATCCCCAGTAGCTTGAAAAGAATAACCCTCTGTAACAGTTTCTTTAGTAAGTTTTTGCTTTACACCTTTCTCTACTAAAGTTAGAGAACCATCTTCAGACTGCGTATATGTATCTTTTAGTAGCGTGACACTATCTATAAGACTTTCATTCGCATCTGCATAGGTTACTTCTATTCTGTCAGTATCAACACTTACAGAACCCATCTTATAATCTTCTGATAAGTATACTTGCTTTGAAGTACCATCCGACAGTTCCAATAAGATGAATTGCATATAACCGCCTGTACCTTGTTTTTTATTTTCTAGTAACACATACCCTTTATTGTTAACATTCCAAGTGGATACTGTGGAAAATTCAGCAAGATCCATCACTAATTCTTCTAGCAATTTCCCTTCAAAATAAACACTTGCAGTAGAAGTCTCTCCATTAGAAACCGATACTTCATATTCCCCTAGCGACACTGTAGCATTTCCGCTTGGATGAACAGAATGATTCTCCGCCTTCCATTCTGCGTGGCCTTTGTCTACAGCCAGTACCAGCAAAAGTAACAAACACAACTTTACGGCAATAATACTTTTTTGCACGAAAAACTTTCCTCCTTGTTGTAAAACTACAATTATTTCATTACAGTATTAATTTTATCAAATAGATTACAAGAGAATGAATAGGTAATTTGTCTATTATTTGCCGATATTGTCGTGTTTCCACTAAAAATGTAAATGATTGTGTTTATTTGTGAAAGAAAAGTTGTGAAATGAATGTTACAAAACTAGCAATTGGGGAATAAAGTAAAGTAGGAATATTACTAGAAAAATATACATAAGATGAGATTAGAAGAATATAGGGGAGGTTCCTAATGGAATTTACAAAACGATTTCTACCTGCACTTAAGCTGAAACGGCCGAAGTTAAACATTGCTTTTGAAAGAGAAAACTTCTCAGTCTTCTTTGAAACATACTGGATACAAATGATTATAGTGTCTTGCCTATCCAGTGTGGCACTGGGACTGCCGGCATACATTATTAAATTTGCCCATACAGAAGGCATCTTCACCTTTTATTTGCTTGCTCTATTACTCTCCGTCCCATGGTTTTTAGTGCCAATACTTTTTGTTTTGTATTATGTGAAGGACATAACCCTTGCAAAAAAGGCTGCTGTGATTACTGGGGGGGTATTACTTTTAACTTTCATTATATGGATTATTGCACTTTTTCAATTATAAAGCATGGCACGAAAGTTAATCCCCACTCCGTTATAGGGAGTGGGGATTGTGGTGTTATTTAAGGATAAGTCTACTCAAAACATCATTATTGACTGCAGAGTCTCCTCCTAGTACATAGAAAGTATCAATGTTGTGTTTAGCAATGAGATTTGTAGTTTCTATGCTCTCTTGGTTTTGCGTGTTCCCAATTAGTAAGATTGCTGTATTTTCCTTTGCTGCTAAAACAGAGCCAGTCAATGCATCAGCAAAGCTCTTTCCTGTTGCAACATAAAGCATATCTGTTGGCATGTTAAGTTCTTCAATGATAGCAACAGATGTAGCATAACGATCCTTACCTGCAATTCTATCAGCTTTAGGGAGGGCATTAAATGCTTTTTTACTTACCACATTGTCTCCACCTACTACAATAGTTGAAGTAACCTTATGGTTGTTAATGGTATTAGCCACAACTGAATTTAAAGGTTCGCTTTCTCCACCCTTTGTTAACAAGATAGGGATGCCATTTTTGGCGGCATATGGTGCAATGGCAAGAGCATCTGGAAAGTTGCTGCCACTAGCTACAACTGCTTGAGAAGTAACTCCTAGTTCTTTTGCAATGAGGGCAGATGTTTCATATCTATCTTTCCCTCCAATTCGTTTAACTGTTAACCCCATTTCCTTTATGGTGCTTTGAACTTTAGAAGACACGGCACTTTCACTACCCAAAATAATAGCCTTTGTTGCTCCTAGCTCTTTTATTTTTGCTTTGGTAGATTCATTGAGCTCTGCCTTTTTATGTGAAGTAAGCAAGATTGGTGCATCTAACTTATACGCTAATGGTGCACCAGATAGTGCATCCGGAAAGTTGCTTCCGTCTGCGATAATAACAGTATTGGCCTTATTTCCCCATCCCTCTTCAGAAATCTTGGCAGCAGTTTTATATCGATCTATTCCTGCAATTCTTTTCCCGAAAGGCTTTAAGTTAATTGTAGAGACATAACCTGTTAATTCATTATCCACTGCTCCGTTGGATGCAAAGTACCAGCCAAAATGGTTGTAAGAGCGATCTTCATATTTTTTAGGTGTTTCATCGGTCTTGACAAAACTTTCTATTGTTAGAACACCCGGCTTAAAGAAATTCTTTTTTTCCTCACCGGTTCTTGGTTGCGCCCTTCTGCCAACTTGTTCATCCACTCTTACTAAATCATTAGGTCCAAACAAATAAGCAGTGTGTGTAAGAGGACCGTATGTAGTGTAACTTTTTTTCTTGAAACGAATTATTCCTTCTACATACTCAATATCTTCTGGTTGAATTGGTTCAAGTGTTCGATTTAAATTTAGACCAGGGTTCCCTTCTTCCAATGCTGTTAGTACTTTATCCTGATAAGAGTTCATGTTTCTTTGTCCTTTTTTATCTTTGTTTTCCTCAGATAAATAGAATGGACTATTCTTAGGAACGATCCCATTGTATGCCATGATTGCAAAATACCAATTCTCAATGTATTTATGTCTGTTGTCTCCATCATTAAGCATTGGTATTACATTCCCACTGAATCTCTCAAACTTATCATTTAGAATCATAACACCACTTTCAATATTATATTGAATGTCGGTTATTAATCTCTTCTGATTTAGTTTATATTCACCCTCAAAATCTGTAACCTGCATAATTCCAATTCCACCATCATCTGAGATAAGTGCTTTATCTCCTACACAGTGAACCCAGCCTTCTGATTCCACAAATGCAATTGCTTTAACTATTTCAGCAGGTACACCCTGTTTAATCGCCTCTTCTGTTAACATTCGGTCAATCTCCATCAATGAAGATGGTTGTTTACACCCCGTATTATCTTGCGCACTAATGGATTGTGGCAATAATAGTGCAAAAACCACCAACATTACTAACACTTTCATTTTCTTCACTAGTTAATATCCCCCTTAATTTTCAATTCGTCCTTTTCTATGATAACAAGATTAATAGATAAAAACACTAATTATTACCATAATAGTAAAATAGATTGGTTGTTTATGAGTTATTCTCCATTCTTCAACAAATTTCATCTATTTGCCTTTTAATATTTTCCTATTCTACTAAATTGTATATAATGGTAATAGATTCTAAGAAATGTAGAAAGGTTTGTGTTCATGGATAAAAAATATGTCTTGACTATTCTCTTAGGGGTAGTGGCTATCGGAATGATTGGCTTTTTAACATTTAATACTATACAAGCAAGTAACATCAATAATCAATTTGAACTAGCAAATAAATACATGACTGAAGAAGAAATAGAAAAAAGTATTGAGGAGTATAAAAAGGTTTTGGAACTAAACCCAAATCATGTAAAAGCTAGAATTAATCTTGCTCAATGTTATGCTCTCTTAAGCAATATAGAAGAAGCTGCATCTACACTTCAAGAAGGAACGAAGTTGTTACCTAAAGAAGCTTCCTTTTACCTCAGTTTATCTAATATTTATGTTTCCAACTTATTGATACTAGAAGCCGTAAATGTCCTGGAAAGTGGTTTGAAGCAAACGAAAAATAGTCAACTTTCGGAGAGCTTAAAATCCATTACTAGTAATATCTCAATTGATCTTAAGAGAAAATTTGTCCAAGTTGACCATAAAAGAACCCTGGCTCTTGTTTGGACGGATGAGAAAGATAACAAAGTGGAACTTCCTGCTGAATGGAGTGTAGAGGAAGAAGAAATTGGTGCATTAACAGAACAAACAAATAAAAATAGAATGGAATTTACCGGTAAAAAAACGGGAAAGTTAAAGTGGTAGCAGAAGCTGGAACCATCACTAAAGAGATAGAAATACAGGTTTCGGAACAAGTAGTAGAATCTATTGACTTTATTGTTGAAGATTTCGATAGCTTAGCAATTGGGCAGGAATTAGGTTTAGAAATCACCGGTTTGGATGCAGATGGGAACGAAATGATACTAAATCCAACCTGGAAGATAAAAAAAGATCTTGGAACTCTTACTTCAAATAATGGTGCTTCTAATAGCTTTACTGCAAATAAAGTAGGACTTGAAACAATTACAGTTGAGTACCAAGGTCTTGAACAACATATGAAAGTATTAATAGACGGGGAAGGTCATGTAGTCAATTTCAACGTAGTTGGCCAAGGCCAAGCAACTATTTCCCCAGCAAAAGATGTCTATGATGAAGGCGATGAAATTACGATTGAAGCTGTTCCTGAACCAGGTTGGAAGTTCATTGGATGGGAAGGTGATATTACCGACACTATAAATCCATTAAACCTCACCATTATTGAAAACCTTGATGTTACAGCTATTTTTGAAGAAGAAGAGGATTATGAATTAACTATAAATAGAGAAGGTGAAGGAGAGATCATTAGAAGTTCTCTAAGCGATACGTTTGCACCTTCTGAAAATGTAACACTAACAGCAAGCCCTGCAGATGGGTGGGAATTTGCACGTTGGGAAGGTAGCGTTAATACTTACACAGAATCCATCACTGTTAAAATGGATTCAGATAAAGAACTGACTGCTGTTTTCAGAAAGGTAGAAGAAGAGGTTTCTTCACCAACACCGGCTCCTCCTACAGCTCCACCACCTGTACAGACACCTACGACTTACACACTAAGCACCTCAGTAAACGAAGGTGGAAGTGTCAATCACAATGGAGGCGGATCCTCCATTAAGGAAGGTACAACCGTTACACTGACAGCAACACCCTATGATGGGTGGGAATTTGTCCGTTGGGAAGGTAGTGCAAGTGGTAGTTCGAGCACTGTATCAATAACTATGAACGAAAACAAATCTGTCCGTGCTATTTTTACAAAAAAACAAACGACACCGACCAATTATTCTATTTCTACATCTACTTCAGGAGATGGAAGTATCTCAAAAAACCTCTCCGGATCAACATTTGTAGAGGGAACTGTCATTACACTAACAGCTTCGGCAGCACCTGGATGGGAGTTTGTAGGTTGGGAAGGCGACTCTACTAGCACATCTCCTTCTATAAGTATTACATTGACTAGAAATATGTCGGTTGTGGCTGTGTTTAAGGATACACAAAATCACGATGAATAAGAAGAGCAAAGCACACAAGCTTTAATAAAGAATAGACTGTTAAAAACCTCACTTTCAAAGTGAGGTTTTATTTTAGGTATATAAATTTAAGTTCTATTTTCATCACATAGTAACTTATTACCCCTCCAGTATTTTCCTATTTTTTATTGAAACCAATTTATAGTTGCAATTTCTCGTAAGCGCTTAATTACATGATCCTTAAAACGGAATTTAATATGTTTCGCTGGTACTCCTCCAACTATCTCATAAGGTTTTACATCTTTAGTTACAACAGATCCTGCTGCTATCACAGCCCCATCATGAATAGTAACTCCTTTTACAATTGTGACGTTAGTTCCAATCCAAACGTCATTCCTGAGTATTGCGGTAAGAAAAAGCCAGCAGTGCGGAGTTTGGAGCCACCAATTGCGGAAGATAGAGCCACTTAATGCAAGACAGGGAGCCAATACTTACAAATATATAAAAAAGCCATCGATTTCAGTTGCTTCGATGGCCGTATAGTTACTTGAAACTCTTTCCTTCTAACCGAGATTCTATAATTAGCACAGCTTGTCTGACAAGCTCATCTGCATCTAACATGTCATCTTCATTAAGTTCTAAATAGAGGGGCAAAAGGAGGTCTATTATTTCCTCCATTACCTCTTCTGGAAGAAAGTGATGAAAGAAATGCTTGGCGATACGGTTCTCCACTTCTATAGGAATCATGATGAGCCTACCAATCCATGACGTTCCCGCATTGAAATTTCTCCATCTACCATAATGTGATATGAATCATGAATAATTCGATCAAGAATGGCATCTGCTACTTGAGCTTGGCCATTCTAAAGCTCTTATTGATAATAAACAGTACTTTACTTGTTTTTAAGGATATATGTTATAACGTCAAATATACTTCCACGTTTACCTGTTTCAGGATTTAAGTAAGTGCAATACATAATATAGGATGCAGCAAAGATTTCTTCTATAGTTCTATTTCTATTTCTTCTACTAATAGTTAGTTCATCTTGTGTTAATCCCCAACCTGCATAAAAAGGCATACCAAAACAATGTACTTCTTTTCCTAATAATAAAGCTTCAAACCCCATTTGAGATGTTACTACATATACCTTATCCATATTCTCAATTAATGATAACGGGTTAGAGTTCTCTGAGAGGATAAATGTTCTTTCATCCTCTATTATTTCTATATTCCCTTTTTTCTTTCCTGCAATTACATCAGGATGAACTTTCACATATATATCTGAATCAGGGTTATCTTGACGAGCCTTCTGATACATTGACATAAAAGATTGTTGGTCAGCTAGTCCTAAAGATATAGACATATCACCAAATGTTTGATCAACCACTAATACTCTTTTACGTCCAGTTTGTTTAAACTCTGAAGGAGATAATATTCTGCCTGTATTATATTTGCTCAAATAATTATCTTTAATTAACTCAATTGCTTTCTTTGATTCTTCTAGAAGTTTAATATTTTCCCAACCAGTAGAGTTAAGTATATTTTCAAGCCTTGAAGGTCTAGATGCATCATAGTACACACCTATATCATCTAAAGAAAATGATAATGCTGGTGCACCCTCCACACCTAGTCCTAATGACCTTAAGAACCCGTCTTCCATTCCCAGATATGGTATTCCATATTTCTCTGCAAATACTCTTGCATCTTTGTATCCTGGCTTTAACCCCCATCCAGCAACGAAATCTAATTCCTCTATCTGATTGCCAGTTGGATCGAATATTATTTCAGCTGGTACAAGTTTCTGCAAATTAGCCATTCTTTTTTAACCCTGGTGATACTATCCCAACTTTTTTATTTTCTAAATCTGATTTTAAATCAAAAAATGATTCTTCACTTAATGTTTCTATATTAAGGCTTTCGTCTTCATTGTTACTTATTCCATATTCATCTTCAATTCTCGAAACTTCTTCTTGTAACATTAAAGAACTTTCTACACTTAAGGACTTTTTGGTGAAAGGATTAATGTATTTAGGGTATTCAATAAGTGAAACAGCTACTAAGGATTCCAAGCTTAACTTTTTATTTTTTGGAATGGCATTTCTATCGTCAGTTAGTCCCCATCCCGAATAAAATGGAGTACCTAAAGTTACAACCGGCTTTTCACCAATCAACCCAATTAGCCCAAACGGTGAATCCTTTGTGTAAATCTTAGTTATAATATTCAAGAAAGCAGATATATTAACATTAGAATCGAGTACTTTAGCCAATTTCTCTATTTTCTTTATATCATTTTCTCTTTCACTATTTACAGGGTCCGGCACAAATAAAATAATTGCATTAGGATTTTCTAACTTAGCTATCCATACTAAATCTAAACTATTTACGTTGTTGGAGGTTTTCGGAATAGAATCGGAGACTCTTCTTGTACCTATAACTAAAATAATCTCCGTATCAGTTTTATCTTCTATCACTTGTTTTATTAAATTCTCATCGTATAGTTTATATAGTGAATTCCTAACTTCTGATATTAAATTTGTGGATCTATTAACATTAGATGAGCTATCTATTTCTATTGCTGATAGTAATTTAATTAGTTTTGTATCATCTTCTCTTTGATACGGATTATCTTTATCATCAAAAACAACAGAAAATGGAGATAACTTCAATTTATTAAATTTGTGATAATTTATTAAACCATTGTCAACATAAAGCTTATCATAGTCTTTTTGAATAACAATTTCTATTAACTTCTGTGTATTATCTACACCTAATGAATTATCTTTATTTCTACCTGTCCAAATTATTGCTTTCCCTCTAGGATTTGATTCAATTAGTTTTCTGAATTTACCAATACCTTGATTTTTTTCAATTTTCACCAAAATATTGTCTTGCATAAAACTTTTCATAATTTCAAATTGCTCTTGATCAAAACCTATTAAATATACTTCTTCTTTTGTGGTTTCTTGATCTTCCTCAAATGCTTCTCTTTTTCTAATCGTGTTCTGAGACACTCTTAACAAATTTATTATTTCTTCCATATCTACTTGTTCGTTTGTAAACGGATGAAAATACTTTATATTATTTAGGGCATAAGTTGTAAAACATTCTTCAAGAGTTAAAGTTCTTCCTCTATTGGGTACTTCTATTCTATCATCCGTTAAGCCCCACCCTGAATAGAACGGTGTTCCATAAGTGACTACCTTTTTATTGTTTAATAGGGCCTTAAACCCTAATATAGAAGAGAATGTGTATACCATATCTATTTTTCGTAGAATCGCCCCAATATCCTGAGAGTTATCTACTAAAAAGGCAACTTCATTTATGTCATGAAATTCTTGAGGATTAGATACATTTTGGTTTAAATATGGAAGGTAAAATAAATCTGCTGTAGGATTTTCATACTTAGCAATCATTACTAAATCGAAATTGTTAATTTTCGAAGATTTAATATTGTTTAGCTCCCGAGCAATTTCATTTTCACCAATTATTAGAATTTTTTTTTCTACCCTTTTTTTAAATTCAAGATTACTCTCTTCAGCTGATTTTCTTCCTTCGAACTCTTTTAATTCATTTATTAACTTTTCTGAACGCTTAATCAGAAAACTGTCTTTTATAATGGTACTATTCATTTCACTAATTAGTTGATCTTCATTCGCATTTACATTTCTTATTTCTATAGAAATACTATCAGGTAGTGGGCTCCCAATTTCGCTTGGCTTTAGGAAACTCTCCTTAACAAAAAAAGTTTTAATCTTGTTTTCTCTAGCAAACTCAATTATCATTGAATTTTTACTATTATATCTTTCAGTTATATAGAAGGATATATTTTTGTATCGTAAGGTATTAATTAAATAATTTTTTGTTATTTTGTTTAAATCTTTTGATAATATTTCTTTATCTTTCAATAGTGCCTCAAGATTATTACCTAATTTCCTTTAATACCAAAAAGATAAGATTTTTCTATTCTATTACTTTTTTTGGGAGTTATTGTTATTAAGGAATTTCTTATTTTTTTGTATTTAGTATCTCCTAATATTTTTCTAGCAATTTTCCTTAAAATCTTTGCCACTACAAAACCTCCAGTTGAAATTAAGAATTTATTAAACCAATTACTTCTTCTAAATCTAGTTCATTACCATTATATGGATTAATATACTTGGGGTAAATTAAATATGATCCAGCAAATAACTCTTCAATACTTAATTTCTTTTGCCTTCTAGACACTTTTTGTCTATCATCGGTTAATCCCCAATTTGAATAAAAAGGTGCTCCAATTGTTGTAACCGGAATCCCCCCTTATTAAGGCTTCAAACCCTGACAAAGATGTAATAGTGTAAACATGATCTATAGTTTCTAGAGAGTCTACTAAGCTTATCTCATCAAAAATCACTTTTGATATATTTGACACATCTTGAGGATTAGATACCATTGCCCTTTTCCCTGCTAAAACATCTGGATGTGGTTTATATATTATCTGACAATCTCTATTTTCCTCAAAAGCTATTCTGACTAAATCGTTATTTGTAATTTTTCTAGAGCATTCCTTTTTTTATTGATGCATCTTCCTCCACTTGACCAATAACTAATATACGTTTTTGTTTTTTTGGACCGTATAACTTTTGAACATCTTTTGAGGGTAAATGATTATACTTACTAATTCGTTGATTTATTAATTTCCCCATACAGATTTTAGCTTGCTCTATAATTCTCGTATCTTCACTAAAATCATAAGTATTCAAGATATCTTCCAATTCACTTGGTTGGGTAGCGTCAAAATACATACCCTTCTCATCAACGCATAAGGAGTAAGGAAGCGCATGTAAGGAACCCAAACCTTTGGATCTAACAAATCCATCTTCGATTCTAATTACTTTAATATTATTTTTTTCTGCGTACTCCAATACTTCTAAGCTTTCATTATATCCCCAAATTCCGAAAGCGATATTTTCATGCTTTGCTAATTCATATTTCAAGAATGAAAACTTGCTCCCAAAAGGAACAAAAGTTAAGGAATACTTATCAAAATAAAACTTCATTAATTCATGCTTCCATTTAGCAACACCAAACAGATATAATTTAGTTTTATGATTATTAGTTCTTGGTCGTATAATCCAAAATAATAATATTAAATAAGAAAGTAATACTTTAATGTATTTTTTAATTTTACTTATGATTATTGTCATATTAAAAAGTCACCCTAGACAAATAAGTTTTTACTAAATATTGTTTTTATCTTCTATTTCAGTCTCGTAGAAATGAATAGCACTCTCTGTGTCCCCTACATAAACCAATTCACCCTTGTCAAGTACTATTGCTCTCTTACATATTTTTCTCACTTGATCTGTACTATGTGATACAAATACAATTGTTTTACCTTTTAGATAAGTTTTTATTGCTTTCATGGCTTTTTTCCTAAATCTTTTATCTCCAACGGCAAGGACCTCATCTAGAAGAATAATATCGGCTTTCACATGGATAGCAATAGAGAAACCTAATCTTACCTTCATACCAGACGAAAAGTATTTAATAGGTTTGTCAATATGATCTTTTAGTTCAGAGAATTCTATAATATCATCAATAATATTATCTATTTCCCTCTCTCTTAAGCCCAAGACAACACCATTCATATATATATTTTCTCTTCCGGAAAGTTCCTGATGAAAACCCGCGCCTAGTTCAATTAATCCACCGATTTTCCCATTAATATTAATTCTCCCTGTACTGGGAGAAGTAACCCCTAATATTACTTTTAATAATGTACTTTTCCCAGATCCATTATCACCGAGTATAGCTACAGACTCTCCCTGGTTAATAGTTAGTGAAACGTCTTTTATTGACCACGATTCCCTGTTCTTATTACTTTTGTTTAATAGGATATTTTTAATACCAAACACCTTGGCAGCGTTTGTTGAGTATTTTTTTCCAACTTTATATAGTGTTATTGCAGCTTCACTCATGTAATCACTCCTATACTACATCTGCAAAGTTCTTTTCTAGTTTATTGAAGGTTATCCAACCAATAGTTAGAATTATAATACTAAAACACAAGGAATAAAGTAACAGCGTTATATCTGGCATTTCATTATGGAGAATTGTTTTTCTATATCCATCAAATATCCCAGTGAATGGATTTAACGCCATAAATGGTTGGTATTGAAGTGGTATAGTATGATATGAATACATTACCGGTGATAAATACCTACCCATACGTAATATTAAAGGTGCCACTAAACCAAAATCCCTTACGTAAGCATTAACAGAAGATAGAAGAAACATAAAACCAAGTATCATCATCATTTGTATAAATAATATTGGAAGTGCTAAAAGTGAATAAATACCTGGCATTATTTGATAATATATAAGAACTATAACAAGCCCAATTAATGCAAAGAAAAAATTAACAGTTTCAGAGACGAATTTTACAAACACTAATGTAGGTCTATAAAAACTCCTCTGCCTAATCAAGCCCGCATAGCCTGTTATTATTCTTGTAGAAGTACCAACAGAAGCGTTAAAATAATACCATGGTAATAGAGCAACAAAGAGAAATGCAGCATAAGGAAGCCCTTCGCTCGGCAGTTTAACAAACAAGGAAAATACTAAGGTTAAGACGAGCATCAAACCTAAAGGTTGGATTATTATCCAAAGTTTCCCTAATAAAGATTGTTTATATTTTGAGATTATCTCTCTTTTGGCAAGAGTTAAAATAAAATCTTTATTTTTCAGAATTTTTTTTATTGATTTCATTATCACCAACACCTATTTTTTATCTTGTTATAAGAACCCACAAGCAATTCAAAAATCAAAAACAAAGCACTAGTTTCGAGGATTCACTCGACTAGTGCTCTAAAATACTACTGTAGAAAAAGATTTTTTAGATTACTATAAAATAAATTTATTTTTTCCGAATCATATTTTATAGGTGTAATTATCTCTTGTTGAGTTGCTTGCTTAATTAGGTCTAAGCCTCTTGACTCACATTTATATTCTCTAGGAATTAAGTGTAAATGCAAATGTCTAACTGCCTCACTAATAGTTACAACATACAACCTTTCTACTTCTAACTCATTTTGCATTGCTACTTCAACTTTTTTAATTAAAGGTCCGAGTTCTAAAAGCTCTTCTGAAGTAAAGTCTGTCCAATTTTCCACATGTCTTTTCGGTTCAAGATATAGATATCCTAATATCTGTGATTCTAATGAGCCTTTGGTGATCACCCAATTTACTCCTGTATATAATATGTCTTTGTTAGAACTATTCTTCTTGCATATAGAACAATTACTCATAAAAGTACTCCTGTCTATTGAGTTACCTTTAATTTACCATTAATGAAATCAATAAGAATTGAATCATAATCTTCTTGAATTGTTAATAAGTCATCTATTAGCTCCCTAACAGCTCCGTCGCCACCGTTTTTCCTTGCAACTTTTTTGCAGGCTTTTTTAACGATATCCACAGCATTGCCAGGCGCACATGGATAACCTACAATTTTGAGGATAGGTAGGTCATTAATGTCGTCACCAATATAACATATCTCTTCGTATGATACTCCCATATTATGTTTGATTTCATCCAAAACTTCTAGTTTTTGATGAATACCTTGATATAAATAATCTATTTTCAGCTCTTTTGCTCTTTTAGCAACAGCTTCAGACTTACGTCCTGTAATAATTGCTGTTTTAATTCCAGTGTAACGAGCAAAGCTGATACCCATACCGTCCTGAGTATTAAAACCTTTATACTCTTCTCCGTCAGAACCGATGAATAGTTTTCCGTCTGTTAATACTCCGTCTACGTCAAGTACAATAAGTTTTATTTTAGTCAAGTTATCCACGCCTTATAATCCTAAATTCATCAAATCGTGAATTTGTATCATTCCTACAGGGCGGTTAATTTCGTCCAAAACAGGAAGAACGCTTATTTTTCTTTCATCCATTGTAGATAGAGCTTCTACCGCTAACACACCCTGCTCTATGCATAGTGGTCTAGTGTTACAGAATTCTTCAACCGTACGATTTAAAATGTCCATACCGCTTGCAAAAGCGCGACGAATATCGCCATCAGTTAATATTCCTTGTAATTGTCTGTTTTCATCAACTACGGATGTTGCCCCTAATCCTTGAGCAGTCATAACAAATAGTGCTTCTTGTATCGTAGCTGATCCTAAGATCATAGGGTTTTTATTAGTAGCAACTACAACATCATTTACAGTAAGCAATAATTTACGCCCCAGTGAACCACTTGGATGGAACAAGGCAAAGTCTTCTGGTCTAAATTTTCTTGCCTCAAGTAATGCAACCGCTAATGCATCACCTAATGCCAAAGTAACTGTAGTGCTGGTGGTTGGAGCAAGTCCAAGAGGACATGCTTCCTTCACATCACCAATAGACAATACTACATTTGACTTCATGCCTAACGTAGAATTTGGATTCTTCACAATAGAGATGATTTTTGCTCCTATGCGTTTAATGGATGGTATTAGATTTAAGACCTCTTCCGTTTCTCCACTGTTGGAAATGGCAATGACAACATCATCTTTTGTTACCATTCCTAAGTCACCGTGAAGTCCTTCAGATGGATGCAGGAAGAAAGAAGGTGTACCTGTACTCGCCATTGTGGCATTTATCTTGCGGCCGATAATACCGGATTTACCGATACCGGTAATAACAACACGACCTTTACAGCTAAGTATTAATTCCAGAGCTTCTTGTACTGATTCACCAGAACTTTTGATTTCCTCACGAAGGTTTAAAATGGCTTGTGCCTCTTTATCTAATACATCCATAATACTTGTTGTGTGATCAACAGGTAATTTCACTAAGAGCATAATTCAGTCCCCTTTTATATTTTTATTAGTATTGTTTAATTGCACGGTCAATTTCAATGATTGGCTTTAATACTTCTTCTAGTTCGTCAAGTTTGACCATGTTAGGTCCATCAGATTTAGCTTCGTTTGGATTTGGATGAACTTCCATGAAAATAGCGTCTACTCCTACAGCTGCTGCTGCTCTGGATAGGTAAGGAACAAATTCACGTTTACCACCAGTAGTCGTGCCATTTCCTCCGGGTATCTGCACACTATGAGTAGCATCAAATACTACAGGTGCTCCAAGTTCGCGCATCGTTACTAGAGAACGCATGTCAACTACGAGGTTGTTGTAACCAAAAGTAGACCCACGTTCTGTTAATAAGATGTTTTCATTGTTTGACTCTTTTAATTTTGTTACAACGTTTTTCATGTCCCAAGGCGCTAAAAATTGTCCTTTTTTTACATTTACAATTTTGCCTGTTTTAGCAGCAGCAACCAATAGGTCTGTTTGACGGCAAAGGAATGCTGGAATTTGAAGAATATCTAAAACTTCAGCTGCTTTTTCAGCTTGACTTGGGTCATGAATGTCGGAAGTTACTGGTACATTAAATTTCTCTTTTACTTTTTTAAGGATTTCAAGACCATCCTCAAGTCCTGGTCCTCTGTAAGAATGGATAGAAGAACGATTTGCCTTATCGTAAGAAGCTTTAAAGATAAAAGGAATGTTTAACTTTGTCGTAATTTCTTTCAGTCTTTCAGCAGTTTCCATAATTACTTCTTCACTTTCAATAACACATGGGCCTGCGATAAGTACGAACGGGTTAGTACCACCAAAAGTAATTTCTTCGTTTAATTTTACTGTTTTAGTCATGTTGTTTTCCTCCAAGTATTCTCTCTACTTTTTCAATATCTTCTGGTGTATCCACACCAACAGCATCAAAGGCTGTTTCAACCAATTTAATAGAATAGCCGTTTTCCAAAAGACGCAGTTGTTCTAGTACTTCCACTGCTTCTAAAGAAGAAGTTGGCCAAGTAACGAACTCCGTAATAACGGACTTTGGATATCCGTATATCCCCAAATGTTTATAATATGTGATATCTTTCTTTGCACGATTAAATGGCACCGCTGACCGTGAGAAGTAAAGTGCAAAACCACTATTATTAGTAACTACTTTAACAACGTTTGGATTTTTCACATCTTCTTCATTCTTTATAGGTGTCTTTGCGGTAACAACGCATTCAGGTGATTCTTTTGCAGCTAAAACTAACTTATCAATTAACTCAGGACGAATTAGTGGTTCATCACCTTGAATATTTACGTAAAAGTCGCCTTCCACTTTTGTTGTCACTTCTGCCATACGATCTGAGCCTGTTTCATGATCGGTACGAGTCATAACAACTTGGCCACCGAAGCCTTCCACCACATTTTTAATTTCCTCATGGTCTGTTGCAACAACCACAGTATTTAGCTGTTCGCTTTTTACTACTTGTTCGTATACATGCTGAATCATAGGCTTACCATGTATCAGTGCAAGTGGTTTTCCAGGAAACCTTGTGGATCCATATCTAGCTGGTATTACTCCAACAACCTTCATGGTTAATCTCCAATCTATTTAAATAATGATTATTGTTTACTTTTTTTGAAAAAATTTCTAATAAAAATTAACACTTTTTCTATTATACTTATTTTTCATTAGAATTCAATCCTATTTGCTACATTTTCCGCTGTTTTTCGACTGGAATTGTTAATATTACCCTCCACTTGATAGAAGAACCTTAGATAATAAAGAAATTTATCAATCCGCTCTTTATTAACATCTTTATTAAGAGTAATAGGTAATATTTTTTTTAGTTTGCTTGGTTTTTCACAATGCACTGCAACTCCATCAATGTTATAGAGGGCGTCCCCTAAAGTAATAACTTTCTTATGCATGGTTAGTGCTTCGATGCCAACAGTTGAATTAATTGTAATTACTGCCAAGGCTCTATTAAGCATTTGTTTCATATTGGTTTTTTTTACGAAAATAACTTCTTCTACGTTCTCATATTCTTTTTTCAATTCTGAATAATTGTTTCGAGACATATCTTCGGGGTGCTCTTTTATTATTAATTTAATGTTTTTTCCATGAAGCATGTTATATTCATGTACAGCTTCTAGGACAGTTTGAAGAAGTAGTTTCATATCTTTAATAGATTTAGAGTTATAAAAGATTTGAGTGTCTCTAGAAACCTGGAATGGCACAAAGATATATTCATCCGGCAATTTAATATCATCGTTTCTTTTACGCCTAAAAGTTTGCTTGAATACGAAATATTTTATAGCCTGCCAGAGGGTAATGTGTACATATAACTTAGGGGAAATATTAAAGGCACTTCCAATCATACTTATCCCCTTCACTAAGGCAACTTTAGAAAGGTTTTCTTTCGTTTTTTTTAAATTATTTCTTCATCCTGAGGCTTAAAGAGATATTCTGTAAGTTTGTTTGAATCAATCTTAATTTTATCGAAGAATTCTCCATCTTTAGATATGGAAGCATTGGCGTTAATTCCTTTTTCATCACATGTGATGGTATAAGGTCTAAACAATCCATCTTCAAAATAAAAATGTTTTCAAACCCCTTTTTTGTGCAATGTATTTTGTAATCTGATCAATCCAATGATAGCCATTGAAAAGGCAAACCGCATCAATGGAGTGTTTCTCAATATACTGATCTATAAAAAGCATATACCGTTTATATATAGCTAATTCTTTTTTGCTTACATCCTTTTTCAAAACGTTTCTTTGATAGGTAATATTATAGATTTTCATTTTCAATAGGGTCTTGTCTGATATAGGATACTCCTGTTTTGTAACATGAAAAGGAGCAAAGATTGTTTGAATCTTACTCTTAAATAACAATTCACCTAATTCCAATTTAATGAGATGACAATTATGTCCCCTATCTATCAATTCCTCTGCTATATCCATAAAGAAACGTTTGTTTCGATTACCTCGCAAAAATAAATAATTAGCCATATAAACCCCTGTTCTCATTATTGCACTTGTCATTATATCAAAATATTTAGTATTTAATTGTTTACTTTTTGTAATAGTTCTGTAATATATACTAAGCAAAAATTGTCGGTTTGTAAATAGATAGAAAAATAAAGGTAAAAATTGTACATCTTTTATAGTTTATTAAAAGTTCTGTACATAGTTCGACACATTAAGTATTCTAATTAATCTATCATACTTTATTTAAATATATTTTTAACAGAGAGAAAGTCTTAATTTTCACGAAGTAGTTGAAGATGTTTACCTAATAAAAAAAGACCCCCTACTCCTCTAATACAGAAGTGGGGGGCGTTTCATTAAGAGATTCTCTTATAATCTCCAAAGAGTAATCCCTTCAGGGCATTCCTCTTTTGGTAATTTACTTTTAATATCTACAACTACTCCTTCTCCACCTTTCAGGAGCGTTCCAAATTGACTCCAGCCTTTTTCTACATAAGCCGTATGTGGAACAGCAAAAATGACAGCATCGGCCGGCTCAAGTGCATCGTAGTCAATTAATTCAATTCCATACTCTTTGTAAGCATCTTCCTTTTCAGATAATGCGTCCGTAACTTGTACCTCAATGCCGAACTCTTTTAGTTCATCAATTACATCGATTACTCGAGAGTTTCGCAGATCCGGAACGTTCTCTTTGAACGTCAGTCCAAGGATGGTTACTTTTGCACCTTGGATGGTCATTTTTTTGTGAATCATTTGTTTAATAAGAGAAGTTGCAATAAACTTCCCCATGTTACCGTTGATACGGCGGCCTGAAAGAATAACTTCTGGGTGATAGCCAACACTTTCTGCTTTAGATGTCAGATAGTATGGATCTACTCCAATACAATGCCCACCAACAAGTCCAGGAGAGAACGGCAGGAAGTTCCACTTTGTACCTGCTGCCTTAAGTACTTCTTCCGTGTCAATATCAAGTCGGTCAAAGATAAGTGCCAGTTCGTTCATTAGTGCAATATTAACATCACGTTGCGTGTTTTCAATGACTTTAGCAGCTTCTGCAACTTTGATAGAGCTTGCGCGGTATACACCAGCTTCTACTACTGAATTATAAACAGCTGCTACTTCTTCTAAAATTTCATCATTCTGACCTGAAACAACCTTTGTAATTGTTCTAAAAGTACGTTCTTTGTCACCAGGATTTATTCGTTCGGGAGAATAGCCAATGAAAAAGTCTTTTCCTCCTTTTAAGCCAGAACGCTCTTCTAATATCGGCAAGCAAACTTCTTCAGTCGCACCTGGATAAACTGTAGACTCATACACTACAATAGTACCTTTTGATAAGTTGCTTCCCACTGTTTCTGATGCTTTGACCAATGGGGTCAAGTCCGGTTGGTTATTCTGGTTGATTGGTGTAGGTACTGCAACAATGATGAAATCTGCTGCTTTCAGTGAAGCCGGATCCATTGTGAAATCAATATCCGCTTTTCCAAGCTCTTCTGGAGATACTTCATTCGTATAATCTGTTCCTTGCTTCAAGGTGTTAATCCTATGCTCATTTATATCAAATCCGATAATTCTATGGCTTTTGCCGAATTCTACCGCTACAGGTAATCCTACGTAACCTAATCCGACTACTGCAATCTTCTTGTTCATTATGCTATATCCTCCTTGGATGAAAACATGGCTTTATATTTAAAAGGAAAGTTTGATTTAAAATATATAGAAAAAGGTTCTAAAAAACAAGTTTCACTCTAATCTCCTATTATAAGTACAAGCTTAGGGAAAATCCACTTTCAAATCGGAATGTAACCGGAAAGTAATATTCTGCGTTTTTCTAGCAAGTCCCCCCTACTTATTTTTCACTAAATCTACAAAAAGTTACAATTTCAAGAAGTAATTGATTATTCCTATATTGTATAAATGACAGATTACCCATATAATCAAACAAAGAATATGAAAAGGAAGCGTGTTGAATGTTCAAGAAAAAGTGGTTCATTATTTTAGTTAGTTTTTTAGGCATTGCTACAATAGGAGTGGGAATTTTTGCTTTCAATGTTTATAAATCACTCGAAAGTACTGCTAGCTCCATGCATACTCCACTCGAAAGACCTAGTTCTGAAAAAAGGGCATCTGAAGTTGACTTCAGCCAAAAAGACCCATTAGCCTTCCTGATCCTAGGAGTGGACGAAAGACCTGGGGATAAAGGGCGTTCAGATTCCATGATAGTTTTGACAGTAAACCCGAACGATAAGTCTATGCAAATGGTTAGCATCCCGCGAGATACTAGAACGGAAATTATCGGAAAAGGTTTTGACGACAAAATCAATCATGCTTATGCGTTTGGTGGACCAGAAATGTCTATAGCTACTGTCGAAAATTTTTTAGATATCCCGATTGATTATTTTGTCCAAGTCAACATGGAGAGCTTTAAGGATATTGTTGATGCGGTAGGCGGAGTAACTGTAAACAATAAACTGGAGTTCAGTCAGAGCGGACATCATTTTCCTCTAGGAGAAATTGAGCTGAATGGTGAGGAAGCGTTAAGCTTTTCCCGTATGCGTAAATTAGATAGTGACTTTGGTCGTCAACAAAGACAACGCGATATTATTCAAGGTGTAATTAATAAAGGAGCATCCATTTCTTCGGTTACAAAGTTTGATGATATCCTCAACGTCTTGGGTAACAATGTTCGAACTAACCTAACTTTCAATGAAATGATTGACATCCAGGCAAACTACAAAGAAGCACGTCATAATCTTTCCCAACACCAGTTAACAGGATCTGGAACAAGGATTGAAAATATCTATTATCTTATTGTGGAAGAAGAAGACCGCCTCGATTTATCTAACCAATTGAAAGAACATCTAGAACTTGATTCCGAATTTGCGAGCAATAACTAATAAAGAAGAGGGCTACCGCTAATTGGTAGCCCTCTCTACATTTTATAATTATCCTAACAGACCAAACAACTTCTTTTTTTTGTATTCTCTCAGGGATATCCTTCATCATCATAGAACCTTCCACTAGTAGTTCTGCATTTTCCATCAAAAGGTACATTGCTTCTGTACCACTTTCTTTTTCAATAACCTTGTAAGCTTCAGCCATCTGGAAGCTTCTACTTTTCAAATTATGTGCGTCAGATGCGACAAGATGAGTAAGGTTGGCATCAATTAGGTCTAATGAAAATTTTTTGATTTTCTTTCCAAACTTTCCAGCTACACTTGATGCCGTTATTTGCGTACATGCACCTTTTTTCACTAGTTGGTACAACTTCTCCGGATTTTCAATTAATTCTGCATTCCTTTCAGGATGAACAATGATGGGGGTCAAACCTTTTAGCTGAACATCATAGATAATTTTTTCCGTATAAAGGGGAACTTGGCTAGAAGGGAGTTCAATGAAAACGTATCTATCTGTGTTGTTTATAGTAAGTAGTTCATTTCTCTCGTACTGTTCCAAAATTTCACCTGATATACGACACTCTTGCCCAGGTAGTATAGTTATATCAATACCTTCCTTTTCCAAGCGATCATTGAGTTCTTTGACCTTTTCTAGTATCTCTTCTTTGGAATTCATGTATTGCCCATTATTATGATGGGGAGTAGCTACTATTTTCGTTATCCCCTCTTTTGCAGCAGCTCTGGCCATCTCCAAACTCTCAGTCATATGTCTTGCTCCATCATCAGCAGCCGGAAGTATATGGCAATGAACATCAATCATTATTTCCCCTCCAAATATAGTACTTTTGTACCACCTATCGTTCTTTATATCGATTATTACTATATTATCATAGTAGAGAATCATTGAGAATGGGTGTATTTTGTCGAATTAAGTAAGTACGGGACTATTTTCACCTTTCCCAAAAATAACGAGTTGAAAAAGTATTATACTAATATATAAAAATATCTATTCACCATTCTATATTACGCATGCTTTTCCTAATAAAAGGTTTTTGTAAATAACTACTTTCTAACTATTAAGAATTTCCGTATTTTGTCGATAGTGAGAAAATAAAAAACACCCCGAAAGGTGTCATTATCTTGAATCAAGAGGTTTTGCATATAAAATATATCTTTCAGGAGCAGCCCCAGTGAGTGTAAAGGGGTAACATGTGGTGAGAAGCAGATCCTTCTTTTCCTTTTGAAGGGTAATCACCGTTCTATCATCCTCATCCACTATCTTGGAGTCATAAATTTCATACATATATTCCCCATAAGGCATATTCACATAAAACTTATCACCGATCTCCAATTCACCCAAACGAAGAAACACAGTATCTCTGTGGCCGGAAAAAACAATTTGGCCCTCTTCACCAGGAAAAGATGCACCTTTATAGTGCCCTACTCCCTTTTCCAGCTCTGCAGGGTCCGTACCTTCAACTATTGGCAGCTCTGCTTCAAGTCTAGGTATTTTCAGCAGTCCCACTACTTCTCCTGTCTCAGGCGCAAAGTCATCGGGCTTTTTTGGGCGTTCTTTTTTATCGGGTGTCTCCTTTTCACCCACCATTCCCTTAGTTATAGAAACAGCATCTTTTAACGCCGCCTCCGTTTTTCTATCCATACTGATTTTTTCAAATAGGCCATAGCCTATAAAGGAAATACCGGTAACAATAAACAGGATGGCTACAATCATTCCTTTTTTCAATTTGTCCTGTCACCTCTTCATTCGTTTTATCTCTGTTATATTTATTCTACTTGTTAAACGGAAGACATCAACCACAATTCTTCGACAAATTATAGGACTCTATCAAACACAGCAGACATATTCTTCATTAATATAGGTAGGAATGCAGCAACAAAATGGAGCCCTATTAAAGCAAAATAATAGAACTTAACCTTCGCCAACTTAAATACAAGCGGAATAATCACAAGAAGAATTCCCGCTACGCTAATTAAGGAATAGATCAAGGTACCTTGTGTTTCTCCATATGTAACAAGTAAGTAAAAGAACCCTACAATACTGATATTGTAGATTAGAAATATCAAAGATAGTGCAAAGCAGATAAAGTTTGTAACACTCTTAAATATTGATTTCCAATCGATATTTTTCATTCCTTTAAATCCCCCTATGAAACATCATTCTTTATTCTATTTCTTTATTTCGATATATAAGTAAATTTTCCCTGTTTTTTTCCTAATTTTGAAGAAAATATTGTCGAATCAAAAAAGACCCCTAGATAGGGTCTCTTTAGATGCCGATAAAAGTCGAATAACCTTGGGATCTTAATGTCGCAGCCAACCGATCGGCATTATCTTTTTGCGAGAAGGCTCCCGCCTGTACTTTGTATAGATTATCTTCTCTGAACACGAATGTGTTAAAGCCTTTTCTGTTAAGTTCAGCTGCCATGCTATCTGCGTTTTCCTTTGCTCGGAATGCCCCTACTTGCACTTTGTATACTCTTGTTGTTGGTGGTGGTGTTGGTTTAAGTTTTAAGTTGAAATATTCTACTAACCCACCGGCAATGGCCAAGGCACACGTTCTACGGTAGCTATCTGTTTTCAACAGCTGTGCTTCTGGGTAGTAAGTCATAAAGCCACACTCACAAAGAATAGATGCCATCGTTGTTTCGCGGAGAACATGGAAATTCGCTGATTTAATGCCTCTATCTCTTCTACCTGTTGCTTGAATAAGTCTGCGGTGGACCATATTGGCGAGTCGATCGGAATTTGGAGACTGAACAATTGGGGTATATGTTTCTATTCCTTGAACGGTATTCCACCCCCCATTTCCAAATGCATTCGCATGGATGGAGACAAACGCTCGTGCCCCCCAGGCATTCGCTTTATCTGTTCGTTCTTGCAAAGGAATATCCCTATCATCTGAGTGAGTGAAAAGCACCTCCACATCTTGATAGCGTAGCAGTTCCTGCCTTGTATATTGGGCAACCACCCTATTGAACTCATATTCTCTCATCCCATCAGGTGTACGCTTTCCAGAGGTACTGTATCCATGGCCTGCGTCTAACACTATTTTCATACATTCCACCTCTTTCTACATATTTAGACCACTTGTACTATCATCATATGTCCTATTTGTAAAACATTTACAAAAACAGGCATGTGACCTCTCCTCCTCCTTGTAACTTTTTATATAATTAAACGTCTAACTATTCAAAGAAGGGTATGAGTCATATATAGTGGTGTAAGAGGAAGAAACGGCTCATTCGATAAGTCCATACCACCAAAACGGAGGTTGAACTATGTATAAAATAGCTTCATTACTACTAATGTTCCTAATACTGACTGCTTGTGGAACGACGGGAGACTCTTCCCAAGGTAGTCCCGATTCTTCTGATGGAAAAATACCAGTAAGTGAAGGGACGAATGTGGATGATTCTTCTACAGGTCCAAAAGAATCAAAAGATCCTATCAAATTAAAGGAAGAAACTAGAAAGAAGCTAGAAACAAATAAGTTAAACAAAGAAGAATTGGCTGTTCATGTTGACCGTCAAAACGAAGACTTTCTATTTAAGGTTATTAACGACCAAGAAGAAGATGCAGAAATTCAATTCTCTTCTGGACAGGAGTACGATTATGTAGTGTACGACGAATCGGGCAGCGAAGTTAAACGATTTTCCGAAGGCATGATGTACACCCAAGCCATAAAAGAGATGATTTTAGCTCCAGGGGAGTCATTGGAGTACCCTATCCCCTACAGCGATTTGGCAGCAAGTCTTCCACCAGGAGAATACACCATCCAATTCATCTTTACTGATTCAAACCATCACGCTACAGCAAAAGAAACCTTTACTGTCGAATAAGAAGTACCTGTGTCACGAGGTTGTAACTGCCACCCAAAAAACCTATAATAGAATAAGAAGATTTTACCGGCAAAGGTCTACGCGATGAAGTAGACCTTTTCGTTTTTTGGTATAGATAAGCAATTCCCCTTCAGCCTGTAGTGCAGGACGTGAGACTCCTTGAAAATGCTAACGCATTTTCTTCGTGCGATGTAAAGCTGTCGCAGAGTTCCTTGTCCTGCGGGAGGAAGGGACAGGGGAGACCCCGCAACGAAGTGAGGAGGCTCCCGGACCGCCCGCGGAAAGCGAACGTCCGGAACGAAGGGCTGAAGGGAGTCTAAGTAACCCCTAGATATGAAACACTAATGGATGGTGACAAAAATGGAGCAGTTCGCAGCATGGCTGATAAATACATACCCACTCACTAACGACAACAACAGAAAAATCCTAAAAGAAGGCCTAAAACTGTTCCGCCAAGGCAACGTTATACACGCCTACCAAGAAGGCTCCGTTATGACCGGAAAAGTACAAGACAACGGCCAAAAACACGTCCTGCTTGACGAAGAAATCGGTGACCTCAGCAGATGCTCTTGCGGCGAAACGACACTCTGCCCCCATCAGCTAGCCACCTTTCTATCCGTTTGGTCACAATCCAAAACAATAGCATCCCTTATCGACGGCTGGAAGGAACAAAGTACGGACAACATCCTTCCAACTTTTGCATCTGCAAAGATAAAAAAAGAAAGCAACAACCTATGAGGAAAGCTCCCTTTCAAGCTGGCTGGAATTTGTCGCCTACCAGCATCAACAATATAAAAGCTCCATCCCTAGTAAAAGAACGTACCTGACCGGGCTGACACACGCGTTTTTTCCTAAACTGCGTACACAGGCTCCGAAGAAAGCGGAAATACGTCCATTGTTTTTATTACACGCTTCTCTCTATTGTATGGAACAGGTGATAGACAGCTATGATAGCTCCCAGCCTTATCAATACATCGCCGATATCCTGCACCGTTTTGTAGATACGGTAGAAGAGGAATCTAAAGGCTTGTTTCACAGCGCTATCGCCTTTCAACTTGACTCTCTGCTGAAGGAAAGCAGACAACTGATTCGAGAAAAGCTGTTGCAACAAGAGGAACCTTTTATAAGAGAAATGTTTTATGTGTATCAATTCACTTGGAATGATGTGTTCCAACGTCGCAATTGGATGTCCTCAGAGCTGAAGGAGCTACAAGACGAGACTTCCCTGCAGGCTGAGCTGGCTAAAACACATTTGTTATTTTTGCTGAAAAAAGATGAGGATGCGTTGAAGCTCGTCAAGAAAAACGGCAACCAGTATGCGCCATACCTTTTCCTCTGGTTACAATCCCTGGTTTCCACCAAAGCGAAGGACCGGTTGGAAAGTTGGCTTGCTATCTCACTGCCGATAGTGACGTCCTATATCCATTCGGAACCGACCTATGACAGAAAAAGGCAGCTGACGAAACATCTGCTCAAATTGTTGACGGATTATGCAATGGAAACAAGGCAAGACAAACTTTATAAGGATGCGATGCGCCAGCTGATGCCATATAGCTACGGAGAATATGAATGGTATCTGTTTGAAACGAAAAACTACCGTCAATGGGTGGAGTTGCAACTTTGGATGGGGTTTGAGTTAAGCGGGTTGGAGGCTTATAAGCTGAAAGAGATAAAGAAAACGGACGCCTATGCGCTTTTCCCGCTCTATCATGTGGCAATAAACAAGGCGTTGGAGCAGCGCAATAAAACCGCTTATAAAGAGGCTACATCCCTGTTGAAGACCCTACATAGTCTGTATAAAAAAGAGAAACTTGAAGACATCTGGCTTCAGTATTTACTGCAGCTAAAAGAAGGAACGAAGCGACTCCGCTCCTTCCAAGAAGAATTAAAAAAGGGAAGATTCAGTTATGATTAATGAGGCGTTATTTGCCAAGTCGAACTATATTGAGGAACGAAACCAATTTTTTCTGTATGTGAAAATTCGCTCCTCCGTCCTGCCGCCATCTCGTTTCACCCCATTGCTCTTTACCTGGCATGAGGGGTCCTTTTTCGGCTCTGTCCTTGAAGAGTCTACCTATGACGGGATTTCTGGCATATTTTTAAATCCGAGTGACGCGCTTGAACTGTATGCCAATAATACCGAGAATTCTTTTATCGAGCTGGAATGGTGTGATCAATCGGAACAATATCGCCTAATTGCTCCCACCGTCGCTGATTTGTTAAACGAAAGAGCCTTTCAACCAAGCTTTGCCGCGTGGCAGGAAGGCAAACTTTCGTTTTCTTTAACAAAGGAAGGTCAGGAGATGATTGCACAAAATCCACTCCTCCCTTCTTATGCAGGTAAAATGGAAGAATGGTTGGACGCCATCATGAAAGATTGGATGGAACGCAAGGAAGAAGGGTACCTCCAAACATACTGGATGGACTATACAAAGGACCCGCGCCAATTAGCAGCGGAAGGTTCCCTAGTAGAATATTTAGATGAAGAAGACTGGCTTCGAGACATCGGCTGGACGAAAGATACCACTCCATTTAAGCTAGGGCTCCGTCTTTTGGAACCAGAAAAAGGGGATCAAGACTGGAAGCTGGAAACGTTGCTGAAAGATAAGAAAACAGAAGAATTATATGTGTGGGAACAGGATAGCCTCCCTCCTTCTTATAAAAAATACAAAAAAGAAGTGAACCGCGGCTTCAAAAAGTGGCAGCAGCTGACTCCTTCTTTATTTTCAAATGGCCAGATACGGTCCTATTTGACGGAAGAAGATGCATGGCGTTTTCTTGTAGAGGGCAGCGAAAGGCTGTTGGCAATCGGAAGCTTCATCTTCCTTCCGCCATGGTGGCAAGCCATCAAGGATTCCCGAATCAAGGTAAAAGCAAGAGTGAATGGTTCCAAAAAGGGCGGAAACCACTCACAATCCTTTGTAGGCCTGCAGTCGTTAGTTAACTTTGAATGGCGCTTTTCCACCCGCAATACGGAGCTTTCCGAAGAGGAGTTCCTAGCGCTAGTGGAAGAAAACCGCCGTCTTGTACAGATTAAAGGCGTATGGGTTGTACTTGATCCAGGGTTTATTGAAGAAATAAAGCGGATGATGAAGCATGCAGAAGAAAATGGGATCCGTATGGAAGACCTGTTGAAAAGCAATGCGGCTGGCATGGGCGGGGAAATTCCGGATGAAGTTAATGCGGAAGGGAGTTATTCCATACAGGATATTTCTTATGAACTGACCGGATCTGCTGAGCGCTTGATTGAACAACTCTATCAAGGCAAGGATATTCCACCATTTGATGTCCCTGAGACATTCAAAGGCGAGCTCAGACCATACCAGGAGCAAGGTGCAGCATGGCTGACCTTTTTAAGGGGTCACGGCTTTGGGGCCTGCCTTGCAGATGACATGGGACTCGGCAAGACTATTCAGCTGATTGCGTATTTCCTATCATGCAAGGAAAAAGAGCCAGAAGGTCCACCAGTTCTCATCATTTGTCCGACATCTGTTCTTGGAAACTGGCAAAAAGAACTGGAGAAATTCGCGCCAAGCTTGGATGTTATGTTGCATTATGGACCTAACCGTGGAAAAGGGTCTATTTTCCGAGAAGCCGTTTTAAATTCAGATGTTGTGTTAACTTCCTATGCCATCTCCCATCTGGATGAAGAGGAACTGGCAAGTGTAGGCTGGCGCACCATCTGCTTAGATGAAGCGCAAAACATCAAGAATGCTGACACGAAGCAGTCCCAAGCAGTGCGTAATTTGAGTGGTTCCCATCACATCGCCCTGACTGGTACGCCTATGGAGAACCGTCTGTCAGAGCTTTGGGCAATCTTTGATTTTATTAACCCTGGCTATTTGGGGTCACTTGGCTCCTTTCATAAGCAATTTGTGTTGGCGATTGAGAAGGATCAGGACAAAAAGAAGATTCAACAATTACAGATGCTCATTCAACCGTTCCTTCTGCGCCGCACCAAGCAGGATGAACAAGTGGCACTGAACCTGCCAGCCAAGCAGGAGCAGAAGGAATATTGCCCGTTGACCATCGAGCAGGCTTCTATTTATGAACAGCTCGTAAAAGAAACCTTGGATAAGGTGGAAGAGTTGGGCGGGATTCAACGCCGCGGACTTGTGTTGAAAATGCTTGGCCAGTTGAAGCAAGTGTGTGATCACCCTGCCCTTTATCTGAAAGAGGAAACTCCAGAGAATCTCTTGATGCGCTCTAGCAAGATGGAAAAGCTGGTGGAGTTAGTGGAGCAGATTCGCTTACGCGGAGAAAGCTGCCTTATTTTTACCCAGTACATTTCCATGGGGAATATGATTATTGAGGCATTGGAATCCACACTCGGTGAAAAAGGAAGATTTCTAAACGGCAGTGTCGTTAAAAAAAACCGCGATCAGCTGATTCAAGAATTCCAGGACGGCGAGTTTCATGTGCTGGTGCTTTCTTTGAAGGCCGGGGGCACCGGCTTAAACCTGACAGCAGCCAACCATGTAATTCATTATGACCGTTGGTGGAATCCGGCCGTTGAGAATCAGGCAACAGACAGAGCGTATCGGATTGGGCAAAGCCGATTCGTCCACGTTCATAAGTTTATTGCGACAGGTACGCTGGAGGAGAAAATCGATGCGATGATCGAATCCAAGCAAGCGCTGAACAATCAGATCATCACAAGCGAGGGTTGGATTACTGAACTTGATAATGAAGAATTGCGCGATTTGTTGACGTTGAGGTGATAAACTAAAAAAGCGCAGCACCCATCTACATAGATGAGTCTGCGCTTTTTTGTTTGCCCTCTTTACGATTCTTTTTAACATAAGTAGAAAGAAATCCCGTAATAATCCCTTTCAGTCCGCCCATCCCATCCAGCCAAACATCTGCCCACTGCCCGCTGCGGTCTGGATGGTGGAATTGCAAAAATTCATCAAGCATTGCAATAACAAGGAGAATGGATAAACTGAAAGCAAACACTCTCCAATACTTTCTTCCTAGAGAACTGGCAAAGTACCGGACAAGCAAATAACCAAGAACACTATAAAAAAATAGATGAGCTCCTTTTCGAAAAAGGAATTCTACAAACTGATACCCTCCCATATTGTCCACACTCATTTTGTTATTCACATACGGAATCTCCACTCCCGCAAACACTGCAGCAATATGTTCCTCTGCCACAAGCATTCGCAAATATGGCCTGATATCCTGCTCAGCATAGGACATGGAAGACAAATAGAACAATATGACGGTCCAGCCAAAGGCCAGAAACAGATAGTATAGAATCCTCTTATTTCTCATATGAGCCACCACCGTAATTGAGTTAGAAGCTGAAAAAATCCACTTAATTACGGTGTGTCCTATCTAGGCATGCCTTATACCTTTCTACTCAAATTCTATTCTTACTGGTCACTCCATGTTTTGATTGCTTTAAACTTAGATAGGCCGTTTTCCCATTGTATTTGACAAAGATCCTTTGTAATAGCCCTTCTACTAATATCTGGCAGACTTGTTCCGGGCATTCTAGCTTAAGGAACGCTTTACGCTGTCTGTACCAGGCATAAGAGGAGATATCAAGTTGGTAGCTTGGGAGGTTGATGGTTACCGAGATAATCCTTTTATCCTCGTATGAGCGAAAATGCAGTTCAACAGACTGGTTGGAACTTGTCGAAATGCAACGCCAATTTCCACTTTTAGTCGTTTCTTCCTTAGAAAGTTCCAATGCATCAAAGAAAGAGGATCTCGGTGCTGATGAGTAGTCATCCTTTGGTTCTTTTACATAAATATAATAATCTTGTCCTTCTTGAATCTGATCTTCCCTGCCTGGAAGGAAACTTACCGTAGTCAACTTAAAATCAGCCACATCCATCACTCCCTCTTTCATCCTAAACTCCTCCTTAGTATAGATAAATTTACTTTTTATAGAAAATATAGGTAATTAGACGATTTACGGTGTTTTTCTGGGTATTCTGCCCTATTCTCCTTCATTCTCTTTCTTTTGCAAAATTCGACAATGTTCTATTTAGGAACACACAAGCCACTTGTTCTATATGAGAACAACGACTCTTTCTCTTTTCTATTACGTTAAAAGAAATGCGGAAAAGAGGCAGGAGATATGATGAACAATACGTCCTTTTTAGCCAGAAACATTAAATCCCTTCGTAATCAAAAAAACTGGTCGCAACAAGATCTTGCTGATCGCCTTAACAGGGTTCACGGTACGATCAGCAAATGGGAAACGGAAAAAGAAGTGCCGCCAATTGAAACACTCATTGAGCTGAGCAAACTATTTCAAGTTTCCATTGATTACTTGGTCGGAAACCACTACGAACAAGAACATTATGTAAAAGAATTCAACCAACTCTATCAAATCAAGCAAGCTGATGAAGAACTAATGCACATTGTTGACTATTTAAAACAACACCCAAACTTTAAGGATATCCTACATAAGTACATCAACCAAAGCATCTCAGATAGAAAATTGATGGAAGACATGATGAGTATCTACGTGAATAAATGAAACTGTTCAAAAAAAGCCAACCCTTAATAAGGCTGGCACCAAGGAATGGAGATCAAAGAGGCACATCTTCTCTCTAGAGGAACCAAGAGGGCTTATCCTCTGCTACATGCTGATAAGCGTAAAAAGAAAGGCAGCTTGTTTCCGCAAGTTGCCTTTTTTAATGAAAGGCTAAAGCAAAAATGGGAGGGGAGCCCTTTGCTTTATAGGTAAAATATAGATTACTTGTTACGTTGCTTGGTTATTGGGATGACCGCGCATGACTTTTAGCTACACTCCCACCTTTTCAGGCGTCTTCGGTTGTGTCGGAAAGTCTGGAAATTCAGATGTCCTTTGTGAGGAGTGGGTAGCAGGCGGCGGACCTTGGTGATGTTCCGGTTGCCTGTTTTCCCGCTGCGGAGGTTGGGACCTCTCCCAATTCTGCACCTCATGACGTACTTGGTTTGTTGTCGTTGTCGACTCCTGTTTTTCTGGATACGGTGGAGGTGGAACTGGCGGCACAGAAGGCTTTTCTTCCTTCCTTTTTTCAAGAAACCGCACATTGTCCACCACCACATCGGTCACAAAAACTGTCGTCCCATCCTTGGATTCATATCGACTCGTTTGTATCCTACCAGTGACTGCCACCAGCGCGCCTTTTCGACAATAATTTGCCGTTGTTTCCGCAGTACCTCTCCACGCCGTACAAGAGACAAAGTCTGCCTCATAGACACCTTCCTGATTTTTGAAATTACGGTTAACAGCAAGTCTGAAGCTTGCAACAGGAGTTCCATCACCTGTATAACGTAAATCAGGGTCTTTCACCATTCGACCAATCAACACCACTTCATTAATCACGATTCTCCCTCCTTTTTTCTACAAAATTCGTGTTGCTCCGTTATCATAACTGCTTGCTTGAGGTAGGTAAAATGAGTGTTTTCAGGTTTTGTAATGGTTTTTAGGAGTAAAATCGCATTTTGCTCTAAGGGGAAAATCCTGTTTTAGGGTGGCGGGGAATTGTCGAAAGATGAAATTAGGGATATGAGAGATTTTTTTCATGCCTTCAGATGGTGGTAGGTATCTTTCCTTTTGCTTATGTTATAATAAGACAAAATATTGGTACATGTTCTTGAAAAGAATCGAAAATATACCCGTTGGAGGAAAATCATGAAAACGTTCAGACTTGTTGCAATATCCCTCGTACATGGTGAAGAAGTTGAACAACTGGATTTACAAGACGGATTGATTATCAATAGAGAGTACGGAAAAGAAAATTGGTTGATTGAGGCATTGCTACCTAAGAGCGAGCCAGAAAAGTATGAAGAGTTCCGCGATAACGAAAAAATGCTGCATGTTCAAGCTACTATCTCTAAACCGACAAATGACCCAGCTTCCTTTGAGGCCGTCGTCCGCCAAGTGGCAGTGATGGAAGACAAGATGAGCATCCTGTTCGAAGGCGAGCTCTTCCGAAAAAACGCCAACTACCATGAAAAACTACTAGAACGCCTAGTGAACGAAGGCTACAATGGCGACGAACTAGTGGAAGCCTTCAAAAACAAAGTAAAAGAAAAACCAGTGCTTGAGAAGAGCAAGTGAGGTTTAGCGTGATAAAGCGATAAAGAGGGGTCTGACCCGCTGTGCGTTAATGCACTAAAGAGGGGGCTGACCCTTTTGCTTCTAAGCAATGACTTTCTTTGTCAATTCAGGTGGTTGTAAGGCAAATGTCCGAAGTTTTGCTGATTTTGGCCGAAGTTTTCGAAAAGTTGACCGAAGTTTTTGCATAGTTGGCCGAAGTTTTCGAATTTTTGTCCGAACGAATTTTTCAAATGACCGAACCCCACCTTTAAGTTGACCGAACAAGCTAGGCAATTGTCCGAACCGCATGGAAAAGCAGCTTCAAAGTGACCGAACCTCTCCCAAGAATGTCCGAACACTTTTCAAAGCAATAAAAACATTAAGAACCCACACATTTCGTAACAAATTTACTAAAAAATGACGCTTCTATTTCTCACCTACTGGTCACTAACTCTGCGTCTCCCTCATCAACCCATCTTCCATCAATAGTTCCTTCCCAATAAACTCCGCCTCCAACACATATCGCTCAGGCGCGCTTCCGATAAACCTAAAAGGATAACACGTTGTAATCGTCAATACCTCGCTCGGCCGCGGGACCACCACAGAAGTGTCCTCTTTATCTACAACCCTGATCTTGCCGATTTTGTATGTGTACAAGCCCCCGCCAAACTCAAACACAACCTTATCGCCCACCTTAATCTCCTCCAGCCTACGAAAAACAGTATCCCTATGCCCAGACAGTACAATGTTTCCCCCATCCCCTGGCAAGCTAGTACCTGGAACATGCCCCACACCTTTTCCAAGCACGCCTTCTGTCACACCATGAAATACTGAAATTCCAACTTCTAACACCGGAATATACACTTCTCCAATTTCATCCCCTGCTGCGATATTCACAGCCAGAGGCACTGCCCACTCCTGCCCGCCTCCTTCCTCCACCTTACTCCCAATTTTTGACTTCTCCTCAACCGCAGAAACTCCCTGCCAATACAAAAGGCCGCTTCCAACAAACAAAACAGCCCCTGTCCCCATCAAAATCCAAAGAACAACCACCAAACAACGATCCCGCATACCCTATCCCCTGCGGACCCTTCTCGCACCAAGCAACAAACCAGCCAATCCAACCAGGCATAATCCCACGAACATCCCCAATCCATAAAGAGACGCGGTGTCAGGCATCCTGTTATTATAAAGCTCATCACTCATTTTCACACCAACCTGCCCCAAGTGTATGAGCTCTTTTCCTGTAGACTGCACGTAAGTTGGCGATACAATTTGCTCATCCATCACTGCGGAAGCAAGAAGCGAACCCTCCCCATCAAACAGGTCCAGGTGAACTTCCTTCCCTTCCAACCATCCAGGCTGCATAAGTGCCTCTTGGGATACCTTAACCCGGCTACCATCCTCTACATGAAGATCAGCCTCCACCTGAAACACTTCCATGAATTCAGTCCATAGCGAAAACACTTTATCCACAGAATTTGGTTCTTCATTCAACATCCCTTGCAATCTTTCAAGTTCTTCTGCCAAAACATCTTTCGGGAGACTCAAAATATGCTGGAAAATCTGGCGTGCTTCTTCTGCTTCAAATCCCATGGAAACGAGAAAATCCTCCGCACGCGCAACTTTTTCCTCATGTGTCATATAAAAATCAACCGCGATTTCTAAGTCCTCAATGAATGTGTAATCCTGCACCTTTTCTCCAAAACGAGACAAAAGGACTTCCAGCTCTTCTTTCGTCAAATCGTAAGTCTCTAGCATAACTAGAAGATTTTCCTCATTGATTGGAGTCCCAAGCTCATCCCGCAAATGATCGATGTCTTTGAAATCCTCCAAACGAACCTCATAAAATGCCAAATACTTATCAAGGTCCTTCCTTGTCCAGCCAATCTCCTTCAAGTAGGAATCCACCTCTTCCTCTTTTGGAGCCGCAGTTGCACCAAGCGGGGAAAAGAACAGTGTCGACCCTATTAAAAATGCACAAATAACCAATATAAACCGCTGCATTTTTTATGCCTCCCATTCATCGTTACATTTTTTTAGTAGCATTCGCATACGCGGAAAATTTATGCAGGAAATTGACTATTTTCCAAATAAAAAAAGCACCTAACCTCCCCGCGTTAAATCGGGAAAATTAGGTGCTTACTCTTTTATGAAGCGCCCTCTAAGGCTGCCTCGATATCTTCTTCAAAAGTTTGGATAACTGGCTGTAATACCTCATCCAGCTTACGGAACGTGGATGAAACACTTCCTGCTGAGATGCCGAACTCTTCAGCAAGTGCTTTCTGGGTTTCTTGTTGATCTTTCGTAAAATGAGTGTCTAAAAAGTAAATCAATGCAGCAGCATAATTCTGCTCATTGCGGATCATCGGACTCTCTTTCATGCAATAGATGGACCAGAGCATGGAAGCAAATTCAAAAAACCTTTTCGGGTAATCGCGCTTTTTAGCTCCTTCTGCAAATAGGTCCAACACACGTTCCTGCGCTTCATTTTGAACAGGTAACTGCTGAACATCCTCTTCACTTAACTCGAATTCTACCATTTTACCGGCTAAATCCGGGAATTGAGCACGAATATCTACTTCCGCAAACTCCTCCGCTAATTTTTCTTCTAGACGAATAGCTTCCAATACCCCGCGTTCAAAGGTGGACATGAACACAACCTTTGCCTGTTTGAACGGAACAAACATCCCAATTACTAGCTCATTTTTGCTTAAGCTGTCCTCTCTGCCGATGTATGTGACTTTTTCTTTCTCTTTTGTAAAAAAGTCCTCCATTGTGTATGTCTCACTACGGACATTCGCCACTTTATAGACAGATGGATATGCCATTTGCCAGCTTTCCGCCCATTCTTTTACTTGCGGTCGGGAGAACTTGCCCTCTTGAATTGCGGCGAACTCTTCGACAATTGTTAACCCATTATCTCGCTTCACCGTGAACATATACCAGAGATGAAGCAGCTCGTTAAATGCCTCTTCTTTCATCTCATCTAATGAAAATTTATGTAGATACTTGGAGCTGACCGTTTCAAGCTCACTAGCAAACTTTTCATAGGCAAACCGCATCATTTCAACCTGAAGCCCCATCACTTCTGATTCCAACACTTTATCAAGGTTGTCTTGTTTTTTCTCACAACACTTCTTATATTTTTTTCCACTGCCACAAGGACATGAATCATTTCTTCCAATCATTCTATCACCTTAAACCTTTTGTTTTTTCTAAGTTGTTCTCATTCGATATTTACAGACAACGTGTTTAATTCTAACATATTTCTCTCTTTCATGGAGGAAAGCAATGGCTGGATATCTTAGCCAAACATATTTAGCCAAAATAAAAACACCTTCAAACGGGTAAGGGAAGGTGTTATCTAGTAATCTATTATCTTATTTATTTTATTAGCAGCTGCAGCTTTTCTTTCATTTCATTTACAAGTTCCATCATCGAGATATTCTCTCTCTCTGTTCCTTGTTGATAGGCATATTGAAGCACTTTGATAATCTCTTCCTTACTATCAATACTTTTATTATCTTTCATGAGCTAAACTTCACCGCCTAATTAATTACAAAACATACTATAATTCTACTATTTTTCAGTAAAATTACAATAATAATTTGAAATATTTTCAATTTACAGCTTGATTTTCGTCGTTATTTGTTTCTATTCTTTTACCGTTAAATCCAATCTCTAAACTCTTTTCTCAAAATTTGCTTTATGCTGCATTAATTTTATATAGTTAGGGAGAAAGAAGGTGTCCTAATTGAAATTTTTCAAAGGATTATTTATTACAGCTCTTATCCTAGGGATAATTGGATATGCAGGCTATTACTTTGTCAATAAATTCATTGAAGATCAGGCTGTCGAATACGTAGAAAAAGATCTGGTGGAAAATAATGATGTGGCGATGGCCCGGGATTATGTGGACAAGTCTCCTACCTTGAAGAGCTATATTGCCGAAGGGGCAGAAGCCGACCTTGAAGAGCTGCCAGTCCAAACACGTGAAGAGGCAACAAGGATGGTCATGCAAAAGCTCAGCTTCCAGGAAATGCAGCAGATCCAGTCAAAAGCAGCAAATGGCATGACAGAACAGGAAGTACTAGAGTTAATGGAAACATTTGAGGAGAAATTGACTGATGAAGAATTGCTGGCATTGAAGGCGATTGTGTATAAGGAATTGTATGAATGATACTAAATGAGGCCATAAACCTATAAGAAAAAGGGTTTATGGGCTTTTTATTTTTCTTCTTCAAGGCTCCTACCCTCGCCAAACACCGATGACAAGCATATGTTATGGAATGGATAGTATGTCTAAAGGAGGCATTATTCAATGTCCTTATATTTCGAATGGAGAAAGAGTTGCGGCTGCAGGGTGCCGTGTAATTGTGACGTGCAACCTAGAGGGATGGAGCCGAGGTATTATTTTAATCAGAGCGATGAGATGTTGGGAATAGAAGCGGATACGCCCACGCAAGCGATTGAGTTGAAGGTGAAGACACATTTTCCGAATGAAGTAGTAAAGTTGGATGCGATGATCGAAGCTTTTATTCTAACTGAGAACAATCCTGCCTACAGTTTTATTGTGGAGTTTTCTTTGCTGCGGGAGACGACGCCGTTAACAAGTGAGAGTTTTGCCCTGATCAATCAATTTGGACAAAATGATTGTGAAAAAACAATTATAAATACAACAAAAATTATTTGGACGGATATTATTCCACTTCCGGGCACGTATACGTATTATTTAGAAGTGAACCACATAACCCTTCCGAATCAAAATATTGCAAGCGTGGAAGTTCAGGATCGTTCACTTACTGCCATTGCGTTCCCTTCTACTAAACAAAAGCCGGCAATCAAAGAATAGTAAATTTTAAACAAACGTTGGTTTAAACGGAAATGGAAATGTAGGATTCCCAAGGGGTACAGGGGTTGGATTTGGGATTAACTTTTGAAAAAGCTATTTCAGAGGAACTTATCTGGCGGTGTGGAAATGATAAGGTTTTTGTTATTTTGTTGAAGAAGCACTTATTTAGAATAGCTTTTTTTTAAACAAACGTTGGTTTAAGCAGGAATCAAAATTGAGATTTCCCATAGGATACAGGTGTTGTGTTTGGAATTAACTTTTAAAAATGCTATTTCTGAATAAAAAAAGGCCTAGGATAAATTCCCAGGTTTTTTTGTCTGTCTAAGTTTATTGTCCCGCTCGAACTTGGTATTTCTCTTTGAAAACCCATTCCTTCTGAATCACGTAACTTGCTAAAAAAAGCAGTCCATCAACTACAATTTTTATGCCAACTTCCCCAAAGCCGACCAATTCAAAGATGAGATACACTCCACCTGCGGATGCAAGCATTTGCGCGATACTGAGGGAAAAATATTTTACCATAGCATAGGAGCTGGTAGATTTAAATACCACCTTCCTGTTTACAGTAAAATTAAATAAGGAAGACAGAACCCTTGATAGCACGGTAGCTAGAATGATGTAAGATTCAACGAAAACACCATTTAACATCATGACAAAGAGTGCAAATAACAGAATATCCAAGCCAAAAGAAAGTACAGAAGATAAGACGAATTTCAGGAAGGTCGCGTAGATTTTAATGGAGTCCCTTATCGGCTTAAAGTGGGAAGATTTATTTTCCTCTAAATAGATGGTTTGGATTTCTACTTCTTCAATCTCAATATTATTCGGTTTGCATTCCATTAACATGTTCATTTCGAATTCATATCGTTGACCGGCAACATAAATCAGTTTTTCGATAAAGTGGGCCGGTATTCCCCTGAGCCCTGTTTGGGTATCGGAGATTTGCATGCCACAAGCAAAGCGAGCTATGTTTTTCGTCAATACGTTCCCGAATTTGCTCCGGAAGGGAATGTCATCTGCTGAAAAATTACGGACTCCAAGAACAAGGCTCTCCGGCCGCTCGCAAAGCCTGGTGGCCACCTTTTTCATATCCTCGACCGCATGCTGGCCATCTGCATCCAATGTAACAAGCCCCACAGCGTTAGGACTGGTGCTTAAGAAGTGGGAAAAAGCAGTCTTTAACGCCTGCCCCTTCCCTTTATTCACCTGATGCTCCAGTAAGGTACATTCCTTCCATTCTTTTATCTTTTTTAAAAATAGAATCACACTCTGGTTTGCTTCCATCATTAACAACCAGGATCTGCTTGAAGCCTTCTTTTACAATGTCACGGATAAGCTTGATGAGTTGTTCATCAGGATTATAGGCTGGAATCAGGACGGTAACTCCATTTGGATTTGTCATATTATCCCCCAGTTCCTCGCTTTATTAAAATATGTAATTCATTTTCTCTCTAGGTACTAATATATGTTTTATATGTCTTAAGTAGTAAATCATTTGTAATTATTTTCCCTATTTGGACGTTTTTCTAACATAAATGGTTGCGTTTTTTGAATTATTTTCTAGGTTGGTTTACCCTTTTTACACTTCTGGGTATAAGATTCTTATTACAGCACTCTAAGGAGGAAGTTGCATGATCGAGCAACGTAAAGAGGTTATTGGTTCTTATTTAATGGAAGAAGAGGCGCTAGCTAAGATTGATTGGCTTCAATCGGAGGGGTACCAACCGGAGGATATCTGGATTATTCGAGATAACCGAGGTATTGTAGAGCAATTCAGTGAGGGTGGATTCTCGCGTGGTCATGATGAAAGGGAAGCTCAGCTGAGTGAGTATTCCAGCATCAATCCAAGCAGCTCCATAGTAACTCCAAAGAGCCTTTTCACACCTGAAAATAAAAGCGTAGCTGATACTCTAATGGAGGTGGGCATTGCCAAAGAGGAAGCATACCGCTACGAGTTCGATGTAAAAGTCGGAAAAGTGCTTGTACTTGCAGAGCCGATTTCAAGTATGAAATTACGCCAAGAAGCTTTAACCGAGAGCCGTATGGAAAGGTATGCGACGGAAGAGCCTTCATTGCATTTAGAGGAAGAAAATACCGAGCCCTTAAAGGCGCAGAAACCCGTAGTTTCAGAGGACGAGAGAATGACAGAATCAAGCACCTCCATTAACCGTCCAATGCCTGATACAAATATAGATGGAAGCATTCCGCTCGATGAGCAGCTCCTGAGCGGGGATCCTGTTGAAACGGAGAAAGATTACGCTCGTGAAGAGGTCACCGCTCTGCATGACCAGGCAAGTGTGACGAATGAAGCAACGACAATGGAACGCACGGGAAATCCTGATCTAGAATTTGAGGAGAGTCTGGCTGGAGAGCAGCATACTAGGACTAATAACGGTAAACGCTATGCGGAAAATCGTTCTGAAGAAGACGTGGACAAAGCGTTACTTTATGAGCACGGACAACCGTTCCCGATGGAAAAGCCGTATGAGGAAGATGTTTATGACAAGCGTGTGGTTTCTGATGGGCCACTAGGTGTGGAGTTGGAGGAAACAGCTGGGGATATGAGCCGCAGTCAGGCTGAAAAGCCGCTTTTCAGTGCAACGGAAACACGAGGCGCCCCAACTAGACCTGCAGCCTCTACGTCTCCAGTACGTCGAGAGGAGAGTTTAACAGAAGACAAAGGCCCTATTCTCTTTGAAGATACCTTAAATGAAATTGAAGGAGATGAGCCTTTGGTGGAAAGCTATGAACCTACTTCTTATGAAACAGAACACCCAGGAGACATTTATGCTCCAGAAGAGGAGACGTCCGTTCATATAGAAGAGGAAACATACATGCAAGAGGAAAATGTCCGCTACACAGAAGAAAGCGATGCCCCTCTATTTGAAGAAGACAACTCAGAGGGCCCTTTCTCAGACCGCAAAAAAGAAAGAATGACCCAAAAGCGCAACAACCTATTCAACGACCAAGACGACGACCTTTTTAGAAGATAACTATAGAATATGATTAATAGAATGAAAAAAAGCAGAGCGGGATTCGGTAGAATTCCTGCTCTGTTTTTTTTTCGAAAAGGGGTCAGACCCTCAAAGTATTTTCCCCTGCGACGTCGAAACCCCTCTTCCCTCCATTATAGACTCACACTTCTTCCGCTTTCGCTGCTGCGGTAGATGGCGTCGATGATGAGGGAGACTTGCATGGCTTGTTGTGGTTTGACGATTAGTTCTTCGTGTCCGAGGCAGCTGTTTATGAAGTTTTCAGCTTGAGGGAGACTTGGGTCGTCTTCGCCTGGCACCCAGTCTGCTTCTGTGTTCAGCAGCATGCCGTGTTTCATCTGGTTGACGTGGAATGGAAACAGGTCCACTCCGCCGCTTATTCCGGAGATCCTTACACTCTCTTCGTCTCCTTTTACATTGGCAGACCAGGAAGTTTCGAATAGCAACGAAGCCCCTCCTTCAAATTTGATGTAGGCTGTTACGTGATCATCCACTTCAAACGTTTCATGATCAAAGCTCCCCCACTGATTTACCTGCCCCGGCATTTTACTTAACTCATTATAAGTGGTTCCCATCACTTCCACAGGCTTTGGATTTCCAAGCAGCCACAAGGATAAATCCAACAAATGGCAGCCATAATCAATCAAACTTCCTCCGCCCCTGCAGCTCCTTGTTCGTAAACACACCCCATCCAGGTACCTTACGGCGACGGATACCTTTAGCTCTTGCCACAATCGGTCGACCGATTTCATCCGCATCCACCAAACGTTTTGCTGCAACCGATTCTTTCATAAATCGGTAATGGTACGCAATCGCAAGCTGTTTGCCTGATTTTTCAGCCGCTGCAATCATTGCTTCACATTCATCCGGTCGCATTGCCATGGGCTTTTCACAAAACACATGCAGGCCAGCTTCTAACGCCGCAATCGTAATTTCAGCATGGAACTTGTTTGGCGTACAAATGGTCACCGCATCCACATGCTCAAACATATCCGCATAATGGGCATAGACTTTGGCAATACCAAATTTCTCCCCTACCATCTTTGCCGTTTCTTCATTCACATCACTGATTGCCGTGATCGTCACTTTCTCTTGCATCTTCAGAAAAGTAGGGATATGACGATTCTGCGCAATTCCACCAACCCCGATAATTCCCATTCGTAACTGACTCATATCTGCACCTCATTTATATGTATTGTTTTAATAAAAATTGTAATCTCTATAGATACTCTAGCTGTTGCTTGGAGCACAGGGCGAAGACTCCCGCGGGAGGAAGGGACAGGGGAGACCCCGCAGGCTTGCCGAGGATGCTCCCGGACCGCACGCAGGAAAGCGAAGCCCAGTGCGGAAAGCAACCGCGGTGTTAACTATTTTACTAAACTGCCTCTATACTCATTTGGCGTCATACCAAAAAACTTTTTATACACCTTGCTGAAATATTTCTCATTCTGATAACCAATATGATACGCAATCTCATAAATTTTCAAATTCGGATTCGCCAGCAGCTCCTTCGCCTTCTCCATCCGGATCCGCGTCACATAATCGGTAATGGTTTCATGATATTCTTGCTTGAACTTGCGGGAAATATGCTCCCGGCTTAAGTAAAAACGGTCGGCAATCTCCTGGAGGGTGATATCCTGTTGATAGTTGGCCCGAAGGAATTCCTCGATCTTTTCCATACTTGAAACGGAAACCGGCTCGGTGGAACGAACAGGAATCGTTTCCACATTGCTCGCAGAACCCATCGTCCTCTTGACCAAGGCTTCTTCTTTCCATTTTTTCACTGCCCGTTCTAACGTCTCATTCAGCAGATCAGGATCAATGGGCTTCAAAATATAATCAAAGCTTTTATAAGTAATGGCATTTCGCATGAATGTGTAATCATCGTACCCGCTAACCACAATGGTCACGCTCGGCAAATCCGATTCAGAAATCCATTTAAGCAGGCTGATTCCATCTTTTTTTGGCATAGCCATATCGGTGAAAATAATTTCAGGACGATGTTGCTTGATGAGCATAATCGCCTCGTCCCCGTCCTCTGCTTCATAGATTGCATCTATCCCATTTTCTTTCCAATTAGCCAACAACAGCAGCCCTTCCCGCACATGCTTTTCATCATCCACGATGATTGCTTTCATCTTTTTCACCCCCAACTTCTAGCGGAAGTTTCAATGTCACCATAAACCCTCCGTCATTGTGATTATCCAAATGAAGCGCTGCCAAGTTATTGTAGTATAGCTGCAACCGTGTATATATATTTTTCAATCCTATATTAGTTTCTTCTACATCCGAAGCTGGTTTCCCTTCTGACAACAAGCGGTAAATTTCCGTCAATCTGCTCTCACTCACTCCAACACCATTATCCCGTAGTGTAAGAAGAAGGTATTCATCGACTATTTTCCCGTTGATTTCAATCTTGCCGACTCCTTCCCGAATATCAAACCCATGCTTGAAATAGTTCTCGATAATCGGTTGCAGAATCATTTTGGGAATTTCGATGTCCATGGCTTTCTCTTCTATTTCCATGTCGTACTCAAAGTTCTCCCCGAAACGCTCCTTTTGCAGCAAAAGAAATGCCTTTAAATAGTTTATTTCTTTTTTCAACGGTACCATATCCTCCTCCATATTCATTCCATATCTCATGATTTTGGATAGGTGAGTCAGGAGGGTATAGATTTGCGGCACATTATTTTTCAAGGCTAGCGTTCCAATGGACTGCAAGGCATTATATAAAAAATGCGGATTGAGCTGCGATTGAAGCACCTTTAACTGGTTCGTTTTATTTTCAATCTCTAACTTGTATTCTCTATTGATCAGGAGATTGATTCGTTCCATCATCTGTTTAAAACGATATCCTAAAATACCAATCTCATCATTTCCAAGTGACGGAAATTGCACATTCATATTCCCTTCTTTTACCTGTTGGATGTTTTGTAGTAGCACCCTGATAGGAGACGTAATTTTAAAAGAAACAATTAAAGACGCCAATATGACCAAACACAACCCTATAACTCCAAAGAATATATTGATTTTTGTCACAACAAAGGCGTTGTCATAAAGCGTGGTATAAGGGACACGCTTTACCAAAATCCATCCCCCTACCGCAAGCTCTGTTTGATCATACATCATGACGCCCTGAAACTGCCCGTTGTCCCATTCCATCGTACCTTGTGTGGCTTCAGATTTCATGATCTCGGGAATCCATTGTTGCTCTTCTTTTTTGGAGGCGACCAATGGATTGGAGCTGTAGATCAGTTCACCAGTAGCAGAGAGGATGAAAAATTCTTCATTTTCCTTGTTGTAGAGGTTTTCACTTAGCTCCAGTATTTTTTCAGTGCCCACTTCAAGGGTGATAAATGCTAGCACGTTGTCAGATGGGACGTTGGTCAAAGCTCTGTGGACGTATAAAACATTCCGGCCCTCTTGCAGCTGGGTGGTGTCAATATTGTAGTTGTACGGACTGAGTTGTGCCCGTTTATAGGCGTCTTCGTAGGCATTAGAGATGCGGTCAGAAAAGACGACAGTGGACCGTTTAGAGGCGGTAATCCCCCTATTTTCCTCTGCAAAAGAAATCTGAACCCTCGTAATGTTTTCTTCCGCGTATAGAATGGTTTGCAGCACGTTTCTGACAATCCCTATCGTCAAATAGTTATCTTCTTTGTCAGGTGCCCTCATGTAGTTGATGAAATCGGGATTGTTGTAGAGTGATAGAGTGAGATTATTGAGTTCTTCGAGATAGCTTTCGAGATTTATTTTACCTTGGTAGAGAAGGTTGCTGTTTTCTTGGACGACGAGGTCTTTGAATGCTTCTTTTGTTTGGTAGTATGTAATGATGATCGACGTTCCGAATGGGAGGATGGTGATGATTAAAAGAAGTGCGATCAGTTTGTTGCGTATGCTCTTTTTAAACATGGATCCTCACCTCCGAAGCGCTTACATTTTTATAAGTCTCATATACTCCTTGTTTCCCTTTCGTTCCAGGTGTTCGCTTTCCGCGGGACGGTGCTTGAGCCTCCTCACTTCGTTGGAGGCCACTGAAAAAGTCTTTGATGTTAGATTTTTTTAAGACACCGCTGTTGATTTCCGCAAACGGCTTCGCTTTCCACGGGGCGACCTTGAGCCTCCTCGGGCTACGCCCTGCGGGGTCTCAACATTGTCGCTACTCCCCCGTAGGAGTCTTCACCTATTGCTTCAATCAACAGCTATAAATTATCCAAAAGATAGGTTACTAGGTTTTTCAGTGG